>NZ_JAHLEM010000418.1 GCF_018883605.1 Streptomyces niphimycinicus | reverse complement strand
GCAGGGTCGCCGGGCCCGAGGCCGCCGCCTGGACGCAGCCGCGCCGGCCGCAGTCGCACAGCGGTCCATCGCGGTCCACGACCAGGTGGCCGACTTCGCAGGAGCCGCGGCCCACGCCGGGGACGGGCTTCCCGTTCAGCACGATGCCACCGCCGATCCCCGTACCGACGCCGAGGTAGAGCAGATCCGGGCAGCCGGCCTCGTGTGCTTCGGCGAGGGCGGCCAGATCGCCGTCGTCGGCGCAGCGCACCTCGGCGTCGCCGAAGAGCGCGGACAGCGCGCCGCCCAGGTCCACTCCGGTCCAGCCGGGGCGGCCGGGCCAGGCGGTGACCGTGCCGGCGGCGTCGAGGGTGGCGGGCATCGCGACCCCGACGCCGGTGAGCCGCTCGGGGTCACCGGCGCATAACTCCGAGACGTGTCGCGCCAGCAGATCCAGGTCGCGGGTGGGGTCGACGGACGTCATGGCGTCCGCACCGTCCGGCTCGGCCCAGCGGAAGGAGGATTCGCTGATGCTCAGGTCGTCGTGTTCGAGGCGCAGCGCCACCTTGGTGCCGCCGACGTCGATTCCCAGATGACTGATGGTCGCCTCCCGGCTCGTCGGCCTTGGCGGTGTGGAGTGACGGCGGAGTGGCCGCTCAGTCCGGCACCTTCTCGAGCAGGGCGCGTGCGGCGAGCCGGTATCCCAGGGCGCCGAGCCCGAAGATGACGCCCGCGGCCAGCGGCCCCGTCACCGACTCATGGCGGAACTGCTCACGGGCCCAGACATTCGACAGATGCACTTCTATCCAGGGCCGCGGATAGTTGGCCAGTGCGTCCCGAAGACCCCAGCCGGCCATCATGAGCGCGGCCGGATTGATGATGGCGCCGACCGTGTCGTAGTTCCCCTGAATGGTGCGGATGATCTCCGCTTCGCCATCGAACTGGTAGGAATCCACTTTCCAGCCGCGCTCCGCGACCTCTTCTCCGACCCAGCGTTCGATGTCCTGAAGCGTATCCGTGCCGTAGATCTCGGGCTGTCGCTTCCCGAGTATGCCGAGATTCGGTCCGTTCACCAACAACAGCCTGCTCAATGCACACCTCGCCATGTGGGGTCGGCTGAATTACAGCGGCTCATCACGGAAGTGCATTTATAGCACGGTGCCCTTGGCCTCGGCCCGAGAGCTTGGTCAACTCCGTTTTTAAGGGGGCTGTAGGGGGGCCCTGAGGGGGAATGACGTTTGCCCCGTCGGCCGGTTAGCGTGCTAATGCGTCCGCCGCGGACCTGCCTCCATAACGCATTAAGGGAGTAGGGAAATCATGAGCAATGATGTGCGCCTGGGATCCGAGCTGCCCGCCTGGCCGCAGTATGGCGACGAGGAGCGCGAGGGCCTCATTCGGGCCCTGGATCAGGGGCAGTGGTGGCGTATCGGGGGCGGTGAGGTCGACGCCTTCGAGGCGGAGTTCGCCGCGGCCCATGGCAGCGAGCACGCCCTCGCGGTCACCAACGGAACGCACGCGCTGGAGCTCGCCCTGGAGGTGCTCGGCATCGGCGCCGGCACCGAGGTGATCGTTCCCGCGTTCACCTTCATCTCGTCCTCGCAGGCCGCGCAGCGGCTGGGCGCGGTGGCCGTTCCCGTGGACGTCGACCCGGACACCTACTGCATCGATCCATCGGCGGTCGAAGCGGCCATCGGCCCGCGGACCCGCGCCATCATGCCGGTGCATATGGCGGGTCAGATGTGCGACATGGACGCGCTGGGCAAGCTGTCCGCCGACTCGGGGGTGCCGCTGATCCAGGACGCGGCCCATGCCCACGGTGCGCAGTGGCGCGGCAAGAAGGTCGGCGAGCTGGGCTCGGTCGCCGCGTTCAGTTTTCAGAACGGGAAGCTGATGACCGCCGGTGAGGGCGGCGCCGTGCTCTTCCCCGACGCCGAGATGTACGAGCGGGGCTTCGTCCGGCATAGCTGCGGACGTCCGCCCACCGACCGCGGCTACTTCCACCGCACCTCGGGCTCCAACTTCCGGCTGAACGAGTTCTCCGCCTCGGTGCTGCGCGCCCAACTCGGCCGGCTGGCGGACCAGATCACCACGCGTGAGCAGCGCTGGCCGGTGCTGAGCCGGCTGCTCGCCGAGATCCCCGGTGTCGTACCGCAGTCGCGTGACGACCGCGGTGACCGCAACCCGCACTACATGGCGATGTTCCGGGTTCCCGGCCTCACCGAGGAGCGCCGCGCGAAGATCGTCGACGTGCTCATCGAGCGCGGAGTGCCCGCGTTCGTCGCCTTCCGCGCGGTCTACCGTACGGACGCCTTCTGGGAGATCGCGGCGCCGGATCTCACGGTGGACGAGCTCGCCCGCCGCTGCCCGCACTCCGAGGCGCTCACCCGCGACTGCGTATGGCTGCACCACCGGGTGCTGCTGGGCAGCGAGGAGCAGATGCACGAAGTGGCCGCCGTCGTCGCCGACGTGCTCGCGGGCTCATGAGCGCCCCGTCCGTCGGCGGGACGCCGATCCGGACCGCCGTGGTGGGGCTGGGGTGGGCGGCCCGCTCGATCTGGCTGCCCCGGCTCCGCGGCAACCCCGCCTTCACCGTGATCGCCGCGGTGGATCCCGACGAGCGCGGCCGCGCGGCCGTCGCCGAGACGGAGGGCGCCGACCGGCTGCCGGTGCTGGCGGCGGTCCACGACCTCGATCCCGCGGAGGTGGACCTGGCGGTGGTCGCGGTGCCCAACCATCTGCACTGCGAGGTCGCCACCGAGCTGCTGGCCAAGGGCATTCCGGTGTTCCTGGAGAAGCCGGTGTGCCTGACCTCCGAGGAGGCCGAGCGGCTGGCCGCCGCGGAGCGCTCCGGTGGCGCGGTGCTGCTGGCCGGGAGCGCGGCGCGCTACCGCGCCGATGTGCGCGGGCTGTACCGGGTCGCCGCCCGGCTGGGCCGTATCCGCCATGTCGAACTCGCCTGGGTGCGGGCGCGCGGCGTACCCGACCGGGGCGGCTGGTTCACCCAGCGGTCGCTCGCGGGCGGCGGGGCGCTGGTCGACCTGGGCTGGCATCTGTTCGACATCGCGGTGCCGCTGCTGGGCACCGCCGCGTTCCGGCATGCCATCGGCACCGTGTCGTCCGACTTCATCACCCAGCGCTCCTCGCGGGCCGCGTGGCGGGGCGACGACGCCGGCCCGGTGCTCTCGGGCGGCACCGATGTGGAGGACACCGCGCGCGGATTCCTCATCACCGACGACGGCCGTTCCGTCGTGCTGCACGCGAGTTGGGCCTCGCACGAGGCACTGGACACCACGCGCGTGACGATCGACGGCAGCGCGGGCAGCGCGACCTTGCGCTGCACCTTCGGATTCAGCCCGAACCGCCTCGAGAAGTCCACCCTGACCCGCACCGTCGACGGTACGACCCGTCCGGTGGCGGTACCCACCGAACCGATCGGCACCGAGTACGACCGGCAGCTCGACATGGTTCCCGCGCTGCTGCGCGACCCGGCGGGGCGGGGCCGGGTGATCGAGGAGGTCCGCCGGACCATCGGCGCCATCGAACGGGTCTACACCTCGGCCCGGATCCCGCAGGAGCTCCGGGAGTCGGTGTCGGCGCCGGTGTGACCGCACCGGGCGGCCCCGCCGCTTCTCCCGGCGTGCCGTCGCCATCGCCTTCTGCGAACGGACCCTGAGACTCGAACCGCCCCTGATACCCGGACCGCCCCCGAGACCCGGGACCGGCGGTCCGCCGAACCGGCCCGCACCACGGGAGTGTTCAAATGACCAGCCATCCGATCAGTCACGGCGACCCGCTCTCCGGCGCGGGTACCGCCCCGATCACCTCGGTGGTCTTCGACCTCGACGGTGTCCTCGTCAACAGCTTCGCGGTGATGCGCGAGGCGTTCACCCTCGCCTACGCCGAGGTCGTCGGCGAGGGTGAGCCACCCTTCGAGGAGTACAACCGGCATCTGGGCCGCTACTTCCCCGACATCATGCGGATCATGGGTCTTCCGCTGGAGATGGAGGCCCCGTTCGTCCGCGAGAGCTACCGGCTCGCCCACCTGGTGGAGATGTTCGACGGTGTGCCCGAGTTGCTGTCGGAGTTACGCCACCGCGGGCTGCGGCTCGCCGTGGCCACCGGGAAGAGCGGCCCCCGGGCGCGTTCGCTGCTCGACACGCTGGGCATCCGTGACCAGTTTCACGTGGTCCTCGGCTCGGACGAGGTGGCCCGGCCCAAGCCCGCGCCGGACATCGTGCTGAAGGCGATGGACCTGATGGACGCCGACCCCGACCGGACCGTGATGGTCGGGGACGCGGTGACCGACCTGGCCAGCGCGCGGGGGGCCGGGATCACCGCCGTGGCGGCGATGTGGGGGGAGACCGACGAGAGGACCCTGCTCGCGGCGGAGCCCGATGTGATCCTGCACAAGCCGTCCGAGCTGCTGTCGCTCTGCCCCGAGGTGACGGCTCCGTAGAGCCGCGCGCCACGTCCGTACCGATGCCTCCGCCCGGGCCCGGAACTCGAGCCGCTGCTTGCCGGAACGACATCTGGTGTGCGTCGGGCGAGGGCGAATGTGGTCGGCCACTGATCGAGGCCCGCTCCCTCGTACGACACCTGGCCGGGCGAGGGGTGGCGGTGGCGGTGGCGGTGGCGGTGGCGACGTACGGGACGCGGCAGGTGACGGCCGTCGATGGGCCGCCACCCGCCGCGTCCCGCATCGTCGTTGGGCTCAGCCCGCCAACCGCGCGGGTTCCGCGGCCTTTTCGGCCGCGGCCAGCAGTGCGCTGATGTCCTCACGGGCGCGGGCCACACGGGAGCGCACGGTGCCGATCGGGCAGCCGGTCGCGGTGGCGGCGTCCGCGTACGGCAGGCCGAGCACCGTGGTGAGGAGGAACATCTCGCGCCGCGCCGGGGCGAGCGCCGCCAGCAGGTCCATCAGCGCCACCCCCTCGTCGAACCCGGGAAGCCCGACGGGCTGCGCCCGTTCGGCCACCTCCTGCCAGTCGTCCGCCTCCAGCGTGCGGGGGCGGGCGGCGGCCATGCGGTAGCGGTCGACGACCACCCGGCGGGCGATCGACAGCAGCCATGTCCGGGCCGATGAGCGGCCGGCGAAGCGCGAGAGTCCGGTCAGCGCGCGCAGATACGTCTCCTGGGCGAGGTCCTCACAGCCGTGGGGGTCGGCGCTGAGATGGAGTACGAAGCGGCGCACATCCCGGTAGGTGGCGCGGATGAAGTGGTCGACCGCGTCGCGGTCGCCGTCTCGGGCGGCCAGCGCCCATGCGGTGACCTGGCGGTCGTTCGCCGCGGTGGTGAAGCCGTGCACGGCTCTCGTCGGTGCGGCGGGCAACGTGGCGGAAGGCATCGTCACACGTCCTTCGGTGGCGGTGAACGGCACGCCGGCAGGCGCCACCGGCCGCGCGAGGGCGCGGCGGGACGGCGAGGAGCCGGCGGTGCCGACGGATGGGGCCGACGCCGGGCAGGCGCCGGTACTCCGCCCGTCAACCGGCACTCACCCCAGGTCGGGGCGGGGGAAGGACGGGCGGTTCAGCGGACGGCGAGCCGCCTCGGTGGCCCTCTGCGGAGAATGACGTGCCGTAGCGGAACTCCGCGCGGCCGGCGGGCGAAGGCCGGTGCGGACGGCCATGCGGGCAGCGGAGTGGCGCCCGCGCCCAGGATGCGCAGGGCGAGGACGAGCGGGACGAACAGCAGGACCGCGAGGGCGCGGCCGAGCCGGAAGGCGGCCCGCTCGCCGCGCCACAGCCATAGTCCGCAGATCAGCGCGGCGAGCAGGTGGGCCGTGGCCATGCCCGCCCCGCCGGGGCCCGCCCAGGGCCACGGCAGATGGCTCATCGACGGCGCGGCGGCGGACATCGCGTCCCCGCCATGGTGCATATGACCCATGGCGCCGCCGCTCATCGGGGCGGCGCCCATGCCCCGCATACCGGGCATCCGGTCACCCATGGCGCTGCCCGCGGCGGGAGCGACGGTCGTCTCCGCGAACCGGAACGCCATGTGCAGGCCAAGTTGGGCGACCACCGTCGCACCGGTCACGACCAGCGCTCCGCGCTCGCGCCCGGCGACCCACCACGCGGCGGCCGTCGTCCCGGCGAACGCGGCGGCCACGGCCCACACCGGCAGGGCGTCGCTGGACATCACCGTGTGCCCGAGCGCGGTCACCACGACGCACACCGCCGCGAACACGGCGGCTCGTGCGAGACGGAAGGGTGGCCCGGCGGACATGGCAGCCATGGTGCCAGCCGCCGCCGGAGTGCGTGACGACGGCTCAATCTTCATCACGCCGGTGACAAGCATGGCGTGTGGGGCCACCCCTGAATGAACGCATGTGAGCCAGTGAATGAACGCATGTGAGCCAGCTCACAGATAGTGCCCGGAACTCAGCCGTGTGCGCGGCCGACAGCTCAACCGGCGGCCCGATACGCGTCCGCCTCCCGCCGTTGCCCCCGAGCCAGGAGCCGTCCATGTCCGCTGAACCGCTCGCCCCGGCCACGGGCGATTCCCCGGATGACGCCGCCGACAAGGAGCCACACTCCCCCGCCGAGGCCGAGGCCGAAGCCGAGTCGGGCGGGTCCGGGTCCGGGTCCGGCGGATCCGCATGGGCGGGCCTGCGGCCGCTCGTACTGCGGCTGCACTTCTACGCGGGGGTGCTGGTCGCGCCGTTCCTGCTGGTCGCGGCCGTGACCGGGCTGCTGTACGCCGGATCGTTCCAGGCCGAGAAGCTGGTCTACGCCCACGAGCTGCGCGTCCCGGTCGGCGACCGCGAACTGCCGATCTCCCAGCAGGTGGCGGCCGCACGCAAGGCCCACCCCGAGGGTGAGATCAGCGCCGTACGGCCCTCCCCCGAGGACGGCGCCACCACCCGGGTGCTGCTCTCCGGCGTCAAGGGCGTCGATCCCGACCACACATTGGCCGTGTTCGTCGACCCGTACACCGGGAAGGTGCGCGGGGCGCTGGAGCAGTACGGCTCCACCGGCGCCCTCCCGCTGCGTACCTGGATCGATGAGTTCCACCGCGATCTGCACCTCGGGCAGACCGGCCGCCTCTACAGCGAACTCGCCGCCAGTTGGCTGTGGGTCATCGCCCTCGGCGGTGTGGTGCTCTGGCTCAGCCGTCGCCGTAAGAAGCGCACGCTGCGGGCGGTCGCGCTGCCCGACCGCACCACCACCGGCCGCAGGCGCACCATGTCCTTCCATGGCGCGGTCGGGCTGTGGGTGGCGCTGGGGCTGCTGTTCCTGTCCGCCACCGGCCTGACCTGGTCCACCTACGCGGGGGCCAATGTGGAGGACCTGCGCGCCGCCCTCGGCCAGACCACCCCGACCGTCTCGGCCACCGTCGGCGGCGGCGAACACGCCGGACACCATATGGGCTCCGGCTCCATGCCGGGCATGGACATGGGCGGTACGGGCGAGGCGGCCGGGCACACCGCCGATGTGGGCCTGGACGCCGTACTGACGGCCGCCCGCGCCAAGGACCTGGACAACCCCGTCGAGATCGTCCCGCCCGCCGAGCCGGGCAGTGCGTATGTCGTCAGCCAGATCCAGCGGAGCTGGCCCGAGAAGCAGGACTCGGTGGCCATCGACCCGGCCACGGGCGAGGTGACCGACGTCCAGCGGTTCGCCGACTACCCGGTGCTCGCCAAGCTCTCCCGCTGGGGCATCGACCTCCACACCGGGAACCTCTTCGGCCTCGTCAATCAGATCGCCCTGGCCGCTCTCGCGCTCGCGCTGATCCTGCTGATCGTCTGGGGCTACCGCATGTGGTGGCAGCGCGGCCGCGCCTCCGCCTTCGGCCGCCCGATCCCTCGCGGCGCATGGCGGCGGGTACCGCTGTATGTCCTCCTCCCGCTGGCCGCGGCCACCGCCGTGATCGGCTACTACCTGCCCCTCCTCGGCATTCCGCTGGCCGCCTTCCTGGCCGTCGACATCGTCGCGGGCCAGATCGCCCGCAGGCGCGGCGCCACGCCCGCCGCCTGACCATCGCTTTGCCGCCTCGGCAACAAAGTTTGCACCCATGGTGGCCGGGTTCGCATGGTTGCCGTGGAGGTGGTCGACGTGACCGATGAGCTGAAGAACACCTATGACGTGGTGGTGATCGGCGGTGGCGCCGCGGGGCTGAGCGGGGCGCTGATGCTGACCCGGGCGCGGCGGTCGGTGGTGGTGATCGACGCGGGCGCCCCGCGCAACGCCCCGGCTTCGGGGGTGCATGGCCTGCTGGCCCGCGAAGGGATCGGGCCGGCCGAGCTGGTGGAGCGGGGCCGGGCCGAGGTCCGCGGCTATGGCGGCCAGGTGGTGTCCGGCGAGGTCGGCACCGTCACCCGGGAGGAGACCGGGTTCCAGGTGGCCCTGACCGACGGCCGGAGCGTCCATGCGCGCCGGCTGCTGCTGGCCACCGGGCTAATCGACGAGTTGCCGGACGTCCCGGGGCTGCGGTCCCGGTGGGGCCGGGATGTGGTGCACTGTCCGTACTGCCACGGCTGGGAGATCCGTGACCAGGCCATCGGCGTCCTGGGGAGTGGGCCGCTCTCGGTGCACCAGGCGCTGCTGTTCCGCCAGTGGAGCGACGATGTCACCTTCTTCCCCCACACCCTGCCGTCGCCGGCCGGTGAGGAGGCGGAGCAACTGGCCGCCCGTGGCATCCGCGTGGTGGACGGCGAGGTGGCGTCCCTGGAGATCGTCGATGACCGGCTCGTCGGCGTACGGCTGACCGACGGCAGCGTGGTCAAGCGCGAGGCACTGACCGTCGCGTCGCGGATGGTGGCGCGCACCGGCCTCGTCTCGGCGCTCGGACTGCGGGCGGTGGAGCACCCGAGTGGCGCCGGTGAGCACATCCCGTCCGACGCGACCGGCCGCACCGAGGTGCCCGGGCTGTGGGTCGCGGGCAATGTCACCGATCTGGCCGCCCAGGTCGGTGGCGCCGCGGCGGCGGGCGCGGTCGCGGCGGCCCAGATCAACGCGGATCTGATCGCCGAGGAGACCCGGCAGGCCGTAGCCGCCCGGGCGCGCGGCGAGGCACCGTTCTCCGCGGAGATGGAATCGCGGGTCTCCGAAGCGGTGTTGGGCGACCGCCGCCACGGGCTGTGACGGCGGCTCTCAGGGGCCATCGGCTGTCTCCGTCGCCGGGCCGGGACCTGCGGTGGGCGGTCCCGGCCCGGCAACGCGCCACAGGGCCGCCGCTGCCGGGAGCCGGGGCGGGAGGACGGAGGCCGGTCGGCGGACCTGCTGGCCGACATGGGCGGTGGCGGTCCCGGTGACATCGACCGTTCCCACGGTCCCGGGGTGCGGAACGGCCGTGTTGGCGTACCGGACGACGCCGTAGTCATTGCCCGGGAAGCTGGTGCCGGTCGTCGGGCCGACCGGGGTGGTCGCACCGGAGTCGGCTTACCAGGTGGGATTTCCATCGGTGCAGTGGCCGGCCGTGATGAAGTAGTACGTGGCGCCACTTTGCGCATTGACCCCCGCGGAGCAGCGCGTCCCCATGGAGGAGTAGATCCCGTCGCCGCCCGAGAGAAGGGTCCGCAGCGGCCCGTCGAGCCGCTCGACGGTGACGGCGCCGCGGAAACGGTCGGCGGTGCGGTCGAGTCTGGCCAGGTCGGCTCCCCGGACCGTGGTACCGACGAGGACACGCAGCGTTCCCGTGCGCTCGTCCACGGTCCAGGCCGTGCTCGGGACATCCAGGGATGCCACGGCCGAGGCGGCAGCGGACACGGTGGTCGACACAGAAGTGGACGGGGGTGGCGGCGGGGACGGGGCGGTGGGCGCGGAGGAAGCGGCCGCACTCGTGCCGACTGTCGCGAGGACTGCCGTGGCGAACAGACCGGACATCGCGGCGATCAGCCGACCACGTCTTCTGGTACGGCGTGCTGTTCTCACCCGAACCTCCTTGAAACGGCCGTCAGTTGGTCCAGCCGCCTCATTGTGCCCGCGTCCGGGCGGACGCGTAACCCACCTTCCCCTGCCGCCGAAAACCGCCCTTGATCAGCGCATTGATCGATCAAAACGATGTCGCACCCTCCTTCTCGCCTACGCCGAGGAGGATGTTATAAATGCCGATATGAGCCGATACGCCCGTGCGACCCGGAGTCGGCTGGGGCCCCGGTCGAAGGTGCGGAGCGTCGCCGGGCAGGCGTTCATCCTCCAGCTTCTGCTGACCCTGGTTCTGGTGGCCGCCGCAGTGGTGGCCGTAGCGGCGGATGCCCATAAACACAGCTCACTCGATGCCCGCCGACGCTCCCTCGCGGTGGCCGAGACGCTCGCGCACTCCCCCGGAATAGCGCGGGCCATCAGCCACGACAAGCCGACGGCGCAGCTCATCTCCCATGCGGAGGCGACACGGAAGGGCTCCGGTGTCGACAGCGTCGTGCTGTTCGACACTCATGGCATCCGCCTCACCCACCCCGAGGCGCCCATGATCGGCAAGCGGATCGTCGGACCGGCCGGGCTGGTGCGGGACGAGCTGAGCGGAAAGACGATCACGGAGACCTTCCGGGCCAGCCAGGGCCCGTCCGTCGTCTCGGCGGTCCCCGTCACCAATGCCGATGGGACCTTCATCGGCGGAGTGTCGGTCGGGGTCAAGGTCGCGAGCGTGAACAGCGCGGTGGACCACCGGCTGCCACTGCTGCTCGGCAGTGGTGCCGGGGCGCTGGCCCTGGCCACGGGCGGGACGGCGCTGATGAGCGGGCGGGTGCGGCGGCAGACCCATGGCCTGGGCACCGTGGAAATGCG
>NZ_JAHLEM010000417.1 GCF_018883605.1 Streptomyces niphimycinicus | reverse complement strand
CCGGCTGCCACTGCTGCTCGGCAGTGGTGCCGGGGCGCTGGCCCTGGCCACGGGCGGGACGGCGCTGATGAGCGGGCGGGTGCGGCGGCAGACCCATGGCCTGGGCACCGTGGAAATGCGGCGGATGTACGAGCACCATGACGCGGTGCTGCACTCGGTCCGCGAGGGGGTGCTGGTCCTGACGGAGGACGGGCGGCTGCTGCTGGTCAATGACGAGGCCCGGGAGCTGCTCCGGCTGGCTCCGGACGCGGAGGGGCGGCACATCGGCGCGCTCGGCCTGGAACCGCATCTGACGGAGCTGCTGACGTCGGGACGGCGGGTCACGGACGAGGTGCACCCCTGCGGGGACCGGCTACTGGTGGTCAATATGCGGTCCACGGACCGTGCGGGCGATCCCGCCGGAAGCGTGGTGACGCTGCGGGACACCACCGCGCTGCGGGTGCTGTCCGGCCGGGCCGAGGAGGCCCGCGAGCGGCTGAGGCTGCTGTCCGACGCCGGAGTGCGGATCAGCTCCTCCCTGGACCTGACGGGCACCGCCGAGCAACTGGTGGACGTGGCCGTCCCCCGGTTCGCCGACATCGTCACCGTCGAGCTGCTGGAACCCGTTCTGCGCGGCGAGGAGCCCGAGCCGCCGTACGAGCCCCTGGCACCGCACCGGACCGCCGTGGGCGGGGTTCCCCCCGAAGCCCCCGTCTTCCGCGTGGGCGAGCGGGTCGGCTACGCAGCCGCCACACCGCAGAGCCGCGCCGTGCAGACCGGAGCCGCCGTACTCCAGGCCGATCCGACCAGCACCGCCGAGTGGCCGCCGGCCGGATCCGGTGCCGAGGCCCGGCACCTCCTCGACCACGGGGTCCACTCGCTGATCACCGTCCCGCTGCGCTTCCGCGGTGTCACCCTGGGCCTGGCCACCTTCTGGCGGACCCGGCGCGGCGAGCCGTTCGACGAAGCGGATCTGGCGATCGCCGGGGAGCTGGCCGTGCGCACCGCCGTGTGCGTCGACAACGCCCGCCGCTACGCCCACGAACACGCCACGGTCGCCGCCCTCCAGCGCACCCTCCTGCCCAGTGGTCTGCCCGACCAGGACGCCGTGGAGGCGGCGTCCCGCTATCTGCCCGCGCAGGGCACGGTGGGCGGAAGCTGGTTCGATGTGATCCCCCTCCCCGGCGCCCGGGTCGCGCTGGTCGTCGGGAAGGTGCCCGGGCAGGGTGTGCACGCCGCGGCCACCATGGGCCAACTGCGCACCGCGGTGCAGAACTTCTCGGCCCTGGACCTGCCCCCGGACGAGCTCATCTCCCATCTGGACGAGCTGGTCACCCGGCTCGACCTGGAGCATGACGCCGGCTCGCAGGGCAGCCGGATCACCGGCGCCGGATGCCTGTACGCGATCCACGACTCGGTGTCGGGCCGTTGCACCATGGCCCGGGCCGGCGATCCGGGCATCGTCCTGACCCGCCCGGACGGCACCGTGGACATCCCCGCGATGCCCGCCTCCCCGCCCCTGGGCCAGGGCGGAGAGCCCTTCGAGGCGGTCAGCCTCTCGCTGCCCGCCGCGAGCCGCCTGGTGCTGTACACCAACGGTCTCCTGCAAGGCCACGGCCGAACCGCCGGCACCGGCCTGGACCTGCTGCGCCACACCCTCAAGGCCGAGCCGGACCTCGGCCCGGACGAGACCTGCCGCAGCCTGTTCCACACCGTCCTCCCGGACCGCCCGAACGATGATGTCGCACTGCTGGTGGCCCGCACCCGGCTGCTGGACCCGGAGAACGTGGCCGAGTGGGAGGTGCCGTTCGACCCGGCGGCGGTCGCCCCGACCCGCGCCGCCTGCGCCCGGACACTACGGGCATGGGGCCTGGAGGACGCCGTGTGCACCGCCGAGCTGGTCATCAGCGAACTGATCACCAATGCCCTGCGGTACGGCACAGCTCCCGTGCGCATCCGGCTGCTGCGCGACCGCGGCCTGATCTGCGAGGTCTCCGACGGCAGCAGCACCTCGCCACATCTGCGGCGGGCCGCGACCACCGACGAGGGCGGACGCGGACTCTTCCTCGTCGCCCAGTTCGCCCAGCGCTGGGGCACCCGCTACACCTCCTATGGCAAGGTCATCTGGGCCGAGACGGCCCTGGACGACCGCTGAGGGCGGGAAGTCACGCGCCGCACGCCCGGTACCGGGCGCCGGAAACACCATGTCCGAATCCCGCCAGCTTTCCCCTTCCGGAAGACGCATGCTGGGAGCAGCGCACGACAGAACAGCGAGAAGAAGAGAGGGACCACAGCCATGACGGTCCACACGACGATCGACAGCCCGCTCGGCGAGCTGCTGCTGGTGGGCGAGAAGTCCGCCACCGCGCCCGGGGGCACCGCGCTGGTCTCCCTGTCCGTGCCCGGCCAGAAGGGCGGCGCCGTCGTCCAGGACGGCTGGAGCGAGGATGCCGAGGCATTCACCGAGATCATCTCCCAGTTGCGCGCGTACTTCGACGGCGAGCGCGTCCGGTTCGACATCCAGTGCGTCGAGGGCGGTACGGACTTCCAGCGCAGGGTGTGGCAGGCGCTGGAGACCATTCCGTACGGCACGACGGTCAGCTACGGTGACATCGCCCGGCAGATCGGCGCCCCGCGCACCGCGGTTCGCTCCGTCGGCACCGCGATCGGCCGCAATCCGCTGCTGGTCGTGCGGCCCTGCCACCGTGTCATCGGCGCCACCGGCGCACTGACCGGCTACGCGGGCGGGCTGGAGCGCAAGCAGCGACTCCTCGTCCACGAAGGCGCCCTCCAGAGCGCCTGAGCGCGGGCCTCGCAGCCACCGGGCCTCGCACCCACCGGGCCGTAGCCACCGGGCCTCGCACCCACCGGTCGGGGCCCGTGCCGCACCCTTCCCGGATCCCGGAGAACACCGATGAGCACGATCGCGGAGAAGCACCGATGAGCACCACGACCGACACCGCACGGCTCCACCAGCGCGTGGCCGCGGCCGACTGGACAGAGCTGGCCGAAGAACTGGACACCCACGGGTGGGCGCTCACTCCACGGCTGCTGACCCCCGCGCAGTGCGCCCGTATCGCCGGGCTCTACGAGCGGGACGAGCGGTTCAGGAGCACGATCGACATGGCCCGCCACGCTTCGGCTCCGGCCAGTACCGCTACTTCACCCATGACCTGCCCGAACCGGTCGCCGAGTTGCGCGCCGCGCTCTATCCGCGGCTGCTGACCATCGCCCGTGACTGGGCGGAGCGGCTCGGCCGCCCGGCGCCCTGGCCGGACAGCCTGGAGAAGTGGCTGACCATGTGCCATGAGGCCGGACAGGACCGCTCCGCGCAGATCCTGCTGCGATACGGGCCCGGCGACTGGAACGCCCTGCACCGGGATGTGTTCGGCGACATGCTCTTTCCGCTCCAGGTGGTGATCGGGCTGGACGCGTACGGCACGGACTACACGGGCGGGGAGTTCCTGCTGGTCGAGCAGCGGCCCCGGGCCCAGTCCCGGGGCACCACGGCCGTACTCCAGCAGGGCCACGGGCTGATCTTCACCACCCGTGACCGCCCGGTGGCCACCAAGCGCGGCTGGTCGGCCGGTGTCATGCGGCACGGGGTCAGCACGGTGCGCTCCGGGCGCCGCCACGCACTGGGCCTGGTCTTCCATGACGCGGCCTGACGCCATGGCCGGAACGCCGACGCCTCCGACATGGCGCCCGAACCCACCGCCCCACATCGCGGCCCGACATCACCAACCCGCCCGCGGAGAACCCCGTATGAACGCCCTGATCCCCCGCCCACGCCTCGAGGTGGCCCCCGGCGCCGTCCATGTGCCGGGCTGGCTCACCCTCGAACAGCAGCGGGAGCTGGTCATCGCCTGCCGGGGCTGGGCCACCGGCCCGGTCCCGATCCGGCACACGAAGCTGCCGCGCGGGGGCGTCATGTCGGTGCGGACGGTGTGCATCGGCTGGCACTGGCAGCCCTATGCGTACACCCGCACCGCAGACGATGTGAACGGCGCCCGGGTCGCCGAATTTCCGGACTGGATGGTCGAGTTGGGCCGCCGCGCGCTGGCCGACGCCTACGACGACGAGACAGCCGGTGAGGGGTACACCCCCGACACCGCGCTCATCAACTTCTATGACGCCCAAGCGAAACTCGGCATGCACCAGGACAAGGACGAGAGGTCATCCGCTCCGGTGGTCTCGCTCACCATCGGCGACAACTGCGTCTTCCGCTTCGGCAACACCGAGACCCGTACCAAGCCGTACACCGATCTCGAACTCGGCTCCGGGGATCTGTTCGTCTTCGGAGGCCCCTCCCGCTACGCCTACCATGCCGTCCCCAAGATCCTGCCCGGAACCGGTGACCCGGCCACCGGACTGAAGTCCGGACGGCTGAACATCACGATGCGGGTCACCGGCCTGGCCGATCCGGCGTCGTCCAGCGATCACCCCTCGGGCCGCTGAGCCTCGAATTCGACGGGGAGCGCGGTCAGCGAGCGGATGAACGGGTTCTTGCTGTGGCTGATCTCGGAGGCGGGAACACTCAACCGAAGCCCGGGGAACCGCCGGACCAGGCTCTCCAGGGCGATCTGCCCTTCCACCCTGGCCAGTGGCGCACCGATGCAGTAGTGGATGCCGTGGCCGAACTGGAGATGCATGCCGGAATCCCTCGTCAGGTCCAGCCGCTCGCCGTCGGTGAAGTGCGCCGGGTCGGAGTGTGCGGCGTCCATGTCCAGAAGCACCTGCTCGCCGGCGCGAATCCGCACGGGGCCGATCTCCACGTCCTCGTTGGCGAAACGCACGACGAGGATGCCCGGCCCGGCGTGCCGGAGCAGTTCCTCCAGGCCGCGCCCGGCCAGTTCGGGGTCCTTGCGCAGCAGCTCCAACTGGTCCGGCCGGGAGAGCAGGGCGAGGACCGCGTTGCTGATGAAGCTGCCGGTCAGCTCGTATCCGGCGATCAGCATCATCCGGGCGGTGGCGACCACTTCGCGGTGGCTGAGCCGGTCGTCCTCATGTGCCGACATCAGATCGCTGATCAGGTCGTCCTCCGGGGCCTTCCGCCTGGCCTCGGCGAGATCCTCCATATACGTCCACAGCTTGGTGGCCGCGTCCTGGGAGCGTGCGGCGGTGTCCGGGTCCAGCGGGGGCGTGAGCATCAGGTCGGCCCACTGGTGGAATTCGGTGCGGTCGGCGATGGGCACGCCGAGGAGTTCACAGATCACCTGCATGGGCAGCGGGATGGCCAGCGCGGTGACGAGATCGGCCTGGCCCTCGACGGCGATCCGGTCCAGCAGGGAGTCGGTGATCTCCTGCACCCGCGGCCGCAGGCTCTCCACCCTGCGGGTCGTGAACGCCTTGGCCAGCAGCCTGCGCAGCCGGGTGTGCTGGGGCGGATTGGTGCCGGGCAGCGTGTCCTCGAACAGGCCGCTCACCGGCGTGGTCTGGCCCTGGGAGGCGGCGTAGGCGGCGGCCGGGCTCATGCCGGGGTGTCCGAGACAGTCCCTGACCTCGTCGTATCGGGAGACGAGCCATGCCGTGGTGCCGTGCATCGTGATCTGCCGCGGTGGGCCGTGCTTGCGCAGTTCGTCCGCGACGGTCTTCGGGTCGAGGATGCGAAGTTCTTCTTCGGAGGTGTCAGCCATGGCGGTATCGCGTTCTCCTTCGGTGGGTGTCAGCTCCGGCTACGGGCGGGTGGGGTTCAGCTCTGGCTGCGGGCGGGGATGATGTAGTCGGGGTCGGCCGTCCGTGGCGGCTCGCGCCGGGCCATCGCGGCATCGATGGCGGGCCGGAGCCGGGCCGCCTTCAGCCGCTCGGCGGTCTCATCGCGCTCCTTGAACTCGGGCATCACCTCGTTGGCGAAGAGCTCCAGCGACTCGCAGATGTGCTCGTGCCGGGTGCCACCGCCCTGGACGAGGAAGATCGCCTGGTCCAGCCCGGCCTCCTCGTGCAGCCGCAGGAAGTCGCGTATCTGGCGCGGAGTGCCCACCGCGCCCCGGGCCGGATTGCCCAGCGGCATACCGGGCCTGCCGAAGGAGGAGCGGCCCATACCGTGCTTGTCGCGGTCGCGCTGGAACTCCTCCCACAGCCGGGTGCGGCCCGGTGCGGCGGTGCCGAAGCCCGCGTAGAAGCCGAGGCCGAAGTTGAAGAACTGGACGCCGTCGACGGCGCGTTCGACGGCGGTGGTCTCGTCCTGGTGGCAGAACATCGGTATGGTCGCGGCGATCTGCGCGTTGACCGCGAACCCCGCGGGTACGCAGTCCGCCGACTCGATGCCCGAGTAGTAGGCGTCGACCCACGTCTTGGTCTCGGCCGGTCCGAAGAAGGAGAAGTTCAGCGCACCGAGCCCCTTGGCCGCCGCGACGCGGATCGCGTCCCGGTTTCCGCAGGCCATCCACATCGGCGGATGTGGCTTCTGCCGGGACTTGGGCAGCACATTGCGGACCGGAGCGGAAACGTACTTGCCCTCGGATCCGGCGAAGGGCTCCTCGACGAACATGTGGGCCACGGCGTCCACCGCTTCCGCCCACTGGTCCCGTTTGTCGGAGCGCTCCACGCCGAACCCGCCCAGCTCGGTGGGGGTGGTGGACTCGCCCGTGCCGAAATCCACCCGCCCGTCGGAGAGCAGGTCCAGCGTGGCGATCCGCTCGGCGACCCGGGCCGTCGGGTTGAAGGCCGGAGGCATCAGGGCGACCGCGTGGCCGATACGGATGCGGCTGGTGCGCTGGCTGACCGCACCGAGGAACACCTCGGGCGCGGACATGTGCGAGTACTCCTCCAGGAAGTGGTGCTCAGGACACCACACCTGGTCGAAGCCCAGCCGGTCGGCCAGCTCGATCTCGTCCAACATGTCGTTGAACAGGCGGTGTTCGGAGTCCTGGGTCCAGGGTCGGGGAAGCTGCGCCCCGTACAGCAAACCGAATTTCATGGCGCATCACTCTCATCTGCTGGTCGTCGGCCTCGGGCCGGGACGGGATGGCGGCACCGGCTCGGTCAGTCGCGACCGTCCCAGTACGTGTCGAGCACCTGGGCGCGCTGTTCCGGATCGACGAGGAGGGTGACCTTCTCATGGCCGTCCTCCACGATCGTGAACATGTTGTTGGTGAGGAAGACCTGTCCCTTGTCGATGACGCGCCGGCGCCTGCGCATCGCCGCCAGGATGGCCGGGCCGTCGCCGTCACCGACCCCGGCCCAGGCGCCATAGCTCCTGGGCTCGGTGGTGAAGCGGTAGGTGGTGCGCCAGTCGTGCTCCAGGGTCTTGGCCTGGAGCACGAGATAGCCGTCCCGCCGGATCAGCCGGAACGCGCAGCCGTACTGCCACTGCACCTCCTCGGACAGGCGCAGCGGCTCGATGAAACAGAGCCCGGCATGCCCCACGTCGGCCAGCCACTCCTGCCCCTCGATACGGACGAGCATCAGCATGTGCTCGGGGTCGGGGGCGAAGGTGTCACCGGGCAGATAGGTGCCACCGCTGATGACGTCCAGGTCATAGCCCAGCTCGCGGAGCAGCCGGGCGAACAGGGTGTTCAGCTCCAGGCACATACCACCGGCGCCGGTCGGCACGATGGCCTCGAATGCCTTGTCGATATCGATGTCGGCCATGTTCTCCGCACTGAGGCGGTGCGTGTGGTTGGTGTCGTAGGGGACCGCCATGAGATGGCCGCGGTGCAACTGCCGCAGGTTCGGCAGGGTGGGTGCGGGCCGCTGGGAAAATCCCAGATGCGCCAGGTACGTGTCCGTGCTGAACATGTGCGATCCCTTTCGCTGCGGGTCCGGCTGAACCGGGCGGGTGTGTCGGACTCACTCCCGGGCGCCTCCGGGAGAAGCGTCCGCATCGGCTTTCTCCAGCTCGTCCCGCAGTTCCCGGGCCAGCATCCGGAGAGTCGGGTGGTCGAAGACAAAGCTGGGAGGCAGCCGCAGCGCGGTGCGCTTGGCCAGGCGATCGCGGAGTTCCACCGCCATCAGGGAGTCCAGGCCGATCTCGGTGAACAGCACATCGGGGTCGAGCGTGGCGGCCGCCGAGTGGCCCAGCACCCGGGCGGTCTCCTGCTGGACCATGTCGAGGAGAATCCGCTCCTGCTCCTCGGGGGGCGCCCCGGCCAGCCTGCCGGTCACCAGTTCCTCATCCGTAGTGGCCCGAGCGGCCCGCCGGGCCGGTGGCGCCAGCTTGTGCAGCAGGGGCGGCACCGCCCCGTCGACGGCTTGGGCCCGGAGCGCGGCTAGGTCCAACTTGATGGGGAGGACCGTGGATTCGCCCGTACGCAGCGCGGCGTCAAACAGTTCCATGCCCTCGGCCGGGGACAACGGTGCCACACCACCACGTGTCATCCGGCGCTGGTCGGCATCACCGAGACGGCCGGTCATGCCCGTTCCCGCGGCCTGCTGCCACATGCCCCAGGCGAGGGACATGGCGGGAAGTCCCTGTGCCCGGCGCTGATGGGCGAGCGCGTCGAGGTAGGCGTTGGCGGCGGCGTAGTTGCCCTGCCCCGCGTTGCCCAGAGTGCCGACGGCGGAGGAGAACAGGGCGAAGGCGGACAGCTCCAGGTCCCGGGTCAGCTCATGGAGATGAAGCGCCCCGTCCACCTTCGGCCGGAATACGGCGTCCATACGCTCCGGGGTCAACGCCGTCAGCACACCGTCGTCCAGAACACCGGCCGTATGCACCACCGCAGACAACGGAACATCCCCCGGAACCATATCCAGCAGCCGGGCGACAGAGTCCCGGTCCGCCACATCACACGCCACGATGCGTACGCGCGCGCCCGCCTTCACCAGCTCCGCCTCCAACTCGGCGGCGCCAGCGGCCTCAGGCCCGCTCCGACTCGCCAACACCAGACTCCGCACCCCATGCACCGCCACCAGATGCCGCGCCACGACCGCACCCAGCGCCCCCGTACCACCCGTGACCAACACCGTCCCACCAAAACCCACACCGACCGGCTCGGCCTCGGGCACATTCATGACACGGCTGAGGTGCCGGGTGAAGCAGATGGCGTCGCGTAAGGCCAGTTGGCGCTGGTCACCGGCAAGCATCGCGGGCA
>NZ_JAHLEM010000416.1 GCF_018883605.1 Streptomyces niphimycinicus | reverse complement strand
CCGTGACCAACACCGTCCCACCAAAACCCACACCGACCGGCTCGGCCTCGGGCACATTCATGACACGGCTGAGGTGCCGGGTGAAGCAGATGGCGTCGCGTAAGGCCAGTTGGCGCTGGTCACCGGCAAGCATCGCGGGCAGAAGCGCGGTGGGGATCGTTTCTTGATCGATGTCGAGGAGGAGGATCCGCCCGGGGTTCTCCGCTTGTGCGGACCCCATCAGGCCCCATACGGCGGCCACCGCCGGGTCGACCGGGTCGGCCTCCCGGACGGCGACGGCACCCCGCGTCACCACGAGCAGTCGGCTGGACACCAACGAGGGCTCGGCCAGCCACGCCTGTACGACCCGCAGCGCCCGCCCGGTCAGCTCCCGCACATCGGCCAAACCGTCGCCGGTGCCACTGCCGACGCCACCGCCGAGGTCCAGCAACAGCGCGTCTGGGAGCGAAGCCTCCGGCGTTGTGGCCAGACGGTGTACGTCCTCGGCGTCGACCACCGGTAGCGGTTCGACGGTCGTGCCGTCCGGCCGCATCGGCAGTTCCTCCCAGGCGACGCGGAACATCCGGTCCGCCGTCGCCGCCGTGCCGAACTGCTCGGGGCTGACCGGACGGGACACCACCGAGCCCACGGAAGCCACCGAGGCACCGGACTCATCGGCCAGCTCGAGGGTCATGGTGTTCGGGCCGGACGGTGTCACGCGCACGCGCAGTGCTGAGGCCCCGGAGGCATGCAGCGCCACCTCTCGATAGGCGAACGGCAGCACAAGCTGCGCATCGCCTTCGTCACGGTCGTGGAAGGCGATGGTGTGCATGGCAGCGTCGAGGAGTGCCGGATGCAGTCCGAACCCCGCCGCCTGGACCCGATGCTCCTCCGGCAGCGCCACCTCCGCATACACCGCACCATCCGACCGCCACGCCGCCCGCACCC
>NZ_JAHLEM010000415.1 GCF_018883605.1 Streptomyces niphimycinicus | reverse complement strand
CGGCGGCCACGGGCCCGGCGGCCACGGGCCCGGCGGCGACGGGCCCGGGAGCCACGGGAAAGACGGCTGCGGGAAAGGCGGCCACGGGAAAGCTCGCCTTCGTCTTCCCCGGCCTCGAAGCCGAGTTCGTCCCCCGCGTGGACGGTGTCGCCGAGTACTTCGGGCTCTCCCGCCCCGCCGGGGACCGCTTCGGCGCGGCGGCCCGCGTGGGCGACATCGGCCGCCATGGCGTCGGTGTCTTCGGCGTCGGCCGGCTGCTGGACGCGGCGCTGCGGCGGATGGGGGTCGTACCGGACGCGGTGGCCGGCCACAGCGTGGGGGAGTGGACCGCACTGGCCGTGGGCGGCCTCTACGCGGGCGAGGAGGTCGACGCCTTCCTCGATTCCTTCGACCCCGACGCGCTGCGAGTACCCGGTCTGGCCTTCGCCGTCCTCGGCGCCGGTGCGCCACGGGTGCTCGCGGAGCTGAAGGCGCGGGCGGACGGCCGGATCGTGCTCTCGCACGACAACGCGCCCAGCCAGTCGATGGTGTGCGGACCGCGCGACGATGTCGAGGAGTTCGTCCGGGCCCTGCGCGCCGAGGGCGTGATCGCCCAGCTTCTGCCCTTCCAGTCCGGTTTCCACACTCCGATGCTGGCGCCCTACCTCGACCCCATCCGCGCCGTGACGGAACGCTTCGAGCTGCTGCTGCCACCCAGGATCCCCGTCTGGTCCGGGACGACCGCCGCACCGTATCCGGCGACCGAGGCGGAAGTGCGCGAGCTGTTCATCCGCCACCTGCTGGAGCCGGTGCGCTTCCGGCTGCTGACCGAGGCCCTGTACGAGGCGGGGTTCCGCGCGTTCGTCCAGGTCGGCACGGGCCAGCTCGGGTCGCTCATCGGCGATACGCTGCACGGTCGCGACCACTTGGTGGTGGCCGCCAACTCCCCCCACCGCGACGGGGTGTCCCAGCTCCGCCGCGTGGCCACGGCGCTGTGGACGGAGGGGGCGGAGGTGGACCCCACGCTGTCGCGTAAAGCCTCGCGCCCCACACCCACGCTTCCTCCGGTGGCGCTGGACCTGAACGGTTCACTGGTCTCCCTCGGCGAACCGAGGCTGAGTGAATTGCGCGATGAACTATCGCGAGCGGTGCCTCGGGAAGCGGGGCCGCGCCGTGGTGCTCGGTCGCCGTCGCCGGTTGCGGGTCGGGTGGTGCCGACCCGCCCCGCCCCGCTGAACGATGGCCCACCACCGTTGTGGGAAGCCGAACTCAACGCCCTGCTGGACGAGACCGCCACCACCGCGACAGCGGTCATCGCGGCGAGCCGCCCACCGACCCCGCGCACCCACGATCTGCGGGTCTCCACCGAGACCATGCCCTACCTCCATGACCACTGCTTCTTCCCGCAACGCCCCGGCTGGCCCGATGAGTCGGACCGCTGGCCCGTGGTCCCGGCCACCACCATCGTCCAGCACCTGATGGACACGGCGGAGCACACGGCGGCGGAGCACACGGCCGGAGGCGCCGTGGCCGTCGCAGTTCACGGCGCCCGCTTCGACCAGTGGGTGACGGCGGCACCCCCCAGCACCGTCCCCGTCACCGCGACGCCCGCCTCGGCGGGCCACTACACCGCCACCTTCGGCCGCAGCGCCCGCGCCACCGTGGAAGTCGCTCCCCGCCACCCCGCGGCCCGCCCCACCCCCTGGCCCATCGACCCCGCCACCGAGCGCGGCCCCGACCACACCGCACATCTCGTCTACGCCGAGCGCTGGATGTTCCACGGCCCGGCATTCCAGGGGCTCACCGCGCTCACCGCGATCGGCGATGCGCATATCCGCGGCACGATCACCACGCCCCCCGCGCCCGGAGCGCTGCTGGACAACGTAGGACAGCTCCTCGGCTACTGGATCATGGCGACCCGCACCGAACGGACCGTGGTCTTCCCGGTCGGCATGCGTCTGATGCGCTTCTTCGGCCCGCATCCGAGTCCCGGCACACCGGTGGAGTGCCTGATCAGGATCACCTCGCTGACCGATACCGCGCTGGAGGCCGACGCGCAGTTGCTGATCGGCGGAGAGGTGTGGGCGGAGCTGTCCGGCTGGCAGGACCGCCGGTTCGACAACCACCCCGACACCCGCCCCGTGGAGCGCTTCCCACAGCGCAACACGCTCTCCCGGCCCCAGCCGGGCGGCTGGGTACTGCTGCATGAGCGCTGGCCCGATCTGGCCTCCCGCGATCTGATCATGCGTAACCACCTGGGCAGCCACGAGCGCATCGGCTATGAACACCAGCCGCCACGTGGCCGCAGACAGTGGCTGCTGGGCAGGATCGCGGCCAAGGACGCCGTACGGCGATGGCTCTGGGACCACGGCGAAGGCCCGGTCTTTCCCGCCGAGATCGGCATACGCGACGACGCCCGTGGACGCCCGTACGCCATCGGCGTCCACGGCCGGACCCTGCCCGAACTGGCCCTCGCGCTGGCACACCGGGCGGAGGCCGGGGTCGCCCTGGTGGTGCCGCGTGCACACGGCGCCCCGGGCCCCGGTATCGCCATGGAGGAGGTGGCCGACCGCGACGACCACGCCCTCGCGACCGCGTTTGGCCGGGCCGCGAAGCAGGCGGTCGCCTCGGCGGAGGGCACCGGCCCGCGCGACCGGCCAGGTGACCTCACCATCGCCGAGGTACGGCCGGAAGCCGAGCACTCCGACCCGGCACCGACGGTCCGGCTCATCGTCGAGGTGGCGGCCACCGCCCCCGGGCAGCGCCCGCGCCGCTACCAGGTCCACTGCATCACCATCGCCAACCCGCCCGGACTGCCGGACCGGGACTACGCCGTGGCCTGGACGACCGGCCCGGACCACCAGGAACAGGACGAGGAGAGCGATCAGTGACCACCGTCAATCAGACCGCCACGGCACCCGCCACCGACGCGCCTTCCGACGACGCACCGGCCGTGCTCGCGGAGATATCCAGGATGCTCCGGACGATGCTCGACGAATACGGCCTCGACGACATCGAGGTCACCATGGAAACCCGCTTCACCCAGGATCTGGAGCTGGAGAGCATCGACCTGGTGGCGCTGGCCAGTGGCCTGGAGGCCCGGTACGGCAGACAGGTCAACTTCGCCGAGTTCGTGGCGGGCCTGGAGTTGGACGAGATCATCGACCTCGCCGTGGGACAGCTCGTCGAATACGTCGTCCGGAGCCTCAGGGCAGCCGGGGAGAGCTGACCCATGGCGATGATCGACACCGGCCGCGACACCTGCGACGGCACGAACAGCGG
This sequence comes from Streptomyces niphimycinicus, assembly GCF_018883605.1. GTDB lineage: Bacteria > Actinomycetota > Actinomycetes > Streptomycetales > Streptomycetaceae > Streptomyces > Streptomyces niphimycinicus. The sequence continues at coordinate 9,624 of NZ_JAHLEM010000415.1, read as the reverse complement.
CACAGGCAGCGGCACAGGCAGCGGTACGGGCGACGACGCGGACCACGCCACGGATCACGACGGTCCGGATACCGGGCCGGACGGCGTCCGACTGCATGTCCAGCGGCTGTCCCCGCCCGACGGCCGTCCGCCCACCGCCATCGCCGTGCTCATCCACGGTCTGCTCACCGACTCCCTCGCCAGTTGGTACTTCACGGTGGCCCCGGGCCTCGCCGCCGCCGGGCTGGAGGTGGTGATGTACGACCAGCGGGGACACGGCCGCAGCGAGCGCCCCGGCTCCGGCTACCGGCTGGACACGTTCGTCACCGATCTGGAGCGGCTGCTCGACCGGCTGGACATCGCAGGCCCCGTCCATCTGGTGGGTAACTGCTTCGGCGGAACGGTGGCGTTCGCCTACGCCATGCGCCATCCGGAGCGGGTGGCCGGGATCGCGGTGATCGAGGCGCAACCCGCCACCGAGAGCTGGCTGACCGAGATCAGCGGAATCCTCCGGCGCGTCGTCGCCGAACTGGTGGTGCATGAGGCCGAGTCGCTGGCCTGGGTCAGCGCCAACCGGGGCGCCCACACCGCACGGCTGGCCAAGTCGGCCGCCCGCCTGGTGCGTACGACCACCATCGCCGAGGACGTACCGGAGAGCCGGGTGGTGAGCGAGGAGCAGATCGGCGCGGTGCGCTGCCCGGTGCTGGCCGTCTACGGCGCCGATTCCGAACTCGCCGGGCAGGAGCGGTGGCTGGAGTCGGTGCTGCCCGGCACCCGGACCGTCGTCCTGCCCGGACAGGGGCATTCGGTCCTCGCCGAGGCGCCCACCCGCATCCGCGAACTGCTGCTCTCCTGGATCCACGGGTGCGACCCGGCCACCGGCGTCCTGGGCACCGGCGCCCCGGCGGTGGATGCGCCCCTGGAGGCCGATGCCTCATGAGCGAACCCAGCAGAACGCAGGCAGCCCCACCCCGCATACCCCGTCGCTTTCTCTTCGTCGTGCCGCCACTGGTCGGCCACGTCAACCCCACCCTCGGCGTCGCGGCCGAACTGACCGCCCGGGGACACCAGGTGGCCTGGGCCGGGATGCCCGAGGTCGTCGGGCGGCTGACCGGGCAGGGGGCGATGGTCTACCGCTGTGCCGGGCCGGTGCTGGGCGAGGGCGGGGCGGGCCGGCCACCGGACGTCCGCGGCCCGGCGGCGCTGAGGTTCCTGTGGGAGCGGTTCCTGGTGCCGCTCGCCGAGGCCATGGCCCCGGGCGTGGCCAAGGCCATCGAGGAGTTCCGCCCCGATGTGGTGATCGCCGACCAGCAGACCGTGGCGGGCGGACTGGTGGCCGAACGGCTCGGGATGCGCTGGGCCACATCCGCCACCACCTCGGCGGAGTTCACGGGCGCGCTGGACGGTCTGCCCAAGATCGACGCCTGGCTGGCCGGGCAAATGGACGAGGTACGGGGCCGGATCGGCGATCCGGCGGGCACGGCCGATCCCCGGTTCTCACCGGAGCTGGTCCTGGCCTTCACCACCGAGGAGCTGGCCGGACGACCGGCCCGGGCGGGCGACCGCATCCGTTACGTGGGGCCGTCGATCGCCGAGCGGCCGGCCACGACGGACTTCCCCTGGGAGTGGCTGGACCCCGCGCGCCCCGCCGTCCTGGTCACGCTCGGCACCGCGAACACCGATGCCGGGGCGCGTTTCCTCACCGAGTGCCGGGCGGCCGTACGGGCCCGGGCCGGTCGCTTCCAGACGGTCATCGTCGACCCGGAGGGCGTACTCACCCCGGACGTCCTGGATACCCCGGATACCCCGGACGACAAGGATGTCCTGGTGTGCCGCTACGTCCCGCAACTCCCCCTGCTGAAAAGGGTGAGCGCGGTGGTGTGCCACGCGGGCCACAACACGGTCTGCGAAACCCTGTGGCACGGCGTACCGCTCGTCGTCGCCCCCATCCGGGACGACCAGCCGGTGGTGGCCGCGCAGGTGGTGGACGCGGGCGCGGGCGTCCGGGTCAGGTTCGGCCGGGCGAGGGCGGCCGGGCTCGGCGAGGCGCTCGACACCGTCCTGTACGAGCCGGGGTACCGCGTCGCCGCCGAGGGCGTGGGGGCCTCGTTCCGCGCGGCGGGCGGGGCCGTCGCGGCAGCCGGACATCTGGAAGCGCTGGCCACGAAGACCGGTGGCCATGCCACGCCGACTCCCGAGGGGGACCGATGAGCCGCACGTCCGACGCACCACGTACGCCCGCGAAGCCGTCGCGCGCCGAGACCGTCGCCGCGCTGCGCCCCCGCTACCAGGCCGATCTGGCGCGGGGCACCGGGCGGTTCTTCGAACCGCGTCGTACCGACTGCCCGTGGTGCGGCTCGACGCGGCTGAAGCGGCGGCTGCGCACCAGGGACCGCTACCAGAGCAAACCGGGCCGCTTCACGCTCGACGCGTGTGCCGAGTGCCGCCATGTCTTTCAGAACCCCAGGCTGAACGGCGACGGTCTGGAGTTCTACTACCGCGACTTCTACGACGGAATGGGGGAGATCGAGCTCGGCAACATCTTCGCCGGGCGGGACAAGGTGTACCGGCGGCGTGCGATGTTCCAGGGGCCCTCCGCCGAGCCCCCGAAGACCTGGCTCGATGTCGGCACGGGACACGGCCACTTCCCCGCGGTGGCCCGTACCGTCTTCCCCGGCACCCGCTTCGACGGACTGGACTTCACCGACGGCGTCGAACTGGCCGAGCGGACGGGGCGCGTAGACCGGGGCATCCGTGGCAGCTTCCCCGAGCTGGCCGAGGAGAGCCTGGCCGGGAGCTACGACGTGGTGAGCATGTTCCACTATCTGGAGCACAGCACCGATCCCCGCGCCGAACTCCGCGCGGCCCGGCGGGCGTTGCGCCCCGGTGGCCATCTGCTGATCGAGGTGCCCGATCCGGAGTGCTGGTTCGCCCGGCTGCTCGGCCGCTTCTGGCTGCCCTGGCTCCAGCCCCAGCATCTGCACTTCCTGCCGGTGGCGAACCTCCGGAAGGAACTGGACGCGCTCGGCTTCACCGTCATCGCCGAGGAGCACCGCGCACCGTCCGACACGGTCGATCTGCTGGGGGCCGTGTGGCTGTCGGTGAACGCGGTCATCCCGCCGGATGACGCCCCCTCGCTGCCGCGACCGCCCGGCCGGGCGCGCTGGCTGCTGCGCTGTGCGCTGCTGCTCGCGGCCGTCCCCGCGCTGATCCTCGCGACCACGCTGGACCGGCTGTTGCTCAAGCCGCTGGCGGGGTGGGGGAAGGTGTCCAACGCCTACCGGGTGGTGGCCCGGTGCGATGCCCCGATGTGATGCCCCGGCCCCGCTGAGGTGTCCCCCGTTGAGGTGCTCCCCGGGTCCCGTTTCGGGGCCCGGGGGAGCGGGTGACGCCCGCGTCAGGGGAGGATCGAGTCGACGTAGCCGCCGTCGGCACGCACGGCTCCGCCGGTGGTGGCCGAGGCGAGCGGCGAGCTGAGGTAGACCGCCATGTTGGCGATCTCCTCGGGCTCGATGAGCCGTTGGAGCAGCGACTGCGGCCGGTACTTGGCCATGAACTCCCGCTGGGCCTCGTCCCAGGGCAGCTCCGGGTCCACCAGTTCGTACACGAAGTCCTCGACGCCTCCGGTGTGGGTCGGCCCGGCGATCAGCGAGTTGACGGTGACGCCCGTACCGGCGGCCTCCTTGGCGAAGCCACGGGTGACCGCGAGCAGCGCGGTCTTCGACATCCCGTAGTGGATCATCTCGGCCGGGATGGCGACGGCGGAGTCACTGGCGACGTTCACGATCCGGCCCCATGAGCGTTCCTTCATCCCGGGCAGCAGGCTCCGGATCATCCGGACGGAGGCCAGGACGTTCACCTCGAAATAGCGCCGCCACTCCTCGTCGCTGATCTCCAGCGCCGGAGTGGCCCCGAAGATGCCGAGGTTGTTGATCAGGACATCGGTGTCCGGCACGGCGCCGGTGACCTCACGGGCGCCGTCCTCGGATGTGATGTCGCCGGGGGCGGGGATGAACGAGCCGCCCTCCGTGTCCTCCTCCAGCTTCTGGATGGCGGCTTCGACGGACTCCTGCCGGCGCCCGTTGATGGCGACACGGGCGCCCGCCCGCGCCAGGCCGGCGGCGATGGCGAATCCGATGCCCTGCGTGGAGCCGGTGACCAGGGCGGTCCTACCGGAAAGGTCGATCTGCACGGCGCTCCTTCGTCGATGCCTTAATGATTGCGTGCGCCATTAGTTGCACACGCGTCATACTAGCGTAGTCGTCGTATGCGAAGGCGGCCACGAGCGACGGGACTTCGACCAAGGGCGACGGGATCTCCGGCCACGGCCACGGGGCTTGCGACCACGGCCGACTGGGCTTCCGGCCGCCACCGGTCTAGGCCCCGTGGCGGACCTCGATCTGCCCGCGCAGCCGCGGATCGCGGGAGGAGGAGCCCACTTCCACGGTCCGGCGCCCGGTGCCCAGCACCCAGCCATGCCGTTCGGTGTCCCAGGAGGACAGCGTCCGGGCGGCCACCCGCACCGTCACCTGCCGCGCCTCACCGGGCCGCAGATGGATCCGCCGGAATCCGGCCAGGGCCCGCTCGGCCTGGTCGAGCGGCAGCTCGGGGGAGGGCCCCACATACACCTGGGCCACCTCCGCCCCGGCCCGCCGCCCGGTGTTGCGCACGGTGAAGTCCGCCTCCAGCCCGCTTCCGTGTCTTCGCAGCCGCAGCCCCGCATAGGCGAAGGCGGTGTACGACAGGCCGTGGCCGAAGGGGAAGAGCGGCCGCACACCCTCGGCGTCGTACCAGCGATAGCCGACCCGGATGCCCTCGGAGTACTCCTCACGGCCGTCCACCCCGGGGTAGCGCCGGGGGTCTTCGGCCATCGGATGGCGGTCGTCGGAGACGGGGAAGGTCTGGGTGAGCCGCCCGCTGGGGTTGGCGTCGCCGAAGAGCAGGGCGGTGGTGGCGGCGGCGCCCTCCTGGCCCGGGTAGTACATCTGGAGGACGGCGCCGGTGCGGTCCAGCCAGGGCATCGAGGTGCACGAGGAGGTGTTGAGAACCACGGTGGTGCGCGGGTTGGCCTCGGTGACGGCGGCGATCAGCGCGTTCTGATGGCCGGGGAGGGCGATGGTGGTGCGGTCCCTGCCCTCGGTGGCGTCCTCGTGGGCGAAGAGCACCACACTGTGCGCGGCGCGGGCGGCGCGCACGGCCTCGGCGACATCGGCGGCGCGAGTGGCGGAGGTGGTGTGGCGCAGCCGGAAGGCCAGCCCCTTCCCGCCACCCTTGGCAGTGACCTTCAGCCGGTGCTCACCCGCCGTCAGCGCGACGGCCGCCCGGCGCACGGCGAGCCCGTCCGGGGCGGCGCTGAGGAAGCCACCGGTGAAGTACTCGCCCAGGCCGGGCCGGAACGCAAACAGCTCCTCGCCGTCCAGCAGGACTTTCGGGCGGCCGGTGGGCGGGCCAGTGAAGTGCAGGACGAACGTCCACTCATCGGCCTCGGCGGTGGTGAGGGTGCCGTCGTAGCTCCAGCTCTTCCCCGCCGCCACCTTCCGCTCGTCCAACCCGGTGGCCGGGGAGAGCATGGCGGCGGGGAGCTTCTTGCCGAACACGTCCTCGCCCAGGGCGTAGTCCACCCGGGCCCCCTTCCCGGCGCGCTCGCGCATCGCCTCCAGTGGGCTCGCGGGGTGGTCGGGGACCACATGGGCGCTGCCGCCGCCACTGACGAAGGGGATGACACCGGCGGGCCCGACGACGGCGATCGACCGGGCGGCGGGCCCGGTCAGCGGCAGTGTGCGGTGCTCATTGCGCAGCAGGATGCCGCCCGCCGTCGCCACCTTCAGCGCGGTGCGCGCCCCGGCCCCGGGGCCTCGTCCGGGCCGTGGCGGGGCCTCGCCGTCCAGCAGGCCGAAGCGGTCCATGACGGTCAGGACGCGGCCGGCCGCGCGGTCCACCTCGGCCTCCGGTACGGTCCCGTCGGCCACCGCCCTGAGCAGGGCCGCGCCCAAGTACTTGCCGTCGGGCATCTCCATGTCGAGCCCGGCGCCGAGGGCCGCCACGGTGCTGTGGGCGGCGTGCCAGTCGGTCATCACCCAGCCGTCGAAGCCCCAGTCCTCGCGCAGCACTCCGGTCAGCAGCGGCTCGCTCTCGCAGGCGAAGGCCCCGTTGACCTTGTTGTACGCGCCCATGACCGCCCCCGCGCCCGCCCGTACGGCCGCCTCGAAGCCGGGCAGCTCCGTCTCCCGCATCGTCCGCTCGTCGACGACGACATCGATCGACTCCCGCTCGTACTCCTGGTTGTTCAGGGCGAAGTGCTTGACGGTGGCGATCAGGCCCTCGCCCTGGATGCCACGGACCTCCTCGGCCACCAGCTCGGATGCGAGCAGGGGGTCCTCGCCGAAGGTCTCGAAGTTGCGCCCGGCGTACGGGGTGCGGATGAGATTGACCATGGGGGAGAGCAGCACATCCTGGTCCAGCGCGCGGCCCTCGCGCCCGATGGTGCGCCCGTACTCCCGCGCCAGGGCCGGGTCGAAGGCGGAGGCGAGCAGCACCGGCGCGGGCAGCGCGGTGGCCCGCCGGGTGACCCGTACCCCGGCGGGCCCGTCGGCGAGGCGCAGCGGTGGAATGCCGAGCCGGGGGACACCGGGGATGTAGCCCGCCTGCCCGAGGCTCAGGGGATCCTTCGCGCCGTGCAGCAGGGAGACCTTCTCCTCGAGCGTCATCCGGCCGATGAGGGAGTCCACCAGGGAGGCCGCGGGACCGCTCCCGGGACCGGGCGCGGATCCGGTGCCGGGACCGGGCGCGGATCCGGTGCCGGAGGCGGGCTCGGCCGCGGCCGCCGGCCATCCGCCCCCGCCGGTGGCGGCGACGGCCATCGCCCCTCCCAGGAAGGACAGGGCGGTACGTCGTGACAGGGCGCCCGGCATGGCGTCACTCCATCTCTCGCGGCTCGAAGACGTGTGTGTACGCAGGCGTGCTGACGTTGCTTCGGTGTCCGTCGGGTGAACACCGTGCGGACATCACATCACGGGGTCGGCCGCTGGCCGGTGTGCGCCGGGATTCGGGATCGAGGTGTCGGGCTCAGTGCGCGGCGATCCGCGCGGCCACGCAGAGGTCCTCGTTGCGGTAGCCGAGGCGGGTGTAGAGCCGTTCGGCGGGGGCGTTGTCGGCGAGCTGCCACAGGGTGCAGAAGCCGTGCCTGCGTACGGCGTACCGGGTGAGCCAGGAGGTCAGCGCCGCGCCGAGCCCCTGGCCGCGCTGCCGGGCGTCGGTCGCCACCGACGCCATCAGCGGGGCGCCGCTGTCCCGCAGGCTGCTGAGGGCGCCGCAGGCCACCAGCCGCCCGTCCTCGTCCCGGATCCCGGCCCATAGGCTGATACCCGAGGAGCCGGGACCGGTCGAATGGCCCGGGCTGTGCTCCCGGAGGAAGGCCAGCAGCTCCTCGTGATGGTGTTCGCCGAGCTCGACCACCCGCTCCTCACCCGGATGGACGGGCGGCTCGTCCGGTGTCCAGCGGAAGACCCACTCGACCACATCGGCCAGCGGCAGATGGCGGGCGACCAGGGCGTCGGTGCCGCGGGGCCCCGTGAACTCCCTCACCTCGTCGGGCAGGCGCTGTGCCGCGCCCAGCACCAGCCCGGCGGCGGCCACCGGCTTCCCGACGCTCCACACATGGCCCCGGGAGCCGTCGAGCCAGGCCACGGCTCCGGGGCCGGACCAGCTCAGCCGGCCGGCCGGACGTCGGCGCGCCGCGCCGAAACGCAGCAGGGCGGAGCCCGGGCGGTCCTCCAGGCCCTGGGTGAACAGATCCGCGGTGCGGGGAGGGAACGTCGTGGACTGCATCACTTTCGGCGGGTCGAGGAGAAGGGAGGGGCGGTCCACTGTGACATACCGCCCCGGGCCGGGGGCAAATGCGGTGGCCCCCCGGGAGGGGCGGGGTCCACCGCCACGGGGAGGCGGGCTCAGGTGCGGTAGGCGTAGTAGGCCGAGGTCGGGTACGAGGCGATGATGCTGGCCACGGACCTCCGGTAGGTGTTGACCGAGTGGTAGGTCAGATACGGGACCCCGCTGGAGCTCCGGTAGGTGACGACCATGGTGTGGTCCTTGGACCCGTCCTTGTCGAAGTCCATCTGCATGACGTCGCCGACGCCCATGTAGTAGACGTTCGCCAGGTTGGTGGCGCGCTTGGAGTCCAGCGTGAACCACGACCACTCGTTGGCGCCGACCCAGGACGTCGACTGGTACGAGGTGTCGTACCACCAGCTCCGGTAGTCCTCGGCGTCGCCGGACTTGTTGGCCCAGCCACCGGCCTTCAGGGCCTGGCTGACGAAGTTGGTGCAGTCGCCACCGGCCTCGTTGAACTTCCGGTAGGCGGGGTTGTAGTTCTGCCAGTACTTCTCGGCGTACGAGGCCATCGCCGCGTAGTCGTAGCTTCCGGCGGGCTTCGTCTGCGGCCGGGACGGCACCGAGATGGCGGCGGGCGTCGCATCGGGCAGGGCCGTCGTCCTGGCCGCCACCGGCACCTTGGCGGGCTCGTTGACCGCCAGCGGGCCGTCTGTGGTCGAGGTGAGGCCGGTGAGCTGCCACTTCCCGTCCGCGGTGGCGGCGAAGCTCAGCCGGTGGTGCGCCTGGAAGCCGGTCGTCGCGGGCTCGTCGCCGCGTATCTTCTTGTAGGCCAGCGTCGTGGTCTCGGTGGCCTGGACGGTGGCGTGCCCGGCCTCGACCCGCACCCGGTCCACCGCCACCCGGGTGTCGGCGGATGTGTACGCCTCGCCCAGGGCCGCGAGCCGCGCCTTGCGTGAGCGCAGCGTGGACAGCGCGGCGTCCTCGGCCCGGGTCTGGCGGGCCGACAGACGGACGTTCTTATCGGCGAGCGGGGCCGCGCGCCGCACCGACTCCTTGGTGTCCAGCAGCGCCGCCGTGCGCTGGGTCAGCACCGCGTCGGCCAGGCGCCCGAAGGACTGCGCGGTCGCGGTGTCCACGGTGCCGGCCGCCGCCGGGCCCTCCGCCGCGCTCGCGGCGGAGGCGGGCAGGACCACGGCGGACAGGGCCGCCGTCAGCACCGCCCCCACGGCGGATCTGAAGGTCGTTGACTTCACGTGTATTTCCCCTCCACACCCCCGGCCCGGACGGACCGGGGTCACCGAATCATCACATGAACTCCGTGTGTGTGAAGGTCATGTGATGATTTCGGCTGTGCGGAGGCGGGCCTGTTTCGGCGCCGTATGGGGGGCCGGGTCGTGTCCGGCGTTGTCACCAGGTGACGGGCAGTTCATGCGCTCCGTAGATGATCATGTCGCTGCGCATCCGGACCTCCTCCGGGGGCACGGCGAGCCGCAGCCCCGGGAACCGGCGGATCAGCCCGCGGTAGCCCGACACCAGCTCGATCCTGGCCAGATGCTGACCGAGGCACTGATGGATGCCATATCCAAAGGCCAGATGGCTGCTGCGGGGGCGCCCGACGTCGAGCGTGCCGGGGTCGTCCACCAGTGCCGGGTCCCGGTTGACCGCCGGGACCGAGACTGCCACGGACTGGCCCGCCTTGACGGTGACACCGCCGACGACCACGTCCTCCAGCGCGATGCGAACGGGGAAGGCGTTGACGATGCTGAGATAGCGCAGCAGTTCCTCGACGGCTGTCGGAAGGAGCGACTCGTCGGC
>NZ_JAHLEM010000414.1 GCF_018883605.1 Streptomyces niphimycinicus | reverse complement strand
CACGTCCTCCAGCGCGATGCGAACGGGGAAGGCGTTGACGATGCTGAGATAGCGCAGCAGTTCCTCGACGGCTGTCGGAAGGAGCGACTCGTCGGCCCGCAGCCGCTCGAACTGCTCGGGCTGGCGCAGCAGGGCGAAGGTGCCGAGGCTGAGCATATTGGTGGTGGTCTCGTGGCCGGCGATCAGCAGCAGCCCCGCGATACCGCAGATCTCCTCGTCATTGAACTCGTCGACCGCGGTCAGCAGGGAGATCAGATCGTCCTGCGGCTCCTTGCGCTTGGCCTCGACCAGTGTGAGCAGGAAGTCGTCGAGCGCGGTCTTCCCGGCGATGAACTCCTCGTCGGTGCGGTCCTGGCGGAGCTGCTGCGCGGCGATGGCCTGGAAGAACTCCCGCTCCTCGTACGGCACACCGAGCATCTCGCAGATCACCAGCGAGGGGATGGGGAGGGCGAAGTGCTGCACCAGATCGGCCGGTTTGCCGGCCGCCTCCAACGCGTCCAACTGGTTGGTAACGATGTCTTCGACGCGTGCTTCCAGCTCGCGCATCCGCCGCACCGTGAAGTACCGCGTGAGCTGTCCCCGGTAGTGGCCGTGCTCCGGCGCGTCCATGCCCAGGAATGACCCCGCCCCGCTGCTGCGTTCCCGCCGGATCGACTCGGGGATCTTCCGCATCGTGTCGTCGCCGCGCCAGCGCTCGGCGCTGAACCGGGAATCCCGCAGCACCTCCCGCGCCTCGTGATATCCGGTCACCAGCCAGCCGGCGCTGCCGCCGGCGAACCTCAGCGGGCTGATCGGTGGCCCGGTGAGCAGTGCACGTGCCGGGTTGACGTAGTCGTCCCGGTCGTTCTGATACGAAGGGAGGTCGTGCAGGTCTCTGAGGTCGTCATGGGTGGTGGGCATCGGAGCGTTCACGATGGCTCTCCTTCGTGATTCCTCGACCTTTCCGGGGCGAACTTCCCGGAACCGTCGGCGGTGGCTTTCAGTAGGGAACGCTACCGATAGGGTTCCCTACTGAACAGAGGGACGGATCGGCTACCGTACGGATCTGGCCAGGTTTCCGAACAACTGGGGGAGAGGGGCACACCGATGCCGCCGCAGCGGTCAAAGACCGTGGAAGCGCTGATCGTCGGGGCGGAGCGGGCGTTCTCCGAACGCGGCTTCCACGGGGCCTCGATCGGATACATCTGCCAGTGCGCGGGCAGGACCACCGGGGCCTTCTACTCCAACTACGACAGCAAGCTGAAGCTCTTCCTCGACGTCTTCCAGCGGCACGGCGACCGCACCGCCGACTACCTCGGGGAGCGGATCGCCGAGATGGACACCGGCCGGGATCTGGCCCCCCAGCTCGCCCGGACCATCGCCGAGATCTTCAACGGGGAGCATCTGGACTCCCAGTGGGTCTTCATCCACCTGGAATTCCGGCTGATGGCGCTCCGGGACGGCGATGCCGCCTCCGCGCTGGTGGACCACGAGAGGCGGTTCAGCCGCCGTATCGGCACCATGCTGGACGGGTTGTTCGATCGCGCCGGGCACCGGCCCGCCCTGCGGGGCACCGAACTGGCGACGCTGCTCGGCGCGATGACGCGGGGCATCAAACTGGACCGGGGCATCTACGCGATGGGCGGTGTGGACGACCCGCTCTCGGCCGACCAGGTGGCGAGCGCACTGGAGGGCTTGTTCCGCTCGGTGGACTGAGGCCGTGGCCACGTCACGCGCGTCGTCGTCCGCTTGGCCACCGCGGCCGGTGCCCGCCCGCGGTGGCCTGAGTGCTGCCCCTGGGGCTCAGCCCGCCCGGCGGAAGCTGTCGACCGGACCGCCGAAGCCGCCCTCGGCGCCCTTCCAGTTGATCGCCAGGGCGTCGTCGCCCTTCATCCCCACGGTGCCCTCACCCCGTCCTCCGTCGCTGCCGCCCTTGCACGACAGGGTCAGGGAAGGCTTGTTCTCGCCGCCCTTCAGCGTGCCGGTGCAGTCGAGCTTCGGCCCCTTCGCCGTGACCTTGCCGTCCGCGATGGTGAGGGTCTCCAGGGCGTCGTCGGACTTCGCCGCCACGATGGACTTCCAGGACCCCGCCGAACGCTCGATGATCGTGCGCTTGGCCGCCGGGCTCTCACTCGGCGACTTCTGGGCGGCCTGGGTGGCTTCGCCGCTCGGCTTGGAATCCTTCTTCCCGTCGTCACTGTCCCCGCAGCCGCTGACGACAAGAGCGACGATGACCGAAGTGACCGCCGTATGTACTGCCTTGCGCACGTGCTCTTCCTTTCCCCGTTCAATTGGGCATGTCAACCTAACAGCCCCGCCATGGCCCCCACACAGGGCCCTGGCCTGCGTGGACACCTCCCCATCCGGGGGGTGGGGAGGAGTACTGCTGTGGAGGCACGGGCGCACACCGGGCGGCTGGACGAGTTGCTGCACGAGGTGCGGCGGCAGATGAGCCGGGGGACCGGGGCGGATCCGCGGCCGGTTCTCGACTGGCTGGGACGGCAGATCGACGCCGATGTCGCGCTGGTCGGGAGCGCGGGCGCGGTCGAGACCTCCACCGCCCGCTTCCCCCGCCAGATCCTGCCCTCGCTCGAACCGACGCTGTCCCGGCTGACCGGTGGCCAGATGGCCGCGGCGGCCACCGAGAGCGGCGCCTTTCAGGTGTGTCTGGAAGCGCTCGGTCCGCGCGCACCACGCCCCGTCCTGGTGGTGGCCGGCACCTCGGCGCCCACCCGCGAAGCGGCGTCGCTGGTCTCGCACGCCGGAAGCCTCATCGCGCTCCTGGACCGGGCGCAGGACGCGGACACCACCTTCCGCGGCTATCAGCACAAGGCGCGGCAACTGCGATTCGCCGTGTTCAGCGCCCTGCTGGCGGGAGACCTCACCCTGGCCCGCCGGATGACCACCGGCGCCGTGCCCGCGCTGCTGGACGCCGAACGGCTGCGTATCCATCTGCTGCACTGCCCCTCGGAGGACCGGGACCGGCTGGCGCAGACCTACCAGGACCGATCGGGCTATCACGGCACGGGCCTGATGGTGCACTGCCCGGCCTTCGAGGAACACCTCATCTGTCTCGTCGCCGACGGCCCCGAGGTGACCCGGGGCCAGGGCACCGAGCTGCGCCGCCTGGTGCGGGACAACCCGCACTACGCGCTGGGCATCAGCAGCCCGTATCCGCTCGGCGCGACGGCCGAGGCGTACGGGCAGGCCCTGCACGCCCTGGCCGCGGCGCGCCATACGCCCGAGCGGGTGGCCGCCTACCTCGGCCGGACCCCGCTGGTGCCGCTGCTGCCCCACGCGGAGGCGGGCACCTGGGCCCGCGCCTTGCTGCGGCCACTGGGATCCACCCCGAGAGTCACCCTGGACATCACCCGGCTCGCCGTCACCTTTCCCCGGTCCGCCGTGGCCCGGCTCCTGGACATCAGCCGCAACACCGTCTCCCACCACCTCGGCCGGGTGGAGCGGACCCTCGGCCTCGACCTGGGCGAGGTACGCACCCGGGCCGCCCTCGACCTGGCCTTCTGCCTGGCCGGAGGGCAGCCGGACGGCGGCTCCGGCACCGAGCGCGGGCGGCCGGAGCCGACCCTGGACGAACTGTTCCGCACCGGGCCCGCACACGCCTGGGCGCGGGAATTCCTCCGCCCGCTCCAGGACACCCGTGGCCGCGATCTGTACGCCACCTTGCGCGCCTGGATCGACGCGAACACCGACGCCCAGCGGACCGCCCGCCATCTCGGTCTCAGCCGGAACACCGTCAGGGCCCATCTGCGGGCCGCCGAACACCTGCTCAGCCGTGATCTGCTCACCACCGGCTCCGGAATCCACGACCTGGTGCACGCCCTGCACATCACCGGGCTCCAGCCGGTGGACTGACTGCGCACCGTGCACATATCACCGGCGCGCGCTGCGCACCGTGCACCGTTGCCCGCCCCGGTGATCCGCTTTACCGTCACTCCTGCCGCACGGCGCGGGAACGAAGCCCCGCCGTCCAGTGCGACGCCGGTCTGTATCACCACGAGGGGAGTGATGCAGACCGGCGCCGTACGGTGCCTCACAACTCCGAGGGCTTCTTTTCCGCGGTGGGCGCGGTCCCCGCTCGGGGACGTGCCGGTCCACGTCCCCGGGTGACGGCGAGCACCGCACCCGACAGCAGTACCAGGGCGCCCAGCGCCTGGAGACCGCCGAAGGACTCGCCAAGGAAGAGCATGGCGCACACGGTGTTGATCACCGGGACCATGAACATCATCAAGGACGCGGACGCGGGACCCACCGCGCCCACTCCCCGGTAGTAGAGGAGATTGGCGACGGCGGCCGGGCCGATGGCGAGGAACACCACGTTCAGCCAGAGACCGGTCGGCAGCTCACTCCAGTGCGTCTCGCCGAGATCGGGTGCGGCGAGTGCCCCCAGCAGCACCGCCCCCGCACACGTCGCATAGGTCGTGGCGCGCAGCGGATCGACACCGGCCAGCACCCGGGGCCCGATGAGCGTGTACGCGGCCCAGCACACCGCGCTGAGCAGATAGAGCAGATCGCCCGTCAGCCGGGTGGCGCCGCCGTGCGCGCTGCCGCCCGCGCCGAAGAAGAACACCACTGCCCCGGCGAGCCCGAGCGCGAGCCCCGAAAGCCGTGCGCCGGAGGGCCGGTCACGGCCGGTGACCAGCAGAAAGGCGCTGGTGAGCACCGGGCTCAGGACGGGGATGAGGATTCCCGCGTCGAGCGAGGGCGCCAGCGACAGCCCCCAGAAGAAGAAGCCGTTGTAGGCGAAGACCCCCAGCAGACCCGCGAGCGCGGCCCGCCCGCCACCGCGCGCGGAAGCCGGGGCGGCCGGTCTGCCGAAGAGCGCCACGGCCACCAGCAGGGCGATGGCCCCGCCGCCGAAGCGCAGCAGCGCCGCCACGGTGTGCGGCATCTGGGCGACCACCGACTTGGAACTGGAGAAGGCGCTGCCCCACAGCAGCATGGTGACCGTGAGCAGGAGATACGGGCTCTTCCAGCCCTTGTTCCCAGGCATGCCCCGACCCTGGCCCCCGGCCCGGCCGCCAGTCTTGAACGCTGGTGCGCCGACGTAGTACCACCCTGTCCGATCCGTGAGGAATAGCCCTTCCCGGGGCGTGGAACCGAGTAGGTGTCATCCGTGGCACCCAAGCCTCGGAGGGCAACCCGTGACACGGACCGTCCACGACGGTTTCCCGCTTCGGAAGGTGGTAGGTGGTCCCGTTGAACACCGCTGACCAGAAGACATCCGGCGAGCGCAAGGAGTTCCGCCGATCCGGGCCGCACTTCGCCGACCGGATCACCGCCGACGGCCGGGACGGCTGGCCGGTGGAGGCCGGGCGCTATCGGCTGGTGGCCAGCCGGGCCTGCCCGTGGGCGAGCCGGGCGCTGATCTCGCGGCGGCTGCTCGGCCTGGAGCCGGCCCTCTCGCTGGCCATCACCGATCCCATCCAGGACGAGCGGAGCTGGCGCTTCACCCTGGACCCGGGGGACCGGGACCCGGTGCTGGGCATCGCCTTCCTCAGCGAGGCGTACGACGCCCGCGAGACCGGATATCCGGGCGGGGTGAGCGTACCCGCGGTGGTGGACGTCCCCAGTGGAGTGCTGGTCACCAACGACTTCCACCGGATCACCCTGGACCTCGCCACCCAATGGACCGCCCTCCAGCGCGAGGGTGCCCCGGACCTGTACCCCGAGGCGCACCGCGACGAGATCGACGAGGTGGCGGAGGGGGTCTACCGCGATGTGAACAACGGTGTGTACCGGGCGGGCTTCGCCGAGCACCAGGACACCTACGACGACGCGTACCGGCGACTCTTCGCCCGCCTCGACGAGCTGTCCCAGCGGCTGGCCACGCGCCGCTATCTGGTCGGCGACACCATCACCGAGGCCGATATCCGGCTGTTCACCACGCTGGTCCGCTTCGACGCCGTCTACCACGGCCACTTCAAATGCAACCGCAACAAGCTCAGCGAGGACCCGGTGCTGTGGGCTTACGTCCGCGACCTCTTCCAGACACCGGGCTTCGGGGACACCGTCGACTTCGACCACATCAAGCGCCACTACTACCGGGTGCACACCAACATCAATCCCACCGGCATCGTTCCGCTCGGCCCCGACCTCTCCGGCTGGCTGACCCCGCATCACCGTGCGGAACTGGGCGGGCGCCCGTTCGGCGACGGCACCGCGCCCGGACCGGTGCCGGACGGCGAGGTGGTACCGGAGGCGGGCCGGGCGGTCTGAAGTCGCACATGTCGCATACCCGTACCGCCACGTCCTGGCATGCGGCCTTGTTCGCCCGGTCTTCAAGTGATCGGCACACCTGTTACACAGACGCCATGTGTGCCACCGGGCTCATGCGCCACCTCGGCCCCGGCCCTGGCGGTCCGACCCGAAATGACGCGCGTCACATCGCCCGAGGAATGCGATACCACGTGAGGTCGATGACCTTTCTGTGTGGGAACGGCGCCGGTGAGGTGCACGAATGTGTCCGCGGTGTGATCTGAAAGTGGCGGAATGCCCGGTTCCGGACCGTGGTTGATTCGCCGCGTGGCGGACCCCGTGGTTACATCCCTTCCGCGTTCAGGCATTTCACGGAGCCCGGTGTTCTCCGGGCCTCCCGTGACCATGCCGCGGGAGCTGATTCCCCTCGGTTCCCGTGCGCTGTTGCAAGCTCAATGAGACGTTCACCCAAGGGAGACGCAACAATGAACAACGCGCCCAAGGTCGCGACCCAGGAGATCTCCGACGCCGAGCTGGACAACGTGGCGGGCGGGATCGCCAGCCCCGTGGGCGACGTCCTCGGCACCGTCGACTCCGTCACCGGCCCGGTGACCGGCGCCCTCGGCACCGTGACCGCCACGGTTGACGGCGTCACCGGCCTGAACACCACCGGCATCGTCGGTGGGGTCGTCGGCAGCCTCTGAGGCTGATTTACCGCTCCCCTGTGCCCCGGGCCTGCCTGGTCCGGGGCACTCGGCGGTCCGCGGCCTCCTTTGATCACTCCCTTCGCGGCTGAGGAAAGACTCTCGTGCAGTTCCGCCAGCAGGCCCTCTCCAAGCTTCAGTCGGCAGAGGACATCGACCTGCCGGTGCGCTACGCCCGCCCCCAGGGATGGCTGGCACTGGCGGTCACGATGGCGGTCATGGCCGGTGCCGCCGTATGGGCCGTCACCGGCACCGTCTCCAGCACCCTTGATGCCACCGGGATCCTCACCCACGGCCAGGGCAGCTATGTGCTTCAGAGCCCGATCGCCGGCCAGGTGACCTCCGTCCTGGCCCGGGAGGGCAGCACCCTCCCGGCGGGCGCACCGCTGCTGAAGGTCCGCACCACCCGGGGCACCACGGTCGTGCGCACCATCGCGGGCGGCCGGCTCACCACCCTCACCGCCTCGATCGGCTCCGTGCTGAACACCGGCGCCAATGTCGCCTCCGTGGAGCGGGTCGGTCACTCCGGCGATCCTCTGGTCGCGACCCTGTACATCCCCGCGGACCGGGCGGCCTCGGTGCGGCCGGGCGCGTCGGTCGACCTCGATGTGCAGTCCGCGCCCACCCGGACCTACGGTGTGCTCCGCGGTGAAGTGCGGGCCGTCGGCCGGACCGCCCAGTCGAGCCAGCAGATCGGCTCCTACCTCGGCAGCGAGCAACTCGGCGAGGAGTTCTCCAAGCACGGCCCGCCGGTCGCCGTCCAGGTGCGCCTCAAGCGCAAGCGTGACACCCGCTCCGGCTACCGCTGGTCGTCCCCCGAGGGCCCGCCGTTCGCCCTCGGCTCCATGACCCTGACCAGCGGAACCGTCCATCTGGCCGACCAACATCCCAGCGATTGGCTGCTCCCGTGACCGCGACCAACCAGGGCGGACCGCCCCGGCCCGCACCCGCCGGAAGCAGCGGAGCGCGCCGCCCCCAGCCGGCCCGCGGA
>NZ_JAHLEM010000413.1 GCF_018883605.1 Streptomyces niphimycinicus | reverse complement strand
CGGCGCGGGCCGCCACCCGGCCGGGGCGGGCGGCGCGGGCGGGGTGTCCAAGGCGGGTGAGGCGTTCCGGGCCGGTGAGGCGTCCGGGGCGGGTGAGGTGCCCGGGGTGGGTGAGGTACCCGGGGTAGGTGGGGTGTCGGCGGTGGTCACTGGTGGACCCTCCCCCGGGCCGTCCTTGGTGTCGGCGTGCTCGACCGCGTCCAGCAGCGACCACAGCACATCGCATTTGAAGGCGAGCGCCGCCACCGCGCGGTCCTCGTCCTCGGGGCTCCGCGCCCAGGTCAGGACCAGGTCGAGCGCCTCGGTGCTGTCCCGGCGCCCCTGGTCGACCCGGTTGCGGAAGTAGGCCAGGCCCGCGCGCTCGATCCAGGGGTAGTACCGCTCGAAGGCGTCGATACGGGTGAGCATGATGCCGGGCGCGGACAGCTCGGTGAGCGAGGCGGCGACGGCTTCCAGCGGGCCGCGCAGCCGGCAGAAGTTGACATAGCCGTCGACCGCCAGCCGCACCCCGGGCACCACCTCGGCGCCGGACAGCAGCCGGTCCCGGTCCAGACCGGCGGCCTCGCCGAGCCGCAGCCATCGCTCGATGCCGCCCTCGCCGTCGACGGCGCCGTCGTGGTCCTGGATGCGCCGCAGCCACATCCGGCGCAGCCGTGCGGTGTCGAGTTTGGCGGTGATCAGCGCGTCCTTGATGGGGATATGGCGCTGGTAGTGGAACCGGTTGAGGATCCAGCGGCGCAGTTCGGCGGGAGTGAGTTCGCCCGCGTGCATCCGTGCGTTGAAGGGGTGGCGGTCGTGGTAGCGCTCCTGCGCGACCGCGCGCAGCCGCTCTTCAAGACGTGTCCGTGGGGTGCTCACAGGTCGATCACCATCCCGTCGGCGGCCACCTCGACGCCCAGCTCGCGCAACACCGTGTGCTGGGGCGCGGCCGGGTCGTTGAGGGGGTTGGTGTTGTTGAGGTGGGTGTACAGGGTGCGCGCGTCGAGTGCGGCGAGCCGCCGCGCCGTGCCGTCCGGTCCGTCGATCGGCAGATGCCCCATGGCGGTTGCGGTACGCGAGCCGAAGCCGCTGGTGAGGGGCTCGTCATCGGACCAGAACGTGCCGTCGACGATGACGTGGTCGGCGCTCTCGGCGGCGCGCTGGAAGGCATCGGGCCAGGCGGCGAGCGCGGGGGCGTAGAGGAGGGAGCGGCCGGTGGTGCGGTCGGTCAGCCGCAGGGCGACCACCCACGCGTCATCGGCGTCATCGGCGTCGTCATCCGGGGCGTCGAGTCCGGCCGCGTAGCGGGGGCGTTTGGCGGAAACGGGGACGGCGCCGACGGTCAGCGGCGAGTCCTCGGCGAGCGGGCGGTCCTCGGGGCCGAGGGGGCGCCAGTCCAGCCGGGCGTACGGGGTGAGGACCTCGCCCAGGTGAAGTCCGGTCAGCAGGGCGTGCCGGACCGGGGTGGTGGCGACGATCCCGATGGCATCCGCCTCGCGCAGCCGGGCGATGCCGAGGGTGTGGTCGAGTTCGGCGTCGGTGAGGATCACCCCGGCCAGCGGGGTTCGGCGCGGTTGTGGCCCGGGGTGCAACTCGGGGCAGTCCTCGACCTGTTCACCGAGGTCGGGGGTGGCGTTGACCAGATACCAGCGGCCTTCGGCGGCCTGGACGGCGAGCGAGGCATGGCGGCGGCGCCACCCCGGGTGGGCGCGTGCCCCGGAGCATCCGGGGCACGCGCAGTTCCACTGGGGTACGCCGCCACCCGCCGCGGTGCCGAGCACGCGCACACGCATGGCGGGGGAGCTCAGCGGGCGTTCAGCGAGTAGGCGGTGACCTCCAGCGCGGTCTCCACGACCACGTAGTCGGGCGTCTGCCAGGCGGTTTCCCCGGCGTCCGTACGGGTCCGGTCCGTCGCCTCGGGGGCCGTGTGCGGTGTGGTGTCGTTCATGGCTTCGACCTGCCTTCCATCTGGGTGGGGATGGGTCAACGGGACGGCACGGACCGTCAGTCGGGCCGTTGGCCGGCGGTGAAGGATCCGCGGCGCCCCGCCGTCGGGGGTGGTGCTGTCGTCCGCGATGGTCGATGGCGTCGTCGGGCACCGGGTCATGAGCCGCTGCCGGGGTAGGCGGTTCCGATGCGCACCTCGTCGAGCAGCAGCTTGCGGTAGTGCTTGGTGTCGGTGGCCGCCGCCCAGGTGCTGTTCACCGTGAGCCGGACATAGCGCTTGGTGGTGGCGGGGATGTCGATGAACGCCACTGCGCGGCGGCTGGGCAGCGTGCCGCTCGCCACCGGGCTGCCCCAGTTCTGGCCGTCGCTGGAGACCTGCACCTGGTAGTCGCGGATGCGGGCGGACTGCTCGGTGTCGGAGCGGGCGTAGGAGACCGACCACTCGCGCTGGTTCACCGCCAGATAGCGCAGGCTCTTGGCCGACCGCAGATCGAAGGTGACCGAGGCGGGCAGGGTGGTGCTGTTGTCCCAGTAGGTCTCCGGATCGGCGTCGAGTACGGCGGAGGCGGGGTGGCCGCTCGCGGAGACACTGGCGCTCGCGGTGATCGAACTGGCCGGAAGGACACCCTGGCGGCCGTCGGTGCGGACCGCGAGGACGGTGTCGTACGGATCCCAGCCGGTGATGCCGGAGATGGTGATCCTGCCGTCGCTCTGGCGGAAGTTCAGCTTCTTGCCGGTGCGGAAGTCGGTGACGCCGGTCGCCTTGTAGCCGTTGTCCCGCACGGTCAGCGTGGAGCCCGAGGGCCTGGTGAGGACGTGGACGAAGTGGCGGTCGGGGTCGGCCTCGCTCACCGTGGTCACCCCGTGGGCGCCGTCGTTCCAGGCGCCGGGTTGCAGTCCGCCGTAGGAGTAGCCGCCGCCCTCGGTGCCGCCCAGCGACCCCCAGATCTTGTCGAGATAGCTCTTGGCGTAGTCGTTGAAGGCTTCCTGTTTGCTGGGGAACCGCCCATTCACCTGGGCGGTTTCGGCCATCAGCGATTTGACCGAGGATCCGGAGTTGCTGATCAGCCGGCCGAGGGTGAGTCCGTGGTCCACCGCCGAGTCGGTGCCGCTGTACCACCAGGCCCCGCTGCTGGGCAGCTTGAAGCAGGCTTCGGTGAGCCGGGGCTGCGGGGTCCAGATGGCCTGGGGGTAGTCGTAGGCCGGGGTCATCCCGGTCTTCTGCTCATTGCTGACCGTGTCCATGATCGGCGTGTCTTCGTTGTTGTTGCTCAGCAGCCAGCCGGGACGGTCGGCACGGATCTTCTCGTAGAGCCCGTGGTCGATCCAGTAGTCGTTGTCGTTGTCGATCCAGAACCCG
>NZ_JAHLEM010000412.1 GCF_018883605.1 Streptomyces niphimycinicus | reverse complement strand
GATCGGCGTGTCTTCGTTGTTGTTGCTCAGCAGCCAGCCGGGACGGTCGGCACGGATCTTCTCGTAGAGCCCGTGGTCGATCCAGTAGTCGTTGTCGTTGTCGATCCAGAACCCGGACAACTTCGGGTACTTCCGCATCACTTCCACGAAGTTGTCGTAGGAGTACTCGCCGAAGCCGTCACGCGTGGTCAGGTCGACGTCATGGCCCTTGTAGGCCGAGTAGGCCGCCGAGTCGAGCCATTCATGGCCGCCCTCGGCATGCCACTGCGGATCGTCGGTCATATAGAGCATGACCTTCAGCCCCTGGGCGTTCGCCGCGTCGATCAGCTCGCCGAGGAAGTCCCGCTTGGTGGAGCAGCTTCCGGGGACGGCGGACGGCCAGGCGCGTGCGTAGCCCAGACGGCTGTGGAAGGAGGCGAGCACCAGGTAGGAGGCGTGCAGTTTCCTGGCCTCGGCCACCCAGTAGTCGGGCTTCCAGCCGCCGTCGGTGACCGCCTTCTCCCAGGCGGAGCAACTGGTGTAGCCGGGCGAGGTGCGCATGCCCCAGTGCAGGAAGAGGCCCGCCTGGGAGTCGCGCAGCCACTGCTGGCGGGGGTTGATCACATCGGCCCGCGCCGGGGCGGGGCCGATCAGGGCGAGGGTGGCGACGAGCGACAGCACGGCTGCCGGCCAGGCGCCGAGGCGCCGGCGCGATCTGCGGCCCATGAGGGCTCCTTCTCGGGGGCGTACGGTCATGTGCCGTTCTGTTGCAGCGTCACCGGCTGTTGGGGTCCGGTCAAGAAGCGTGCGTCAAAAATCCTCCGACCTCTCCGGCCATGCATTGCCTGCGCGACGCCAAGAAACAAGCGGAACCCGCTGGTAGTTGGCCACTTTTCGCCGACTGCCACCCCCATCACCACTGCCTTGGTCCACACCATTCCTTGACTCATCGCACCACACCTCCTACCTTCCGCGATGCACTGTCCGCGCTCAAAGGAGATGATCATGCAAAGATCCACCCGATCACGCGGTCTTCGCTCCTGCCTCGCGGCCGTCACCGCGGCCACCACGGCCGCCGCCGGCGCCCTCACGGTGAGCCTCACCACCGCGGCGCCGCAGGCCGTCGCGCTGGACAACGGCCTGGCCCGGACACCCCCGATGGCGCTACAAGGCCATGCGCGACGCGCTCGCCGCCACCGGCCGCCCGATCCTCTACTCGCTGCGCGAATGGGGCCGGACCACCCCCAAGGTGTGGACCTGGGGCGAGCCGGCCGGCCTCGGCGGCTCGTCCTCGTACCGCCTGAAGGATCTGTGGTCGAAGGCCACCTCCACCACCAGCGGCTCGATCAGCGCCTCGGTGCCCGCGCACGGCACGGTCGTCTACCGGGTCTCCCGCGGCTGACCGCGGCTGACCGTGGCTGACCGCGGCTGACCGCGGCTGACCGTGACCGACCTGTTGACGGGTTAGGAAGCCTTCCTTACAGTCCCCCCATGTGAACAAGGATCAGACAGGAGAATCCTTGATGGAGCGTTCACCGCTCTTATCGCGCGCCGCCCTCGCTCTCGCGGCGACGGCCGCGCTGATCGCCCCGGCCGCGGTCGCCCACGGTGCCGAGCGGTCCCCGCAGACGCCGGCCGCGTCCTGGAGCATGTCGGCCGAGGTCAAGGCGGCCGACTCGGGCGTGTACGCCGACTGGTCGGTGACCAGCGACGGCAAGAAGATCGCCGCGTACAAGCGCACCGGCCTCCGGACCACATACCTGCTCACCCGGAACTTCAAGGCATACAAGCTCCAGTAGGAGGGCGCGCGATGAAGAGCTATCGGAAGACCCTGGTGGCCGCGGCCGCCACCACCGCACTCACCGCGGG
>NZ_JAHLEM010000411.1 GCF_018883605.1 Streptomyces niphimycinicus | reverse complement strand
GGCCTCCGGACCACATACCTGCTCACCCGGAACTTCAAGGCATACAAGCTCCAGTAGGAGGGCGCGCGATGAAGAGCTATCGGAAGACCCTGGTGGCCGCGGCCGCCACCACCGCACTCACCGCGGGGCTGCTGCTCACCCAGACCGGCACCGGCAGCGCCGCGACCTCGGCTGCCGACTCGGCCCCCTCGGACATCAAGACCGTCTCCTCCGGCTGGTCCATCCCCTGGGGGCTGAGCTGGCTGCCCGATGGCTCGGCCCTGATCACCGAGCGCGATTCATATCTCGTCTACAAGCTCACCCAGTCGGGCACCAGGACCAAGGTGGGCACGGTGCCCAATGTGGTGACCACCGGCGGTGAGGGCGGACTGATGGGCATCGCGGTCTCCCCCAACTGGAACAGCGACCACGCCGTCTTCGTGATGCACACCGCCTCCGACGGCAACCGCATCGCCCGGATGACCTACGACGGCTCCTCGCTCAGCGGCTACAAGGCGCTCGTCACCGGCATCAAGAAGAACAAGTACCACAACGGCGGACGCCTCAAGTTCGGCCCGGACGGCTATCTGTACGCCACCACCGGGGAGGCCCAGACCCCCGATCTCGCCCAGGACAAGAACTCCCTCAACGGCAAGATCCTCCGGATGACCACGGACGGCAAGCCCGCCCCGGGCAATCCGTTCGGCACCCTCATCTACTCCTACGGCCACCGCAATCCGCAGGGCATCACCTGGGATCCGCAGGGGAGGCTGTGGGAGGCCGAGCTGGGCAACAGCAAGTACGACGAGCTCAACCTCATCGAATCGGGCAAGAACTACGGCTGGCCGACCTGTGAGGGCAACTGCTCCACCTCCGGGATGACCAACCCCAAGCGCCAGTGGCCGGTCGGCGACGCCTCGCCCAGCGGGGTCACCTACGCCGACGGCGCGATGTACATGGCGGCGCTGCGCGGTGAGCGGCTGTGGCGGATCCCGGTGGACGGGACCAGCGCGGACACTCCCAAGGCGTACTACACCAGCTCCTACGGGCGGCTGCGCACCGTGGAGACCGTGCCGGGCAAGAACACGCTGTGGCTGTCCACGACCAACGCCGACAACAACGGCGGGGAGCCGGACGGCGCGGACAAGGTGTTCCAGGTCGAGTTGAAGTAGCGACCTCCGCGGGTGAGCGTACGGGCGCGGTCCGCGGACCGCGCCCGTACGTCCATGTCGCGCCCTCGCGTCCGTCGTGTCAGTGTGCGAGCCGCTCGTTCATGAGCAGGAAGGCGCCCAGACCGTGGAGGTCGTTCGTATTGCGGGGCCGGCCCAGGTAGTAGGACAGGTCTCCGACGTTGGTGCCCTCGCTGATGTCGGAGATGTTCGTCAGCCCGTCGGAGCCGACCGACACCTTCCGCAGCACGCCCTGATAGCCCCTGCGCGCCGCCGAGGCGTAGGTGCCACCGCTGATCCAGCCGTGCTTCAGGGCCGCGTGCAGCATCAGGGTGTACATGCTGGAGGCGGAGGTCTCGGTCCAGTTGCCGGGGTCGCTCGCCTTGTCGACGACCTGGAACCAGCGGCCGGTGGCCGGGTCCTGGTAGCGCGCGAAGCCCTTCGCCAAGTGCCGTACGTTGCCGATCAGTTCGGCGCGACGGGGGTGGTTGGCGGGGAGCATTTCCAGCACCTCCACATGGGTCATCGCGGTCCAGCCGATGGCCCGTGCCCAGTGGTAGCCGGAGGTGCCGGTGGTGGGATCGGGCTTCCAGGGGGCGTCGCCGTCGGCGTCATAGGCGTGGTAGAGCAGCCCGTTGGACGCCTTGAGGTGGCGGAAGTACACCGAGAGGTTCCTGGTGACCTCCTCGTACGCATACGCCTGGTCGCCGTAGGCGATGCCGTAGCGCAGCAGGAAGGGCTGGGCCATGAAGACGCCGTCGCCCCACAGTTCGTTGGTCTTGCCGGTGGCGTGCCACATCCCTCCGTCGGCGGTGCGCGGATAGGTGGTGATCCGGGCCCGGATCTGGTCGGCGGCGGTCCGGTAGCGGGGGTCGCCGGTCTCCTGGTGGAGGATCAGCAGCAGATTGCCGGACTGCATCGCGTCGAGGTTGTCGAAGCTCCGGCTCATATGGCCGTCGGCGTCGACGAAGTTGTCCACCCAGCGCTTGATGTACGCCAGGTACGAGGGCTCCTTGACCCGCTGGTAGACGCGGTGGGCGCCGAGCAGGAACAGCCCCCGGGTGTAGCCCCAGCCGCCGAGCGCGGCGGGGTCGGGGTAGCGGGCGATGGTGGAGTCCACCACCGCCCGGGACCAGTCGGCGGGCGCCGCGCCGGCGCCCGCCGTCGGGAGGAGAAGGCCGCCGGTGATGCCCAGTGTGCTCGCGAACAGCGTTCTGCGACTGATCACTCGTTCCCCTTTTCTCAGGGCTCGGTTCGCCTCCGGGGCGCCCGCCTCTCCCTCAGCTACCGCTGGGAGGGACCCCCTGCCGGTGGTCGACCGTGCCCGGCCCCTGCGTTCCTCAAGGGCCCGCGCGCGCTCTCCCGTTCGACAGCGGTGCGCCCCTTCGGCTCACCGGCCGCGGGTGGCGCGTACACGCCAAGAATAGCGGCGAACGCTCCGTACCGGTGCAAAAGCGGAGGAAAGAGCTGAATCCGCCGTACCCGTCAGTAGTCCGGCCACCAGCCGGCCGGTGGCGGGGGCGAGCATCAGCCCGAGCATGTTGTGACCGGTCGCCAGCAGCACCCGCGGATGGCCCGGCACCGGCCCGATCAGCGGCAGCCCGTCGGGGGTCATGGGCCGCGGCCCCACCCACTCCTCCTGGCGGTCGTCCCAGTCGGCATGGCGCAGATACGGGCGCGCGGCGGCCACGATGGCCTCGATGCGCCGCTGCCGGAACCGGTCGGCGTCGCGCTCGAACTCCATCGTCCCGGCGACCCGGACCCGCTTGCCCATCGGAGTGAGCACCACCTTGGCCGCGCCGAGGTGGACCAGCCGGGAGGGCGGCGGCTCGGCCGCCACGGAGAAGCTGTACCCCTTGCCCGCCACCAGATCGACGTCCAGGCCGAGCCCGCGGACCAGCTCGCGCGACCAGACGCCCGCGGCGATGACCACCGCGTCGCTCCGGTACGTCCCCGCCGAGGTGCGCACCTCGGTGCGGCCGTCCCGGTCGGTGACGGCCGACACCCGGGCGCCCTCGACCAGTTCGACGCCCTGGCCCCGCAGCCGCTCGGCGAGCCGGTCCACGAAGAGCGAGGGGTCGAGCGACCACTGGCGCTCCACCACGAACCCCGCCCGCGCGCCCTCGGTGAGCGAGGGCTCCGCCTCCGCGAGCCGGGTCCCCTCCAGCACCCCGCCGGGCGCGATGGGGGCGTCCAGCCGGCGGAAGGCGGTCAGCGCCTCGGCGGCGTACTCACGGGAGGGGAAGGCGAACAGGAAGCCGTCCTTGTGCGCCTCGCCGTCGACACCGGCCGCCTCCAGCTCCTCGAAGAGCCCGAAGGTGCCCTTCGCGAGCGCGCCGAGGGCGGCGGCCCCGCGCAGGTAGTGGCGCGAGGTGGCCCGCAGCCCGAACCGGACCAGGAACCGCAGCAGTTCGGCACCGGCCGGGGGGTGGACGGCAAGCGCGCTGTCCGGGCGGTGCAGCCCGCGCAGCGCCGTACCGATGACACCGGGCGCGGCCAGCGGTTCGACCAGGTCGGGGCAGACCTCCCCGGCGTTGCCGCGGGACGCGCCGCTGCCCAGCCGGTCGCGTTCCAGGACGGTGACCCGCAGCCCGGCGGCGCTGAGGTAGTGGGCACAGGCCAGGCCGACGACTCCGCCGCCGACGACCGTGACCGTGGCGGGCGGGGTGTCCGGGGAGGTCATGAAGGCTCCTTCAGCGCGGGGGACGGTGTGGTCGAAGAGGTGTCACGGCGGGTACGCGCACGCCCGCGGGTGTAGTCGGCGTCCGCCGCACTGGCGTCGGCGAGGGTGAGCCCGCTGGTCTCCGGCGCGAGGACATACGACGTGCCCCAGCCGATGACGCAGATCACCGCGCCGAGCAGGATGGCCAGCCGGGTGCTGTGGTCGAGGACGACGGGCGCGCCCCAGGTGCCGATCGCGGCGCCGACCCGGCTGATACCGGTGGCGAAGCCGTTGGCGGTGGCCCGCACTCCGGTCGGGAACAGCTCGGAGGGGTAGATGGCCTGGAGGCACTGGCTGGAGAAGGCCGCCACGCCGAACGCCGCGAAGAGGACCACCACGACCGCCGGTGCGGGGCGGGCGAGGGCCGCGAGACAGAGCAGCGGGATCGCGGAGAGGCCGAAGCTCCACAGGAGCAGGGTGCGCCGCCCCTTGTTGATGACCAGGATCCCGGAGAGCGAGCCGAGCACGAAGAAGATCTGCACCACGACCGAGCCGAGATAGGAGTCGTTGCCGTCGGCCAGTCCGAAGGAGGACAGGATGGTGGGTTCGTAGGTGGTGATGGCGTAGATCGGCAGCAACTGGCAGGCCCAGAAGACACTGACGAAAATGGTCCGGCGCAGATAGGCGCCGCGGAAGATATCGGTGTAGCGGGTGCGCGAGGCGGTGTCCGCCTCCAGATCGGCCAGGGTCGCGTCCGGGCCGAGCATCTGCTTCAGCACGGCCTCCGCTTCCTGGTTGCGGCCCTTGCTGAGCAGCCAGCGCGGCGACTCGGGGGTGCCGAAGCGCAACAGGAGGATGAGGACGGCGGGGATGGCGCTGCTCGCGAGCATCCAGCGCCAGTTGTCATGGCCGGAGGACATCATCGCCCAGCCGACGACATAGGCGACGGCGGCGCCGACCGATCACATGGTGACCATGATGACCAGCAGCGGGCCCCGGGAGTTGCGGGGCGCGAACTCGGAGGCGATGGTGCCCGCGATGGCGAAGTCGGCGCCGATGGCGATGCCCATGAGGAAGCGCAGCACGGTGAGCTGCCAGGGATCGCTGACGAAGAACTGCGCCGCGGAGAGCAGGATGAAGGCGGCGATATCGAAGAGATAGACCTTCTGCCGCCCGACCCGGTCGGTGACATAGCCGAAGATCAGGCCGCCGGCGAACATGCCGACCAGGGAGGCGGAGCCGACCACTCCGGAGTCGAAGGAGTTGAGGTGGTAGTCGGCGGTGAGGAGCGGAAGTGCGACGCCGATGATGCTGAGGATGTAGCCGTCGCAGAACTCACCACCGCCTGCGTAGAGCGTGATGAGCCAGTGGGTGCGGGTGGGACGGGATTTCTCCAGGGATGCTGTGCTCATGGCCGTCTCCTGAGGAGATGCTCCTGGGGAGGAGGAGGACGGATGGCCGGGCGGTCGCGAGGCGCCCGGTACTGATGTCCGAAGACGGTAGGCAGCGTCCGGCGGTCGGTCATCGTTGGAATCGTATGAATCGATCGCCACCTGAAAGCCCACGCTTGTACGATCCGTCCATGGACCCCTCGATCGATCCCATGAGTGGCCGTCCCGCCCTGACCCCGGAGCTGGCTCAGGAGATCGCCCAGGACATCGGCCGGATCACCGGTTTCAATGTGCTGATCACCGACCCCGCGGCGGTCGTCATCGGCTGCGGCGACCTCGCCCGCGTCGGCACCGTCCACGAGGCGTCGCTGGAGGTGTTGCGCACCGGGCGGCCCGCCACCCACACCGCCGAGCAGGCGGGCCGGATGCGGGGGGTGCGGCCCGGGATGAGCCTGCCGATCACCGTCGGGGAGGAGGTGATCGGCACGGTCTGTCTGACCGGGGTGCCGGCGGAGGTGCACCGCTTCGGCCTGGTGGTACGGCGGCAGACGGAGATCCTCCTGGAGGAGGCGGCGCTGCTGCGCTCGCGGCTGCTCCACGAGCGGGCGGTCGACGACTTCGTACGGGATATCGCGCTCTACGACCCCGAGGTGGTCGACGCCGGGGCGGTGGAGGCCCGGGCGGTGGAACTGGGCCTGGCCCCCGGGCTGGCCCGGGCCGCGGTGCTGATGGAGACGAGCCCGGCGGGAGAGGGCGCGGACGAGGGCGCGGCGGCGGTCTCCCGGATCACGGTGCTGCGGACCGTACGCGAGGTGTTCCGGGACCGGCAGGACGTGGCGGGCGTGCAGGCGGCGGGGCGGTATGTGGTGCTGGCCGCCGCGCACGGTGAGCGGACGGCGCCGGGACGGCTCGCCGACGCCTGCGGCCATCTGCTCTCGCTGCTGTACGACCGGCACGGTCTGGACGGGCGGATGGCCGTCGGCGAACCCGGTGCGGGCACCGCCGGGATGCACCACTCGTATCGCGACGCCGCCACCGCGCTGCGCACCGGACCGGCCGTCTTCCCGGGCGACCGCGTCTTCACCGCCGCCGACCTGCGGATACCGCATCTGCTGGGCGCCGCTCCGCGGCAGGCTCGGGCGCGGTTCGCCGACGCCGTGCTGGGGAAGCTGCCCGGACAGCCCGACTGGCCGACGCTGCGGGAGACGCTGATCGGCTGGGCGGAGGGGGGTTTTCATCTGGTGCGGGTCGCCGAGCGGCTGCACATCCACCGGAACACACTCCTGTACCGGCTGGAGAAGATCGGAAAGCTGTCGGGGAGACAGGTGCGGGAGCCGGGCCAGGCCATCGAGATGTATCTCGCCTGTCTGACCGACATCCTCCAGGAGACCACCACCCGGGGCAAGGTAAGGTAAGCCTGACCTTACCAACTGGAGTTGTCCGTGCGCCCCCCTCGTCTGTTTGGCCTGCTCTCGGCCGCCCTCGCCGTCACCGTGCTCACCGGCTGCGGCTCCTCGGATGCCGCGTCGTCCTCGACGTCCTCGAAAGCCCCGAAGTCCCGAGCTGCGGACGGCGCCTTCCCCCGCACCGTCGCCCATGAGCAGGGCAGTGCGTCGCTGAAGGCCGAGCCGAAGCGCATCGCCGCGATCAGCACCGGGCAACTCGACGATCTGCTCACCCTCGGCGTCGTACCGGTGGCCACCACCCGCGCCGACTACGCCGGACTGGTCCCCGGCTATCTGCGCACGGCCTTTCCCCGGCAGGCGAAGGCGCTCGGCGCGATGGCGGACATCGGCACCCGCACCTCCCCCAATATGGAGAAGCTGGCCGCCGCCAAGCCCGATCTGATCCTGGTCAACAGCACCCAGGGCAATCTCTACGCCACCCTGTCGGCCATCGCCCCGACCGTGGTCACCAAGGGCCGCGGGGTGAACTGGAAGAAGGATCTGCTGACCGTCGCCGACGCGGTGGGCAAGCGCGAGCGGGCCCGCACCCTCCTGACCCGCTTCGAGAAGGACGCCGCCGACCAGGGCGAGAAGCTGGGCGGCGAGCGGACGGAGCTGTCGATGGTGCGCTTCAACCCCGACCGGGTCCGGATGTTCGGGAAGAAGTCGTTCACCGGCACCATCGCCGACGACATGGGGCTCGGCCGCCCCAAGTCCCAGCGCTTCGACGACATCTCACAGGACCTCAGCGGTGAGCGGATCCCGCGGATGGACGGCGACTGGATCTTCTACTCCGTCCAGGGCCGCCCCGGGAAGACCGACGCCGCCACGTATCTGTCCAATCCGCTGTGGAAGAAGCTGGGCGCGGTGCGCGCCGGACACACCGTCAAGGTCGATGACGACCCCTGGTACCTCAACGC
Source organism: Streptomyces niphimycinicus (assembly GCF_018883605.1). GTDB lineage: Bacteria > Actinomycetota > Actinomycetes > Streptomycetales > Streptomycetaceae > Streptomyces > Streptomyces niphimycinicus. The sequence goes on along the minus strand of NZ_JAHLEM010000411.1, from coordinate 4,845 downwards.
CGGGCCCACCGCCGCCCGGGTCGTCCTGCGCGACATCACCGAGCACCTCGGGCGCTGACACCGGACACCTCGACGCCCCGGCCGGCCGTGTCAACCTCCGAACGGCATAAGCCACCGTCACACCCCGTATGCGATCGGGACAATGCGTCACCACAAGACCGTCCTCAGGCAATAGTCTCGGCGTACAGGACGTGGCTGAGGAGGCGCCCATGGGCACCGGCGATCGTGAGCAGGCATACGCACGGGCTCGGCAGGAGGCCGAGCGGCTCACCGCGAGCGGAATCCAGGGCATCGCGCTGACCTGGGTGGACAACGCGGGGGTGACCCGGGCGAAGTCCGTGCCCACCGCGCGGCTGCCCCATGCCGCGCGGCGCGGGGTCGGGATGTCCCCCGTCTTCGACGTCTTTCTCGTGGACGACTCCATGACCACCAGCCGCCATGTCGGCGGCCCCGACGGGGATCTGCGGCTCATCCCCGACCTGGACCGGCTCATCCCGCTGGCCGCCCAGCCCGGCTGGGCCTGGGCCCCGGTCGACCGGTACGACCAGCAGGGCCGGGCGCACCCCGTCTGCCAGCGGCTGTTCGCCCGGCGGATGGCCGAGCGGGCGCGGGAGCGGGGGCTGAGCGTACGCATGGGGTTCGAGACCGAGTGGGTCGTCACCACCGGCGACCCGGACCAGGACCCGCCGCACTACCCCTCCGCCGGTCCCGCCTACGGCATGGCGCGCGTGGCCGACCTCGCCGACTACCTCGCCGAGCTGCTCGCGGCGCTGGACGCGCAGCACACCGAGGTGCTCCAGCTCCACCCGGAGTACTCCCCCGGGCAGTTCGAGGTGTCCCTGGCACCGGCCGACCCGGTCGGCGCCGCCGATCTCGCCGTGCTGGTGCGGGAGACGATCCGGGCGTGCTCCGGGCGCGCCGGGCTCAACCCGATGTTCGGCCCGGTGGTGGACCCGGGCGGGGTCGGCAACGGCGCCCATGTCCATCTGAGCCTGTGGCAGGGGGACCGCAATCTGTGCCGGGACGGCGACGGGCCGGGCGGCATGACCGCGACGGCCGAGGCGTTCCTCGCCGGAGTGCTGCGCGAACTGCCCGCCCTGCTCGCCATCGGCGCCCCCTCCCCCGCGAGCTACCTCCGGCTCGAACCCTCCCGCTGGGCCGGGGCGTACCAGTGCTGGGGTCTGGAGAACCGCGAGGCCGCGGTGCGCTTCATCACCGGCGCACCGGACGACCCGGGGGCGGCCAACGCCGAGATCAAGTCCTTCGACCCGGCGGCCAACCCCTATCTGGTGGCGGGCGCGGTCATCGCCGCGGGCCTCGGCGGGCTGGACTCCGGGCTCTCCCTGCCGCCGCCCGTCGCCGGGGATCCCGCGGTCGAGGGGCGCGAGCGGCGGCTGCCCACCTCGCTGCTCACCGCGCTGGAGCACTTCGAGGACTCGACGGTGCTGCGCGAGGCGCTGGGCGATCCGCTCTTCGAGTCGATCGCCGCGGTGCGCCGGGCGGAGGCCGCCCTGTTCGAGAAGTCGTCGCCACGGGAGATCGCCATCGCGACCCGGAGGCGGTACTGACCGATGGAGGCCGCCGAGCAGACGGATTTGACCGAGCCGCCGCTGCCGCCCCTGGTGGACCACCACTGCCATGGGGTGGTCCGCTCCGAGCTGAGCTCGGCCGCGTTCGAGGCGTTCCTGACCGAATCCGACGCGCCCGCCGCGCTCGGCACCACCTTCTTCGACAGTCAACTGGGGTTCGCGGTGCGCCGCTGGTGTCCACCGCCGCTGGGCCTCGAACCGCACTGCCCGCCCGCCCACTACCTCGCCCGGCGGCGCGAGCTGGGCCCCCGGGAGGTGACCCGGCGGCTGCTGGGCGCCGCCGGGATCAGCGAGTTCCTGGTGGACACCGGGCTGCCGGGCAATCTGACCACCCCTCAGGAGCTGGCCCTCGCGGCGGGCGGCACCGCCCATGAGATCGTCCGCCTCGAGCAGTTGGCGGAGCGGATCGCCGACACCTCGCTGACCGCCGACGACTTCCTGGCCGGGGTGGCGGACGGGATCCGGGAGGCGGCCCGTACGGCGGCCGGTTTCAAGTCGGTGGCCGCCTACCGCTACGGACTGGACTTCGAGCCCGATCCGCCGGGCCCCGGCGCGGTCCACACCGCCGCCGAGCACTGGGTCGCCCGGCGCGGTCAGGGCGGCACCGCCGCCGCCCGGGTCACCGACCCCGTACTGCTGCGCCATCTGCTGTGGTCGGCGGCGTACACCGGGCTGCCGCTGCAACTGCACACCGGATTCGGCGATCCCGATCTGCGGCTGGACCGCTGCGATCCGCTCGCCCTCACCGACTTCATCCGCGCGGTGCGCCCCACGGGCTGCACGCTGATCCTGCTGCACGGCTATCCGTACCACCGCGGCGCCGCCTATCTGGCCGCCGTCTTCCCGCATGTCTACGCCGATGTGGGGCTGGCCCTGTCACACACCGGGGCGCGGGCCGGGGCCGTGCTCGCCGAGATGCTGGAGCTCGCCCCGTTCGGCAAGGTGCTCTTCTCGACCGATGCCTATGGACTGCCCGAACTGTATGTGGTGGGGGCGCGGCTCTTCCGGGAGGCGCTGACCGGGCTGCTGACCCACTGGGTCGCGGAGGGCGCCTGGTCGCGCCGCGACGCCCGCCGGGTGGCCGCGCTGCTGGGCGCGGACAACGCGCGCCGCGTCTACGGCCTCGGCACCCCGGCCCCGCGCGAGGGCTAGGCATGTCCGGCGGCGAGGATCGCGTACTTGCGTACACCGGCCCCGACCGCCAGATCACGATCTACGGAGGGCGGGCCGCCCGGTCCAGCCGGTGGCGGCCACCACAGCCCGCGAGACGATGCGGTTTTCTGTGCGGACCCGCCGCTGCGGCAGGAGCTGGGCCAGTACGTGGCGGCCAATGACTCCGACCAGGTCGACAACGGTGTCGGCGATGCTGCCCGCGGCGAGGACGAGCTGGTCGTGGCGGCCGACGTCGTCGTATGGGGCGAGGGGAGAGTGTCCCGGACAGTCCCGGACACGTCCCGGACGCGTCCCGGACGGCGGGACGCTGGAGGGACCGGTCCGGGCCTCCCTAGGATCCGGAGACGCCGCGAGCCGGACACGGCAAAAACGAACAAACGGCTGTTCGCCGCTCCCGTGGAGCGGCTCGCGCGACGTACTCCCGACGCACCCATCCCACGAGGAGGAGAACCATGTCCAAGGTGCTGGAAACCGTGGGCGGCAGGCTGCTCGGCCTGTTCGTGCCCAAGGTGGAGGCCGCCGCTTCCGCCCAGGCGTGTCAGTGCTTCAACGAATGCTGGCAGTGCGCGCGCAGCGCGTGCTGCGTCAATACCGTCTGTGGCTCCATCAACTGCTGGCGTAGCTGTCCGGGTTGCTGATCCGGTGATGTGACAGGGAACCGGCCGGGGGCACCGGCGTGCGACACCGGGCGGACCGCCGTGCCGTCGTCCACCGGTGTCCCCGGCTCCCGGTTCCCGGCTCCCGGTTCGTTCCCGGTTCCCGCTCCGCAGGAGGTCACCGTGCAGTACCTGGAGTTCGGCATCCGCTGCCTGATCGGCACGGTGTTCCTGGCCGCCGCCGTCGGCAAGGCGGCGAGCGGGCGTTCGTTCGCCGCGTTCACCTCGTCCCTGGGCGACCTGGGGCTGGTGCCGCTTTGGGCCGTCCGTCCGGTGGCGGTGGCCGTCGTCGCGGGCGAGGGGCTGGTCTGCCTGCTTCTCGCCGCGCCATGGGCGCGTCTCCCGGCGCTCGGTCTGGCCGGGGCGGCGGCCCTGCTTCTGGCCTTCGCGGTGGCCATCGCCTGTGCCGTGGCCCGGGGCACCCACGCGGTATGCCGGTGTTTCGGCGGGGCGTCCACCAGCCCGCTCGGCGTGCGCCACATCGTACGCAACGTCCTGCTCGCCGGGCTTGCCCTGGCCGCGGCCGGAACCATGCTGCGCCCGGACATCGGCCCCGCGCAGCCGGCCGGGCTGCTCGTGGCGGCGCTCGGCGGGCTGCTCGTCGGCGGCTGCGTCGCCGCGCTCGACACCATCGTGGGCCTCTTCCGGCCCATGAGCCCCGTACGTACCGCCCGGTCCCGGCACCCCGTCCGCCCGGGACGCTGAGCCGGGGCCCGCGCCATCCCCTGCCCTCCGCACAGGAATCCGCACAGGAAACGGAGACCCACCGTGCCCATCGTCATCGCCGCTCTCGTCCTCGTCGGGCTGCTGTGCCTCCTCGATCTGGTGCTCACCGTCGGCGTCATCAAGCGGCTGCGGGAACACACCGAGCTGCTCGCCACCCGGGGCGGCGGCCGGCTCTCCCTCGGCACCGGGGACGAGGTCGGGGAGTTCTCCGGAGCCACCGTGGACGGGGAGCGGGTACACGACGGCATGATCCACAGTGAGACCGTCGTCGCCTTCTTCTCCCCGACCTGCGGCCCGTGCAAGGAGAAGCTCCCGAAGTTCGCCGAGTACGCCAGGAGCGTGCCGCGCGGACGCGAACAGGTCCTCGCCGCGGTGATCGCCGACAGCCCGGAGGAGGCGGAAGCGGCGGCCCCGATGCTGACCGCGCTGCGCCCGGTGGCGCGCGTACTGACCGGCCCGGACGCCGACGCCGTCGCCGGGGCGTGCAAGGTGCAGGGCTTTCCCGTCGTCCTCAAGGTCAACCGGAGCACGGACGGCCGTCTCCTGGTCATGGCCGACCAGGTCGACGTGGACCGTCCCGCCGTCGCCGCCCGCTGACCGGCGCCGCCGTCCGCCGCGCCATGACGCGCAAACGCCCCGCCGTGACGCACCCACGAGCCGCCTCCCAGGCCACCGCCCCCGAGGACCCCGAGCACTCCGAC
>NZ_JAHLEM010000410.1 GCF_018883605.1 Streptomyces niphimycinicus | reverse complement strand
GGCCGACCAGGTCGACGTGGACCGTCCCGCCGTCGCCGCCCGCTGACCGGCGCCGCCGTCCGCCGCGCCATGACGCGCAAACGCCCCGCCGTGACGCACCCACGAGCCGCCTCCCAGGCCACCGCCCCCGAGGACCCCGAGCACTCCGACCACCCCGAGCACCCCGAGCACCCCGAGCACCCCGAGCACCCCGAGCACCCCGACGACGAACGCGCACCCCGCCTCCGGCCGTCCCATGTCCTGGACGCGGTACGGATGGTGATGCGGGCGGCACCCGGCATCCTCGCGCTGTACACGGGGCCCGCGCTGGCCATGGGGTTCTTCCCGGTGGCGGCCGCCTGGTCGCTGAAACTCGTCATCGACCGCCTCGCCGCCGGTGCCACCGTGGGCGCACTTCTGCTCCCCGTGGCCGTGTTGACCGCCACCGGGGTGGCGACCGCGGCACTGCCGCATCTGGCCCACTATCTGCGCACCGAGATGGACCGCCGGGTCGGGCAGTACGCCCAGGACCGGCTGTTCCTGGCCGTCGACCGGTTCCCCGGTCTCGCCCGCTTCGAAAACCCGGTCTTCCTGGACCGGCTGCGCCTCGCCCAGCAGACGGTGGTGGCCAAACCGGTCGCCGGCCAGGCCGTCGAAGGAGCCCTGGGCGTCGTCCGATCCGTCCTCACCATCGTCGGCTTCCTCGGCTCCCTGTTCGTGATCAGCCCGCCGACGATGGCGCTCGTCCTGTTCGCCGCGCTGCCCGTGCTGGCGGCCGAACTCCTGCTGTCGCGCAGGCGCGCCGCCACCGTCTGGGAGATCGGGCCCGACGAGCGGCGCCAGTTCTTCTACATGGGCCTGCTCGCCAATGTCGAGGCGGCCAAGGAGATCCGCCTTTTTGGCACCGGCGCCTTTCTGCGCGGCCGGATGCTCGCCGGCCGGCGGAGCGCGGACGCCGCCCGCCGGACGGTCGACCGGCAGGAGGTCCGGATACGCGCCGGACTCGGCCTGCTGTCCGCGTCGGTGGCGGGCGCCGGGCTGCTGTGGACGGTCGGCAGCGCCCGGGGAGGCGGACTCACCCCCGGCGATGTGGCGGTCTTCCTGGCCGCCGTGGCCGGGGTCCAGACGGCCCTGACGGCGCTCGCGGGCGATGTCGCGACCACCCACCACGCCCTGCTGCTGTTCGGGCACTACCTGGCTGTGGTGCGCGCCGGGCCCGAACTCTCCGCGCCCGCCGACCCCCGCCCGCTGCCGGAGCTGCGGTGCGGCATCGAGCTGCGCGATGTGTGGTTCCGCTACGCGCCCGACCATCCCTGGGTGCTACGCGGTATCGACCTGTGGATCCCCGCAGGATCGTCGCTCGCCCTCGTCGGCCTCAATGGCTCGGGCAAGTCCACCCTGGTCAAGCTGTTGTGCCGGTTCTACGACCCGGTCCGGGGGAGCATCCGGTGGGACGGCGTCGACCTGCGCGACGCCGACATCGCCGATCTGCGCCGACGCATCAGCGCGGTGTTCCAGGACTACATGGACTACGACATGACGGCTGCCGAGAGCATCGCGCAGGGCGACCTCGACGCCCTCGGCGAACCGGAGCGCCTGCGAAGGGCGGCGCGGCGGGCCGGGATCCACGAGGTGCTGGCGGCGCTGCCGCACGGCTACGACACCCTGCTCTCCCGGATGTTCTTTGCCGAGGCGGACAAGCGGAACCCGGCCACCGGAGTCATGCTCTCCGGAGGACAGAGCCAACGGCTCGCCCTGGCCCGGGCGTTCGTACGCGACCGCCGCGATCTGATGATCCTCGACGAGCCGTCCGCCGGGCTCGACGCGGCGGCCGAGCACGAGATCCACACCTCGCTCCGGGCCCACAGACAGGGGCTCACCAGCGTCCTCATCTCGCACCGCCTGGGCGCCGTACGGGAGGCCGACATCATCGTCGTACTCGACGGGGGACGCGTCGCCGAACGCGGCAGCCACGGCCAACTCCTGTGCGCGGAAGGGCGGTACGCGCGGCTGTACGCCCTCCAGGCCGCCGGTTACCGCCAGGAGGCGGCCCCGGACCCGGCCACCGCCCCTGACGCCTCGCCGCACATCGCCTGAGCGGATCCCCGAGCGGTCCTTGTCCCGACGCACCCCGCAGAGGAGAACACCACGATGAGTCCCGGCAGCGGCCCCTACATCTCAGCGGCCCGGGCATCCTGGGCGGAGACCGCCCCCGACCGGGCCCGGGTCCGCGCCCGGCGCGCACGCCGCACCCGGACCGCTCTGCTCACGCTGGGCGTGGCCCTCTGGGCGGGCACCGCCGCGCTCCTGTGGCCCGTACGCAGCCCCGGCTGGGGGGCAGGGTGCGGGGCGGCCGCCCTCCTGCTCACCGCCGGGCTCGCCCTCGCCCGGGCCGCGGAACGGCGGCTGGTGGCGGTCGGCGTCTCGGGCCGGAGCATGGAACCGGCCTACCACGACGGGGACAGCGTGCTGGTCCGCCGCGGTCGTACCCCCGGGCGCGGGGCGGCCGTGGTGGTGGAGCGTCCGCCGTACCAGGCGCCGTGGCCGGACCCGCCCGTCCCGCGGACCGCGCCCGCGCACCGGATCTACGCACGGCAGTGGTTCATCAAACGGGTCGCGGCCGTACCGGGCGATCCCGTGCCCCGGTCCGGGCTGCCCGCGCTCGGGGACAACCCGGACCGGACCGTCCCCGACGGCATGCTGATTCTGCTCGGGGACAACAGCGAGGAGAGCTACGACTCGCGCCACGTCGGCTACTTCCCGGCGGAACGCGTCCTGGGCGAGGTGGCGGGCTCGGATCAGCCCGCGCGCCGGATGAGGAACACCTGACGGCCCTTGCCCTCGCAGCGCTGCATCACCGCCTCCGCACCGTGGACGGAGCTGGAGTCGACGATGCCCACACAGCCGCGGCCCTCGATCCGGAGCACATATCTGCCCCGTCTCAGCTCGCCCGACGGCTCGATGGTGAACAGACTGCCGTCCGCGCAGACGTCCATCGGCTCGAGCAGTCCCGCGCCGTCTCCGTCGGCGAGCGCTTTCAGACAGCCCCTGCCGTAGTCGGGGTGGTACCACACGATGTGGTACTTCCCGTCGCCGGCCGGCTCCAGCAGGGTGCTCTGCGGCGCCGCCTCGGCACAGGGCCGCTGCACCGCGACGAGCGGTGTGTACCGCCAGTCGCGGACCCGGCCGTCGGTCAGACACAGCTCCGGGTCCTCCGCGATCCTGATGGTCACCCAGCCGCCGGGCGGTGTCGGCCGGCCCCCGGCCAGGGCGCCGGACGGCGGGTCCGCGGCGCGGGATTGCCGCCACGGCACCTGATCCTGGCGGAAGGCCACGACGGCGCCGAGGGCGACCGTCAGCACAGCGGCGGCGGCCGTCAGACCCCG
>NZ_JAHLEM010000041.1 GCF_018883605.1 Streptomyces niphimycinicus | reverse complement strand
GCCCCGGCGGGCGTGGTCACAGACGGCCCGCGGCCTCGGGCGGCGGTGGTCACCGAGGGCCGACGGCCTCGGGCGGCGGTGGTCACAGCGCGCGGATGGGTTCGGGCGGCGGTGGTCACAGCGCCCCGACGGCCTCGGCTATCTCCCGGCTGCGGACCACCAGGTGCACCCGCCAGCGGGAGTCCCGGGCGAGTTCGTCGCGGATGGCCCAGCGCAGCCAGGTCGCGCTGACCGCCGGTGCCAGACCGCCCCGGCCCGCGCCGAGCAGCGGAAAGCAGATGGAGGACAGGGCGGGCTGATACCGGTCGCGCTCCGCCCGGGCGAGCGCGAAGCACGCGCTGACCGCGCGGGCGATGCTCTCGGGGCGGACCTCGTACGTATCGTCGCGCGGGGTGGCGACCGCGGCGTGGTAGATCCGCCGGACGCCGCGCGCGGCGAGCGTTCCCGGCGCGGTCGGCACCACCGTGCCCGGCCGGATCGGCAGCCCCGGGCGGCCGTGGGCGCGCAGCCACCCGGCCAGTTCACGGGCCAGCACATCGTCGACGATCTCCCCGGCGGGGTCGCGTACGGCGGCGGCCAGGCGCAGCGCGCCGGACACGGTGGGGCGGAAGGTCTTGGACATCTCCAGGTAGACGTTCTCCGAGGAGACCAGCACCTCGATGTCCCGCAGCAGTTCGATGGGCGAGATATGCAGGGTGAAGGTGCTCCGCGCGTCCACCGGCACGCTGTCGACCCGCAGCGGAGGCTCCTGGCCGGTCCGGCCGGTCCGGCCGTTTCGCGCGATGGTGCTCTGCCCGGTCGCGCCCGGTCCGCCGGAGGTCTGTGCCCCGGCGCCCGGGCCGGGGGTCTGCCCCGCCGAGCCCGGTTTCCCGGGGAAGGGCGGCGGCTCCCGCAGGATGGTCAGCACGGCCTCGGCGAGCTGCTGGACGACCTGCGGTTCCTGCTGCTTGCGGAACCGCTCGGGGGTGACTCCGTACACGGCGGCGGCCATCTTACGGCGGTCATGGGCGGGTGCGCCCCGGCGGTCGGGGAGCAGTCCGAAGGTGTGGGCCGCGGCCTGGCCGAGCAGATCCCGCTCGCCGAGCCGCCGTACCGCCTCCCTGAGCAGCGCCTCGATACCGGCCGGGGCGTCGTCGGAGCCGTCGCAGAAGCCGCCCGCCACGGCCGCGGCGCGCAGCGCCGGCCGATCGGTCCTGCGCAGATCCGGCAGTCCGGGTCTGCGTATGCCTTTCAGTTCTTCCAGGAGTTGATCGTATGTGGGCGAATTTGACGCAAATGGCTCCTGACTCATGGTCACCAGGCTAGCGACCGGCCGGGAAAGAGGAAATCGTTCTCTCGATGGCTGTGCCATGCCGTGCCGTGCCGGGCTTTGTACCGCCGGTAATTCACGCCGTGCTGGAACAGATTTCCGATTTCCAAGGTTCCGCTTTCTTGATCCACGCCCGGCGGTCAACCGCCGCCGCTGTCGCCGCCATTGAATCCGAGACCGCCCACCCGTTCACGAGGTGACCTTTGTGACCCATCCGCACGAGCAACCGCCCCCCACGGAATCCGAGGACGACGAGGACTACGGGGCTTTTGGGGCTTACCGGGACGACGAGCAATACGCGGCCCACGGGGACCACGGATACCACCGGGACCAAGAGGAGCCCGAAGAGCAGCGCGCGCACGACGCCGGGCCGCCACCCACCGAATACGAGGAGCCACCTCCATCTGCGGCGACCACGGCGGCCGGGCTCACGGAACACGAGGAGCCGCCCGCATCGGTCGACGCCTCGGCGGCCGGGCTCACCGAGCACGAGGAGCCGCTCCGGTCGGCAGCCGCCACGATGGCCGGGCCCACCGAGGACGAGTTCCCCTCGGCGGCGCCCGCGCAGGTCGCGCACGGGGGTCGCGATCTGCGCGGGGACACCGGAGCGCTGCCGGTCTCGCTGCGCGGCCGGTTCCGCCTCAGGGCCGTGCTGCGCCGCCCCGACCATCCGCACCAGGCGGCCGTCTACCGCGTCGAGGACGAGCGCGGCAGCCATATCCTCAAGTGGTACCACCTCGGCCACGCCCCGGACCGCCGGGTGTGGGAGCTGCTGAGGGACCGGCCGCGCCGGCACCTCACCCACTTCACCGAGACCGGCGACACCGGGGCCGACGGCCATCCGTACGATCTGGCGCCCTCCTACGGCGAGACCGACCTGGCCGGATATCTGAGGGACAACCCCGGTCCGGCCGACCCCGTGCTCATCCACAGCGTCGTACGGCAGTTGCACGAGGCCCTCACCACCCTGCATGAACTGAACATCGTCCACCGGGACATCAGCCCGGCCAACATCGTGCTCGGCAGCCTCGACCCGGCCGCCCCGGACCTCGTCCTCGTCGACTTCGCCGTCTCCGCCCACGAACCCGCCGAGCGCTACACCCGCGACGAGCGCTGGGTCGGCACCGCCCTCTATATGTCCCCGCAGGCGTCGCTGCGCCACCAGTTGATCCACCCGCCCGCCGACTGGTGGTCGCTCGGCATGATCGTCGCCGAGATGGCCGGTGGACGCCACCCCGTCCGGTTCACCGACAACGACTTCGTCCGCGAGGAGATCAGCTCCCGCGCCCCCGATCTGTCCCTGGTCACCGACCACCGGCTGCGGCTGCTGTGCATGGGGCTGCTCACCCGCGACCCCGACCACCGCTGGGGAACCGACGAGGTGGCGCAGTGGCTGGTGGGCGGCTCGCCGCCGATCGCCCCCTGGGAGGCGGGTACGGCCCCCGGCGCCTCGGACCCGGAAGACGCCCCGGACATCGAGCCGTTCGCCTTCCTCGATGAGCGCTACACCAGGCCGAAGCAGCTCGCCAGGGCGTTCAGCGAGAACTGGCGGCCCGCCCGGCAGCTCCTCTCCCGGCGGCGCGGCCGCACCGAATTCACTGGCTGGCTAAGGCAGTTCGAGGGCGCCCCGGACCGCGACGCGGGTGAACTGGCGGCGCTGCTGGACCTTCTGGAGCCGCAGCCCCCCGCGACTCCGCCCCGTGAGCCGAAGCCGGTCACCATGGTGCGGCTGATCTCCTGGCTCGGCCCCACCCTCGACGCGTCCTACCGCGGGGTGCCGCTGGACCACGCGGGGCTGGGGGAGCTGCTGCGGGAGGCCGGGCGCGGCGATGAGTTCGCCCTCTCCGTCGTGGCGGATCTGCGGGACCACACCATCCTGCCGCTGCTGGACTCACGGCCCGGCGGCGATGGGCTCGCCGAGGTGCAGCAGCGCTGGCTGACGGCCCGCTCCCGCTGGCAGCACACCGTCGACGAGGTGCTCCACGAGTCGCCCCGGCTGCGCGACCACCGCGCCGAGGTGCGCGCCGCCACCCGGCTCGACCGCTCCCGGCTCGCCGCCCTCCTGTCGCTCGCCGCCGCCCCCGCCGCGCACCGGCGCAGGCTCCAGGAGCGGACCGCCGGCATCCAGGCCGCGCTGCCGCAGCCGGTGGCCTGGTACGGGCGGCTGCTGCGCGACCCCGACGATCTGGTGCGGCTGCAACTGGCCGAGTGGCTGGCCGGATTCGCCGAGCAGGAGTCCTCGGAGACCCAGGGGCGGCTCGACGGCGAGCGCGCCCTCCTCCGCCAGGAGCGCGACCTGGACGTGGCCACGCTGTGGGTGCGCAGACAGGACATGCTGCCCACCCTCGGCTGGGCCCTCGGCGGAGCCGTCGCCTTCGTCTTCCCGTGGATCTTCGTGATCGGCCTGGGCGATCTGGTGGGATGGCCCGCCCAGCGCGCGGTGGTGACGGCGTGGATGCTGGCCGTCCCGGCGGCCGCCGCCGTCCTGGCCCTGGAGCTGTGGACGGCGTACCGCATCGGCAGCCCCGGCTACCACCCGGACCGGTCCCTGGCCGGGCTCTTGATCGACCGTGCGCTGCCCGTGGCCCGGTTCATCCGCCGCCCCGGCTCCCGCTTCCCCGTCCAGGGCCTGCTGATCCTCCCGGTCATCGCCCTGTTGTGGGCCACCGTGGCCTACGCCCCCTGGGTGTGGCCGCTGGCCACCGTGGCCGTCCTCATCTGGTGGACCTGGCACCGGCTGCGGTGCTGGCGCCGCTATGTGGCGGAGTTGCGCGGCCGGGACGAACGGCACCGCCCCGGCCCCCCGAGGGCGGCCGCCCCGCCGACGCCAGGGAGGCTCATATGAGTTCAGGACAGGCGCTTGCCAGCATCGGCGATGTGATGCCGGATGTGTACTTCCCCCCGCCGCCGACCGTTGAGACCATCCAGCACACGGTCCCTGACCCCGTCACCAACACCATCCAGCACACGGTTCCCGACCCCGTCACCAACACCATCCCGAACACCGGAGTGCCGCACCACGCGGTCCAGGGCACCGGGCTGTCGCAGCACGTCGGCCCTCAGGCCGGACAGCACCTCGCCGACGCCGTGCACCAGACCACCGGCCATGCGCTGAACGCCGCCATGGACCAGGTGCACGACCTGATGGTGCCCGCCCTGATCGGCCTCGGCTCGCTCAGCGGGGCGCTGCTCGTCGGCCGCGCCACCATGGCCGGGGCGCAGGTGCTCGCGGCCGCCGCCATCCGCGCCGCCGAGGACCAGGCCGAGCTGCGCCGCCAGCAGTTGAACGCCCGGCAGGCCGCCGCGTGCTGGCGGGACGCCGCATTCGCCGCCGTCCGGGCCAACGCCCGTATCGACACACTGCGCGCGCGGATACGGCGGGCCGGCCCCGACGGGCCACCGGAACCGCCCGACCTGCCGCCGCCGCTGGCCCTGACGGGCAGGAATCTGGACGAGGCATGGCGACAACTGGCCGACACCGACCGCCGGTTGCGCCACGCGGAGGCCGCCTACGCACGGGCCACCATGGAGGCGGCCGCCCGCCCGGTGGCCGGGGCACATCCCGAGGACACCGGCTGGCACGCCACCCTGCGCGCCCGCCGCCGCCAGGCGCTGGAGGCATACGAGGAGGCCGCCACCGAAACCGAGGCGTGCGGTTCGCTGCCGCAGCCGCCGCCCGCCGCCACCGCGGCCCCGACCGAGGAGGAGGTGCTGAGGCTGGGCGCGGACCTGCTGGCCATGCTGCCGCGGAACGTGTCGGTGGCCGACTACCGGCTGGTGGAGGAGCGGGTCACCGTCGCCGCGGAGGTCGCCGCCCGGCGGCCCGCCGCGGCCAAGCGGCATCTGCGGGAGGCCGCCGGGTTCGCCGAGCGGATGACGCGCGACGCCGAGCGGCGGCAGGAGACCGAGGAGTGGGCCGCCCAGCAGCTCGCCTTCCTCCGCGACGACCACCCCGGCACACCCGGTGGCGGTCACTTCGGCACCCCCGTTCCGCTGCCCGACGCCGGGGCGGAGATCGCCGTCCTGGAGCGCTTTCTGTACCAGGGCGGGACATTGACGGAGGCCGAGCGCGTCCGCGTCGCGGCCCGCGTCGGCGAGCGGGTCGACGCGTATCAGCGGATGTACGCCACGGAGGTGATCCGTGCGGCGGTCCGGCGGTCGGGGCCCGAGACGGCCGGATGCACCACCTCCGGAGCGGTGCAGATCATCGACTGGACCCCGCCGGGCTGGGGGGAGGAGCACTGGCTCCGCGTCAGCGTGGACCCCGGGGGGACCGCCCGGGTCGCCACCATGCACCGCGAGCGCGATCCCGCCGAGGAGACCGACGACGATCTGGACCTCGACTGGCAGCGGTGCCGCGAGGCCCCCGAGCATCTGGGGAACCTGCGCGAGCTGGCCGAACGGGCCGGGCTCAGCGTGCCGTTCGACTTCGGCAAGCCACCCGCGCGGCCCGACTGGTGCACGGCGGCCCGGCCCGTCGACAACCGCCCCGGACCCAAGGCCCGCCGCCGTGACCAGGAGAGGCAGTCATGACCGAGCCGGTGACGTCCCCGGGCCGCGACGACCGCAGGCTCCCGGCCTTCGCCGAGGAGCTGGTCGGCACGCTCAGCGTCCAGTCCCAGTACGTTCTGCACGGCAGCATCCGGGACATCCACCTCGTCCGCCACGACAAGGACCCCGACGAGGGCGGCCCCGAGACGACCTACGACGACCACCACACCCTCACCGAGGTCCTGTGGAACGCCCTGTGGCAGGAGGGGTACGAGGCGCTGATCCGCTTCGACATCGCGGACGGCTTCACCGTGGTCGTGGGCCCGGCGGCCCAGGAGGTCCGCGAGCTGCTGCACGGGCGGGACGCCGCCGGGCCCGGGCGCGCCCGGCGCGCCGACACCCCCGTCCACCTGGCCGACGCGGAGCGGACGCTGCGCGACATCGTCACCGGCTGGAAGCAGCGGGGGCGGCAGCAGAAGACACCGGACGGCCGGCCCCGCACGGACCCGGCACCGCGCCAACAGCCCTACCGGGTGGCGTTGTTGATCGACTACGCCGCCCGGATCCCCACCGATGTCACCCGGCTCAGCGATCCGGAGCGGGACTTCTTCCTCAACTGCCTGAAGCTGGCCGAGGACGCGCGGCCGATCTCCTCCCCGGGAAGCGGACGACTGCTGTTCAACCCCGTGATCTGGCTCGCCGACGGGGAGCGCGATCTGCCCACCTGGCTGGTCGCGGGCAGCGAACGGGTCCGTACCATCGGCATCCCGCTGCCCGACCTGGGCAGCAGACGGCGCATGGCCGAGCTGCTGGCCGAGGAGCACACCGCCGCGTCCGCATCCGCGTCCGAGGGCGAAGAGGACGGCGGGCCGGTCCGGCTCGACAAGCGACAGCCGCTGGACGAGCACGATGTCGACACCTTCGCCCGGGCCACCGCCGGGCTGACCCTGCGCGCGATGCGGGAGAGCGCCCGTATGGCGCTCGACCGCGGGCTGTCGTTCGCCGAGATGCGGGACGCGGTCCGCGTCTACCAGCTCGGCGTCAAGGACAACCCGTGGCAGGCGGACTACATCCGCAAGCAGATCAA
Organism: Streptomyces niphimycinicus; assembly: GCF_018883605.1. Lineage (GTDB taxonomy): Bacteria > Actinomycetota > Actinomycetes > Streptomycetales > Streptomycetaceae > Streptomyces > Streptomyces niphimycinicus. Next base: position 17,708 of record NZ_JAHLEM010000041.1, on the reverse strand, counting down.
GAAGGGCGAGGCGGACCTGCGGGCGCGGGTGAAGGGCCAGGAGAAGGCGGTCGGCAAGACCCTCGACATCCTCAAGCGTGCCGCGCTCAGCCTGTCCGGCGCCCAGGCGTCCCACCCCGGCAGCCGGCCGCGCGGTGTGCTGTTCTTCGCCGGGCCGACCGGCACCGGCAAGACCGAGCTGGCCAAGTCGGTGGCCAAGCTGCTGTTCGGCACCGAGGACGCCTGTCTGCGCTTCGATATGAGCGAGTTCTCCGCACCGCATTCGGTGGACCGGCTGCTCGGCGCACCACCGGGATATGTGGGCTACGAGGCGGGTGGCGAGCTGACCACGGCGGTGCGCAACGACCCGTTCCGGGTGGTGCTGTTCGACGAGATCGACAAGGCCGACAAGGGTGTGCTCGACAAGTTCCTCCAGGTGCTCGAGGACGGCCGGCTCACCGACGGGCAGGGCGTCACCACGTACTTCAGCGAATGCGTGCTGATCTTCACCTCCAACCTCGGGGTCAGGAAACGGCCCGGCGAGGGTGGACGCGCACCCGAGGGGCGGGTGGCCGAGCCCGGGATGCCGTACCACCAGCTCGAGGAGATCATCCTGGCCAATGTGAAGGAACACTTCGTCGAGGAGATCGGCCGCCCGGAGCTGATGAACCGGCTCGGCGGCAATGTGGTGGTCTTCGACTACATCGACGCCAAGGTGGCCGCCGAGATCTTCGACTCGCAGGTGGGCAACATCCAGCGAGTGCTGCGGGAGGAGCAGGGGGTGCATCTGCGCCTCTCGGATGAGGCGCATCGGGCGCTGTCCGCCTACTGCACGGCGGATGTCGACAACGGCGGCCGGGGGATCGGCATGCTGCTGGAGACACATCTGATCAACCCGCTGGCACGGGCGCTGTTCGACCAGGAGCGGCTGGCCGGCACGGCGGTCACCGTCACCGGTGTGCGGCCCGCCGGGGACGGAACGGTGGCCCTGGACCTGCGGGTGGTGCACACCGGGGACACGGATCCCGGTCCCGGGGGCGGCCGATGAGCGAGAGGCCCAGTCCCCCGGGGTGGGTTCGCGTGCCGGACGGCGAGGAACTGGAAGCACCGGAGGAAGCGGAGACAGCGCGGAAGCCGGGCCAGGCGCCGGAGCCGGACCCGACGGCAGAGCCCGCACCCCGGCCCGCGCCGGGCCCGGCCGATGTCGAGGTGTCCGCCCCCTGCTGGAACTGCCGTGCGCCGGTGGCCCCCCGGGACGCCCGCTGCCCGTCCTGCGACCGTACGCGCACCCATGTGCTGCTGGTCTGCGCCGAGCCCTGTCTGGAGCTCCGGCACGGCCCGGGCCCTTCGCTGCACATCGGCCGCCACCCGGACTGGGCGCCGCGCACTGCCGCCGCGTTCGCGGGCTGGAACAAGATCTCCCGGCGTCATGCCTCGCTCACCGTGGAGCCGGACGGAAGCGCCTGGGTCGAGGAGCCCGAGGCGGGCACCCGCAATGGCACGTATCTCAACGGCGCCCGGATCGCGCCCGGCGTGCGCACCCCCGTCCGCGACGGCGACCAGCTCCGGCTCGGCCAGCGGGTCAGCTTCGCCGTAGGGCTGTACGGACCGGGGCCCGGCACCGGCTGAGCCGGTGCCGGGCGGTGTCGCGGGGCGGCGACCCCCGGGCCGCCCCGCGTGCTCATGCCCGCGCACCGGGCGGAATGACGACCGCCCGCAGCGGCGCCAGCAGCCGGTTGGCCTCGCCCGCCCCCTCGAACGTGCCCAGGTTGTGGGCCTGGCCGGGCACCGCCTTCAGCGGCTCCTCCCCGCAGCGGTCGCCGAACAGCACCATGGCGGGGTGCGGGCGGTGCCGCCGCGACTGCCACACCAGCCCCTGGGCGTCCGGCACCTGGCGCCGGATCTCCCGCGCCCAGGCGCGGGTCTGCGCGTACTCGTCGGTCTCCAGCAGCCAGGAGGTCTGGAACACCGCGGCCAGATCCTCCTCCCGGACCAGCCGCACCAGGACCAGATCCTCGGTCACCCGCACCTTGGACAGCGAGCGGGTGGCCGCCAGCGCCCACGGCACCTGACGCCGCGCCTCCGGCCCGGTGAACTCCATGTCCCGCAGCATCACTTCGGCGAGCGTGGTGGCCGGTTCCACGGCCGCGTACAGATAGGGATACCGGTCCTCGGCGGTGGCGTCGAAACGGTTGCCACCGAAGAAGGAGTGCGCGGGCTTCGGGTTGAACTCGGTACAGGCGTAGGCGGTTTCATGGCACCTCCACAGCTCGGTGCCCGCGCTCAGGGTGCACAGGTTCGGGCTCATGCGCGCGCCCTCGGGGGGCGCCTGCCTCACCATCCGCCGTCTCCCAACAGCGCGGCGGCGGCCTCGGTCAGCCGCGCGTCCGGCACCTGCCCCACCAGGGCGGCCGGCGCGTCGCGCAGCCAGGTGTTGCCGCCGAGCCACCAGTCCGCGGCGCCCCAGGGGTCCTGGTCGGACAGCAGCATTCTGTTGATCCGCTGCACCACCGGCCGTGGCTCACCGGTGTCCGGGTCGAACTGGAAGTCCGGGTAGCGGTCGCCGCGCTCCGGGTCGGAGAGGCGGATGAGCCCGGCCCCGGCGGGATTCTCGGCGGCGGCGCCGGTGAGCCGCTCCGGTCCGCGCGCGGGCGCGGTCAGCAGCCGGTCCCGTACGGCCCGGGCGATCTCGGCGCTCGCGGGGTCCAGCGTCGGCCAGTCCACGGACTCCAGCAGCCGGATCAGCTCGGCCAGCCGGTCGGCGTCCGGCAGGACCGCGGCGGGAGCGGCGCCCCGGAACTGGTCCAGCTTTCTGCGCAGTTCGTTCTCGCGGGGGAGGGGCCGCAGCGCCAGCCGCACCTCCCGCAGCGCGGCGCGCACGGCCCTGGCGTCGTCTCCGGCGGCCCGCAGCCGCAGCACGCTGTCCTGGAATCGGCTGAACTGCGCGGCGGTCAGCGAGGCGCGGATCTCCGGCAGATGCCGGCGCAGCAGCTCCAGGAGATCGTCGGTGGTCATGGCTGTCGTCCTTCCGCGGATGTGTGGGGAGCGGGATTGCCCTGGTGGATGAATCCGGCCCAGGAGACGATCCGCGCCAGGCCCCCCGTATCGCTCTGTGTCTCGGCCAGCAGAAGGCCGGTCAGCCCGGGGACGGGATGGCGGTCGTGGTCGAGCATCCACAGTTGGGCGGCGCGCAGGGCGTCCGGCGGGGCCAGCCCGGCGACGGTCAGATGGTGGTGGAAGACCACCATCAGCGCGGCGGAGGCGCTGTCCGAGACCTTCCACCGCGAGCCGACCACATCCGTGGCGCCACGCGCCAGCAGTGCGGTGGTCGGGGTCAGCGCCTCGTCGTGGTCGCGGCTGCTGAGGTCCGTCTCGCAGGCGCTGAGCACGATCAGCGGCCCGGTGGCGGCCCGTTCCCCGGCGGGCACGTCGAGAATGCGCGTCACTGTCAGCCTGCCCGGGTCCGGGGTCTCCGCGGGGTCCGGGGCGTCTTCGGGCCGCGGGGCGTCTTCGGGGTCCGGACCGGCCAGATGGAGGGCCGAGTCGGTGGGCCGCAGCCCGGCCAGGCCGTGCACCACCAGATGCAGCAGCGAGGCGGCGGGCTCGGCCGGGCCTCCGGGGAGGTGGGAGAGCACATCCTCGGGGGTGCCCAGCGCGTTCTCGGGCGCGTCCTCGTGCCAGCCGTAGAGCAGGGCCGTGCCGTAGTACGCCGTGCGAAGGGCCGACACCTCGTCCTGCGCCCACGTCAGATCCCCGCTCGGGTCGGCCACCAGCACCGCGCGCTCGCTCGCGGGCACCCGGCCGCGCCGGGCGGCCCGCAGGAACTCACCGCCGGACGCGGCGTACGAGACGACCGCGTCTTCGCAGGCGTAGCTGTACAGACGCCGCGCACCGGCCCGTGGCCCGGGGAGGCGGGCGGCGTGCCAGGGAACGGCGCCGAGGTTGCCGCACGGCACGAGGACCAGCCGGACCGGCGTGGTGTATTGCTGGGACCCGTCCTGCGCCCGGGCGTCCAGCGCGTCCAGTACCGGGGCGAGAACGGCCGGGCCCGCCCAGTCGCACAGCCCCTCCAACGCCGCCTCCCAGCGCCGATGCGCCTCGGCGTACGCGTCCATGCCGTCCCCGGACACGGCGGACCGCCGGGCGCCCGCGTCCAGATAGCGCTCCAGCGGCTCCCGGCCGGACGCGCCGAGCCCCGGCAGCGCCAGCGCCGTCGGCTCACCGGCACTCCGCACCAGGACGGCCACGCCGTCGGCGGTGTCCTGCCCGGGCACCAGATACACCAGGGCGTCGGTGCCGGTGGCGCGCAGCCCCTCCCGCAACTCCCCGATGCCGGGGGCGCCGAGCAGCCCGCGCAGCGGCGCCTCGCCGCTGTCCCGCCGCAGTACGTCCAGCGCGCGGCGGCGCAGCCTGCTGGGGATCTCGACACCGGGGGCGGCCCCGGCCGACATGACCCGCGCGAGCGCGCTGCGGACCTCGTCCGGGGTACCGCCACCGACGCCGGGCGCGACTCCGCCGCCGATGCTTGGCGCGACTCCGTCGCCGGTCGGCGCGGTCCGGGGCGGGAGGTCCCGTACGGCGGTCCGCCACTGCTCGGCCAGCTCCGCCTCGCCCCGGGCGGCCAGTTGTTCGGGGACCCCGGCGGCCGCGGCAGCGGCCCGCAGCACCAGGCCACGTCCGTTCTCCAGCGACGCCACGGCCTTCTCGATCCGGCCGTCCACGGCGGCCCAGTGAGCGGCGAGCAGCCCACGGCTGGCCCCGGCCCTGGCCACCTCCAGGCCGTGCTCGGCGCCCAGTTGCAGCAGCACGTCCTCGGCCAGCACCCACAGCGAGGCATGGGCGGTGGCGACGGCCGCTCCTGTGTCATCGCGCTCGCGGTCGTCGCGCAGCCGGTACGCCTTGGCCAGCTCCCACAGCAGCTTCTGCCGGATGGCCGGGCTGGTGCGCTCGGTCAGTTCCCGCCTGGCCTGTTCCAGCTCCCCGACCGCCTCTTCCAGGTCGCAGTGGTCGCCGCCCGGCCGGTGGATGGTGAGCAGCGCCATCCCGATGCCTTGCCGGATCCATGCCCGCTGGTCGGGGGTCGAGGCGGGGCCGTCCAGGGCCCGGCGGGCCCGGGTCACGGCCTCGGAGACCCGTACGGGATCCGGTTCGACCATGGAGAAGAGGGCCAGCAGGGGCGCGCATTGCGCGTCCATGAAGGGCTGTGCGAAGGCCGGGAGCCTAGGGTGGTTCGCCGCCTCCTCGAAGTAGGCCACGCCGGCCCGCAGTGCGGGGATCCCGCCGTCCAGCGTGGCCAGGCTCAACTGGGCCTGGCCGAGCAGGAAGAGCACCAGGAACTGCCATTCGCTGCTCTCGCCGACCTCCTCCAACAGGTCGAGCAGCTCGTCCAGCAGCTCCTCCAGCGTTTCGGCGTCCCGCTCGTCCAGTGCTTCGTTGAGGCGCAGTTGGAGGTGCATGCTCCGGGCAGACAGCCGTAGCCCCTCCGCGCCGGGCCCGGTCGCGTGGGCGGAGTCGAACACCGCGGAGGCGGGGCCGAAGAGCGCGTCGAGGCGGGCCCGCGCCTGGTCGCGGTCGGTGAGGTTGCCGCCCAGAATGGTGGCCGCGGTGAGCAGTCCGGGCGAGATGACCCCGGCCATCCAGTCCACCCGTCCGGATCCCGTACCGGCGGCTGTGCCGATCAACTTGGCCGCCTCGGCCAGCCGGTCGGCGTCACCCGTGCGCATGCCGTGCGCCATGCGGCTCATCGCGGCGCGCATCGCGGTCTCCGCCTCTTCACCGGCCGGTCCCTTGCTCACCTCATCGACCAGGGCCTCCAGATCCTCGGTCCGGACGGTGCCGGGCACTTCGAGCTCCAGCATGAGAGCGGCCTGGGCGAAGGTGAGGGCGGTCTCCTCCGCGGTGAACTCCTCCAGCAGATCCGTCTCATCGCCTCGGCCCGCCCCGGCCGTGGTGAACTCGGTGACCAGCCCGCTCAGGGCCCGCATCAGCGCGGAGTTGCGGTCCGGCATCCGCTCCGCCAACTGCGCGGCCAGGTCGGCCATCTGCTCGTAGTCCCCGGAGCGCGCGGCGGCGGGCACCCGCTCCAGGGCCTTGGCCGCCCACGACAGGGGTTCGGCCATGCCCTCGGGCAGGGTCGGCACCAGATCGGTCAGCAGCCCGCGCAGCTCGGTCAGATCGGCGGTGAGTTCGGGCTCGCCCACCATCACCCGGCGGCCCACATCGAAGGATTCGAGGAGGCGGGACAGCGTGCCGTCCCATCCGGTCATCATGGCGGGTGTCAGCAGCAACAGGACCAGGTGGAGGGCGCAGGCCCGCTCGTTCGGTGGGTCGAGAGCCCCAGGGGCGCGCGCCGCTCTCAGTACTCGCAGGCCCCGACTCCGGTCGTCGTCCGTGGGGTTGCGCCGGTAGCGCTCGGCGTACAGGCCGCCGAGCCGGGCGCGCAGGGTGCACAGCAGCGCGTCCCCGTCCGGCACGGCCGCCGCCAACGCGGCCTCCAGCTCATCCAGTTCGGCGATGAAGCGGTCGAGCGACGCGGGGTCGGCGTCGGCGGGCGACTGATCGCCGTCGGACCGGTCCTTGGCCGCCGGGCCGTCGGACGAGCCCTTGGCCGCCGGGCCGCCCGGCGGGGGCGGGGGCGGGACGATCCACGCCAGCGCGTCCGCCGCGGCTCGTTCGGCTCGGTCGCGTAATGCCACGAGATCCCTGCTGTGCATGAAACGTCCCCCTTCGTCATGCCCCACTCATCATCCGCCCGTCCGCGCGAGCACAGGAGCCCTTTGATCGCTCTTCCCGGAAACCGCCCGGAAGACGTCCGCGAATCGCCCAGTCGGATACGCGTGTTCGGGGTCGCGCGGGGAACTCCCGCCCCGCGGCCAAGGCGAAAACGGACATGGGGTGAATGATGCGACATCCTCGGCCCCGGCGAGTCGCCCGGCGCCGCCCCACAGCGGTCAGGAATACGGCGGTTGGTGAACCCGTGGCCGGTCGGCCGGTCCAGGGCGCGACGAGGTGGCCGTGACTCACCCGCGGCGCGGACACCGATCCGCCGCCATGGCCGGCTCACCACGCCCCGTGGGCCCTAGTGGAACCGGCGCGTCCCCGACCAGCCCGGATCCCCGGTGGTAGCGAAGCGCACCCACGCGCCGTGCATCTCGGTGGCCAGCGACGGCGGGATGTCCGGTCCGAGCAGTCCCTTCGCCGTACGGAGCGCGGGCAGAGCGGTGTTGTCGAACACGAACGGGAGCTCAGCGGTGTGGCACGCGCCGAACGGCCCGCCCCGCCAGTCGAAGTCGTAGCTGAACACCTTGTCGTAGCGGGACACCAGCCGCTCACGGGCGTCGCGGAACATGGCGTCGATGCCCGCGCTGTGTTCCGGCCGCTGATAGAGCAGCGACTCCTGGGTGTTCGTGCCCACCAGCAGATCCACCGGATGCGGCGGAGCCACCTCGTCGGACTCATCGAGCACCACACCGAGCGGCGAGAGCCTCGGACCCACCCCGGGCAGGCCGGCGAGCGCGGACACCAGGCGCTCGTCGGGGATGGCGGCGAACGCATCGGCCGTGGCCGGAACGCCCAGCCGGTCGGCCAGGGCCCCGGTCGTCTTCGCCGCCTCCGCGCCGGTCAGGGTGTGCAGCCCACCGCTCTGGCTGATCGCACTCCGGAACAGCCCGGCGGCCTCGGGTGTCACCAGCAGCGCGCTGATGATCATCCCTCCCGCCGACTGCCCGAACACCGTCACCCGGTCCGGGTCCCCGCCGTAGTCCGCGATGTGCTCGCGCACCCACCGCAGCGCCGCGAGCACGTCCAGCAGACCCCGGTTGCGCGGCGCGCCCGGCAGATCGAGCCAACCCGGCGCGCCCAGGCGGTAGTTGAGGGTGACCAGGACCACGCCGTCGCGGGCGAAGGACGTCCCGTCGTACAGCGGCGCCTGGCCGGTGCCGGAGAGGAAGCCACCGCCGTGCACGAAGACCATCACCGGGGCGTTGCCATCGGCCCGGGGGGTCCAGACGTTGACCGTCAGATAGTCCTCGCCACGCACCCAGCCCTGCCCCAGCACCGGGCTCAGGTCCAGCGCGAACCGCCGCTCGGGCACCGGAGCCGTCGGCCCCGGCCCGTCGGCGCCGGGTGCACCGGGTACGGGGGCCGGCGCGGCGAACCGCGCGGCGCCGGTCGGCGCGGCGGCGTACGGGATGTTCCGGAACACGCTCACCGCCATGCCGCCCACTCCTTCACCGCGAACCGCTCGCCGTCCCGCCGCACCTCGGCCGCGCTTGCGCCCGGGAGATGCGCGGGGAAGAGCAGCGCGCCCTGGTCCGCGGCCTCTCCCAGCACCCGGCGCCGGGCGACCCGCGCCCCGGGCTCGTCCTCGTCGAAGCAGGGGCAGGCGTCCGGCTCCACGATCTGTAGCGGGCTGTGCAGCAGATCGCCCGCGAAGATCGCCCGATCCGTACCGGACCGCAGCCGCACCACACAGGAGCCGGGGGTGTGGCCGGGGGCGGGTTCGAGGCGCAGTTGGGCGTCGATGTCGTCGTGGTCGCCCTCCCACAGCACGGTCTGCCCTGCCTGGTGGACGGGGGCGACGCTGTCCTCGAACACGTTCGCCATCCGGGGGCCGGAGCGGGTACGGTGCCCGTTCTCCGGGTTCCAGTAGTCGAAGTCGGTCCGGGTGAGCACATACTCCGCGTTGGGGAAGGTCGGCCGCCACTCACCCTCCGTCCACGAGGTGTTCCATCCGACGTGGTCCCCATGCACATGGGTGCAGATCACCAGGTCCACATCGGCCGGGCGGACCCCGGCCGCGGCCAGATTCCCGAGGTATTCCGTGTGCAGATGGTGGAAGTGCGGCACATCCGGCCGCTCCCGGTCGTTGCCGATACCCGTATCGATCAGGATCGTCCGGCCCTCGCTGCGGAGCAGCCAGGTCTGGATCATCGTACGTACCTCGTCGGCGGCCGGATCCAGGAATTCGGGCGCCAGCCAGCCCTCGTGCGCGCGCCAGTGCTCCATGGCCACGTCGGGAAAGATGAAGTCGCGCGGCAGACCCCTCGGAGCCACCTCTACCACGCGGGTGATCTCGACGTTTCCAAGCGTGATGGTGTCCATGACTCCAGCCTGCGCCTCGGCGGGCGCCGGCGGTATCCGTCATATGACTGCACCACGGGCTAACCGCACCACGGGCTAGAGTCGAGGGATGACCATGGTCGGGCGGGAGAGCGAGAGCGCGGCCGTACTCGGTCTGACCAGCGGTGTGCTGATCCTTACGGGTGAACCGGGTGCGGGCAAGAGCACCCTGCTCGGCCTCGCGGCGGATCGCCACCCGGGCCGGGTGCTGCGGATGACGGGCAGCGAGAGCGAGGCGAACCTGACGTTCGCGGGGCTGCACCAGTTGCTGCGGCCGGTGCTGGACGAGACCGCCGGGCTGTCGGCCCGGCAGCGGTCGGCCCTGCTCGGCGCCATCGGCCTGGGGGACGCCGAGCCCCGCGACTCGGGCCTCGCGGAGCCCGAGCCCCACGGCACCGGCCTCGGGGACGCCGAGCCCCACGACACCGGCCTCCGGCAGGCCGAGTCCGGCGGTGTCGACAGCGGACACGGTGGCCCGCCCGACCGGCTGCTGCTCGGCGTCGCGCTGCTCAATCTGCTCTCGGACCTCGCCCGGCGATCGCCCGTCCTGGTGGTCGCCGACGATGTGCAGTGGATCGACGCCGGCTCGCTGGAGCTGCTCGCCTTCGCCGCCCGGCGCATCGGCGACGAACCCCTCGCCGTGCTGGCCGCGGCCAGGGACACGGCGGGCGAGGGCACCCGGGGCGGGGCCACGGCACCGTTCTCCGGCTTTCCCCTGCGCACACTGGGCCCACTGGACGCGACCGCCGCGGGCCTCCTGCTGGACCGGCAGCCGCATCCGCCGACCGGCCGCGGCCGGCTGCGCATCCTCGACCAGGCCGCCGGGAATCCGCTGGCGCTGGTCGAACTGGCCCGGGCGAACGGCGCCCGCGGCGCGGACTCGGCCGACTCCGCCGAAGCGGAGCTGCTGCCGCCCACCGACCGCCTGATGCGGGTCTTCGCCGCCGACCTCGACGCCCTGCCCGAGGCCACCCGGCAGGCGCTGCTCCTGGTCGCGGCGGACGACCGGGCGGTGGCGGGCCGGGTCGAGGCGCTGGCCCCGGCCGAGGCCGCCGGACTGCTGCGGCTCACCGGTGGCGGGCACGACGGCTGGCGCGCCCGCTTCCGGCATCCGCTGATCAGGTCCGCGATCTACCACTGCGCACCGCTGGCCGCCCGCCGTCGGGCCCATCGCGACCTCGCCGCGCTGCTCGGCGCCGAACCCGACCGCCGCGCCTGGCATCTGGCCGCCGCCGCGGAGGGGCCGGACGAGGAGATCGCCGCCGCCCTGGAGGAGTCGGCGGCCAGGGCCCGGGGGCGTGGCGGATATACCGCCGCCACCACCGCGCTGGAACGTGCCGCCGAGCTGAGCCCCGGGCGCCGCGACCGGGCCCGCCGTCTGGTGGCCGCGGCGGGTGTGGCGGTGTCCACCGGACAGCCGCACTGGGTGCGCGGGCTCGCCGCGCGGGCCGTGGAGCTCACCGACGACCCGGCGCTGTCGGCCGAGGCATCGCTGCGGGTGGGCCAGGTGCTCACGCTGAGCACGGAGCACGACACCGCGTTGTCCCTGCTGCTGCGGGCGGCGGAGGATCCCGGGCTGCGCCGGGTCGCGCTCGCCTCCGCCTCGGTGGCGGGCTTCTACTCGGGCGACGAGGAATACCGCCTCGCCGTACGGGCCCGGGCACAGGACGACCCCTGGACGCTCGCGGTGACCGATCCCACCGCACACCGGTCCGAGCGGGTGGCGGCGATCCCGGCGCTGGTCGAGCGGGCGGACGGCGACCCCGCCCGGCTGATCTCGCTCGGCGCCATGGCCTGGCTGCTCGACGAGACCGCACTCGCGGTACGGATCTTCGACGACGCACTCCACCGCTGGCGGCTCGGCGGCACCCTGCCCATCGGGCTCGGCTGCTCGGCCGGGTGGGCGTATCTGGACCACGGGCTGTGGGCGCAGGCCCGTACCGCCGCCGTGAACAGCAACTCCGCGGGCGCCGGGCTGCCACACCTCGACGCCGCCGCACGGTCGCTCGAAGCCGCGGCCCTGGCGCTGACCGGCCGGACCGACGAGGCCCGCACCGCGGGCTCCGCCGCGCTGGCCCTCGTCGACCCGCACCGCAGCCGCGCCGTCGCCGTCCGGGCCAGGTGGGCGATGGGCATGGCCGCGGTGGCCGACGGGGACCACGTCGGCGCGTACGAACAGTTCCGCCTGCTGTTCACGGCCGACGGCGACCCCGTCCACTACGCGTGCTCCTTCCCCGGAGTCGCCGAACTGGCCGCCGCGGCCGTCCGCACCGGCCACGGCACCGAGGCCGCCGCCATCGTGGAGCGCACCGCCGACCGGCTCGCCGAGGACCCCTCGCCCCGGATCCGCATCCTGATCCACCGCGCCCGTGCGCTGCTCGACCCGGCACATGCCGAGCCGCACTTCGCCGCGGCCCTCGCCGAACCCGAGGGCGGCCAATGGCCCTTCGAACGCGCACAGCTTCTGCTGGACCACGCCGAATGGCTGCGCCGCCGCCACCGCATCACCGAGGCCCGCCACCAGTTGAACACCGCGCTGGAGACCTTCCGCCGCCTCGGCGCCCGCCCCTGGATCGACCGCACCCAGACCGAACTGCGTGCCGCCGGGATCGAATCCGCCCCCACCAGCCCCGACGCCCTCACCTCCCTGTCCCCGCAGCAGCAGCACATCATCCGCCTGGCGGCGCAGGGCCTGAGCAACCGTGAGATCGGCGAACGGCTCTTTCTCTCCCCCCGCACCGTCGGCTCGCACCTCTATCGCAGCTTCCCCAAACTCGGCGTCACCGCCCGCTCCCAGTTGCGCGATCTCATCGAGGCGTCCAGCCCGTCGTAGTGGCGGTGGCCGCACGGGCTCCCGGCGACCGCCACCGGCAGGGCAGCTCCACCGCGACGACCGTCGGCCCGCCCCGCGGGCTCGTCACCGTCACCGCTCCATCGAGCGCGGCGACGCGGCGGCGTATCCCGAGCAGTCCGGAGCCACGTCGGGAGTCATGTCCGGAGCCATGTCCGGAGTCATGTCGGGAGTCGCCTCCGGAGTCATCTCCGGAGCCGAGCCCGGGGGAGCCACCTCCGGAGCCGCCCGTCTCGTCGGCGCCCGGTGCGCCCGTGACGGCCTCGGCCCCACCGCGTCCCTCGTCGCGCACCGACACACCCAACCCGCTCGGTGTCCGGGTCAGCCGGACCTCGGCCCGGTCGGCGCCACTGTGCCTGGCCACGTTCGCCAGCGCCTCCGCCACGACGAAGTACGCGGCCGTCTCGACCGCCGCCGGGGCCCGTATCCCGTCCTCCAGGCCGTCCATCCGCACGGTGACATCGAGCCCGCTGTTCGCGGCGAGCGCCCGTACCGCCCCGGCCAGGCCACGGTCGGTGAGGACCGGCGGATGCATGCCACGCACCACCTGGCGCAGCTCGGTCAATGCCTCTTCGGCCAGATCCTGCGCGTCGTCCAGCATCCTGCGCGCCGCCGTCGGATCCCGGTCGTAGGCCCGCTTCGCGAGGCCGATCCGCAGAGACAGGGAGACCAGCCGCGCCTGGGTGCCGTCGTGCAACTCACCTTCGATACGGCGTAGTTCGGCACCGTGCGCGGCGATGGCGCCCGCCCGGGTTTCCGCCAGCTCCGCCACCCGCTCGGTGAGCCGCGCCGTGTCCGTGGCCGCATCCGTATGCGCGTCCGTGTCCGTCGGGCCGGGCCGCCGACGGCGCAGATACGAGCCGAACGCCAAGGCGAGCGTGCACACCAGCAGGGCCATGGCCCGCACCGCGTGCCGCATCGTTCTCCCCATGCCGACGAGGCTAGAAGACCGGCCGGACGCACGCGGGAGAGCGAGCCGCCCCATCGGCGGTGGAGCCCGCTACACCCCCGCCCCGGCGGCGAGTCGGCGCCCGCCCGCACGGTCCGGGATTCACCGGCATGGACGCATCAGGGTGCGGTAGCGTGCCGAGGAAGCCATGGTGGACGGACCGGTCCGCCGAGAAAGGCACCCGATGACGGATCTTCAGGAAGTGGACCGCATCGCCACGGCCGACCACCATTTGGCGGTCGTGACCACGACGCGCGCCGACAGCTCGGTCCAGGCATCAGTGGTCAACGCCGGGATCATCGGCCATCCGGTCTCCGGTGAGCAGGTGGTCGCCTTCGTCACCTACGGCCGCGCCAAACTCGCCCATCTGCGGGCACGACCGCGGGCCACCCTGGTCTTCCGCGCCGGATGGAACTGGGCCGCCGTCGAGGGCCGCACCGAGATCGCGGGGCCCGACGACCCGCTCCCCGGGGTCGACCAGGAGCGTCTGCGGCTGCTGCTGCGCGAGATCTTCACCGCCGCGGGCGGCGCGCACGACGACTGGGGCGCCTACGACCGGGTGATGGCCGAGCAGCGCCGCGCCGCGGTCTTCGTCCACCCCGAGCGCGTCTACAGCAACTGACCCCCGAGGGGCGGCCCCGGTCACGGCACCCGCGATGTCCACTCCGCTGAGCCGAACTTCCCGGCCGCCAGCAGCCGCGCCGCCGCCGACTCCTCGTCCGTCACCTTGCCGTCCGTGAGCCCGCACCGCCCGCGGAACGAGGCCACCATGCGCTCGATGACGGCCGGGCGCGGCAGCCCGGTCTGGCGGCGCAGCGGGTCCACCCGCTTGTCGGCGCTCGCGATGCCCTTGCCGGACAGCTTCTCCCGCCCGATGCGCAGCACCTCCACCATCTTGGCGGCGTCGATGTCGTACGACATGGTCACGTGGTGCAGCACCGCACCGCCGTGTGCCGCGATCCGCTTCTGCGCGGCCCCGCCGACCTTCCCGGCCTCCGTCGCGATGTCGTTCAGCGGCTGGTACCACGCCTTGACGCCCATCTCGCCCAGCGCGCCCAGCACCCAGTCGTCCAGATAGGCGTAGCTGTCGGCGAAGGACAGGCCGGAGACGAGTGACTGGGGGACGTACAGCGAGTACGTGATGGTGTTGCCCGGTTCGACGAACATCGCCCCGCCGCCGCTGATCCGCCGGACGACCGTCACCCCGTGCCGCTCGGCGCCCGCCGGGTCGACCTCGTTGCGCAGGGACTGGAAGCTGCCGATGATGACGGCCGGGCGGTCCCATTCCCACACCCGCAGCGTCGGTGGCCGCCGCCCGGCGGCCACCTCGTCGGTCAGCACCTCGTCCAGGGCCATATGCAGCGCCGGATCCTGTGGCCCCTCATGGATGAGCTGCCAGTCGTAGTCCGTCCAGTCGGTGGCACGGGCCACCGCCCGCCGTACCGCGATGCCCACGGCCTCCGCGGAGAAGCCGAACAGCACGGTGTCGGCGGGCAGTCCCGCCTCGATGCGGGCGGCGAGCGCCTGTGCGTCCGCGTCGGCGGGCGCGCCCTCCAGGGCCCGGTCGATGGCGTGCAGCGCCTCGTCCGGTTCCAGGAAGAAGTCGCCCGCGACCCGCACCTCGCGCAGCACGCCGTCGTGGACTTCGAGATCCACGACAACCAGCTTGCCGCCCGGCACCTTGTACTCACCGTGCATGTCTGCACCGCCTCCTGTTTCCGCCCCGGCGCTCTCGATCATTATCCCGCGCCGGGGCGGCTTCGGGTCGGCACCGGTGATCCGGCGGGGTCAGGCTCCCGTGGTCGAGCCCGGCCGGACGATCATGAGAATGGTCACCGTCGCCCACAGCAGGTTGAACGCGCCTGTGAACATGGCCAGTTGGGCGGTATCGGCCCGGTCCAGGGCCTTGCCTCCGCCGAGGCTGCCGATGAGCTCGTCCTGGCGGGGCAGGACGAAGGCGACCAGGACGCCGGCGGCCGCGGCCGTCAGCGCGATGGAGGCGGTGAGCCAGCCGCTGCTGAGGACGCCCATCACGGCGGCCGTGGCGAATCCGAAGACGGGCACGGCGAGGCCCAGCTTGGCGTAGACGCGGCAGATGCGGTGCAGAAGCCGGACCGTGCCCAGGTCGGCCTCGCCCCCGGCGGCTGTCGCCGCGGCAGCGTGGGCGTTGCGGGCCGCGGGCGGGAACATGCTGGCCGCGACGGTGACGGGGCCGATCGCGACGATGGCGGCCAGGACATGCAGGGAGAGCAGGATCTTGGTCATCGGGTGGTGTCCGGCTCCCTTTCGAACGTGGCAGGCACCGCGTCTCCTTCCGAGCGTGGGGCGGCTGGTGCGCGCCCCACGCTAGGGAGTCGCGAGAAGATCACCCAGGGGCTGGAATGACAGAAGTCAACGGATTCTCGCCATGTCGGCCCCGACGGTCACCGGTGTGGAGACAGGGGGAGGTGGTCATCCGTCGATGTACTGCGCCGCCCCGTGGCCGAACGACCAGTCGGCCGACTCGTTCTCGGTCAGGGTGATGAAGACATTTCGCGGCTCGGTCCCCGCGTACTCCTGGGCGAACTCGGCGATCCGCCGGTACAGCGCCTGCTTCTGTTCCGGTGTGCGCCCCGAGCGCATCGTGAGCGCGATATAGACGATGCCGTCGTCGCGGGGCACACCGAGGTAGTCGTCGTAGCGCAGCATGCCGCTGGTGCCGTCATGGCTGGTCAGGACCTGGAACCGGTCGTTGGGCGGGAAGCCGATGGTTTCCACCAGGGCGTCGTGCACGGCACGGCCGAGCGCGTCGAGCCGGTCGGGGTCGGCCCGCAGCGCGTCGATGCGGACGAAGGGCATGTCGGGGCTCTCTTTCGGGTGAGTCGGTCGGCGGAAGGTCGCGGGCTCAGGGGTCACGGGCTCAGCGGGCGTGGGCTCAGCGGGCATGGGCGGTGAGCAGGCCGAGCGCTCCGTCCATGGCCCGGGTGTACACCTTGGCCGAGTCGGCGGCGCGGGCCAGCACATAGCCGCCCTGCACCACCGCGACCAGCGCGGTGGCCGTGCTCGCCGGGTCGAGCCCGGTGTCCAGCTCGCCGCCCGCCCGGCCCTCCGCCAGCAGCCCGGCCAGCCGGTCGGTGAGCCAGGCGAAGGTCTCCTCGACCGGTCGGCGCAGGTCCGGATCGGCCATCACATCCGGGTCCTGGGTGAGGCGGCCGACCGGGCAGCCCTTCAGGGCGTCCCGCTCCCGCCGCAGATAGGCGCTGATCCGCTCGACCGTGGTGCCGGGGCCGCTGAACTCGGCCTCCGCCCTGCCCCGCAGCTCCTCGGCGCTGCGGCTGATCGCGGCGAGCGCCAGATCGGGCTTGCCGCGGAAGTGGTGGTACATGCTGCCCTGGCCCGCTCCGGATCGCTCCTGGATCGCCTTCGGGCTCGTGCCCACGTAGCCGCGCTCCCACAGCAGCTCGCGGGTGCTTGCGATGAGTCGCTCCCGGGTGTCCATGAGGCAAGATCATACATACTAGTAGGTACAAATTGAAGCGCGCGGACGGCCCTCTCGATGAGAGGATCACGCCGTACTGGGTGGGCTGGACCGGACGGTGGAAGGTGACGATG
This sequence comes from Streptomyces niphimycinicus, assembly GCF_018883605.1. Classification (GTDB taxonomy): domain Bacteria; phylum Actinomycetota; class Actinomycetes; order Streptomycetales; family Streptomycetaceae; genus Streptomyces; species Streptomyces niphimycinicus. The sequence goes on along the minus strand of NZ_JAHLEM010000041.1, from coordinate 1,218 downwards.
TACGCGATATCCCTGGGCGACGACGGTGCGGAGCTGCGCCCGCTCGAGCCGTGGCAGGCCGAGGAGTTCCTGACGCACATGGACCGGGGACGGGAATCCATCGGCCGGTACATCCCGCTGGCGGACGCCGTCTCCGACCTGGAGTCGGCCCGGGCGTTCCTCCAGGGATACGCGGACAAGGCGGCCTCCGACACCGGGCGGATCTACGGCATCTGGACGGACGGCAAGCTGGTCGGTGGAGTCCTCTTCCGGACGATGGACATCAACCAGGGCACCGCGGAGGCGGGTTGCTGGCTGGAGCCCTCGGCGGTGGGCAAGGGGCTGGTGACCCGGGCCTGCCGCGTGATCATCGACTGGGCCGTCGAGGAGCGGGGCATCCACCGCGTGGAGTGGATTGCCGCCGCCGCGAACGAGGCCAGCATCGCCGTGGCCCGGCGGCTGGGGATGACGAAGGACGGCGTGCTGCGGGAGAGCTATCTGCGCCGCGGCGAGTGGCAGAACAGGGAGATCTGGTCGGTGCTCGCACCGGAGTGGCGGGCGCACCGGAAGCCGTCCTGAACCGCACGTTCGCATACGCACCGCACCACGGCGCCGGTGGGGTCCACCACCTCGCCCGAGTACCGCACGTCCTGGTCCTCCCACTCCCGCACCAGCGGATTGCGGGTCCTGGCCGTCTTACGATTAAGGGGGCCTTTGCCGTCTCCAGGAGTTCTCGATGCCCGACCCGATGCCTGACTCGTCCGATCCGACGCCCGACTCGCCCGACCCGCTGCCGGAATCGCTCGACCAGCGGCTGGCGGCCATCGCGCGCCACCCCTTCCGTGCGAAGTTCCATCTGCGCGGTCGTGATCGGGCCACGGCCGAGCTGAGTGGCCCGTCGACGATGCGCTGGCATGCGTACGACCTGATCGCCAGGCGGCTGGCCCCCGCCGAGCCGCACAAGGACGGCAAGCAGACGCCCTGCCGCGGCCACCCCGTGTTCGTCGCCCAGCATGCGACCGCCACCTGCTGCCGTACCTGCCTCGAGCGCTGGCACCGGATCCCCAAGGGACGGGAGCTGAGCCGCGCGGAGCGGGCGTATGTGGTGGGGGTGATCTGCCGTTGGATCGAAGGCGAGGTGGCGGCGGGCGGACGGTGAGGGATCAGCCCGGGACGCCGTCGAGCCCCAGTTCGCGGGCGGCGCGTGCGAGGGAGTCGTTCTGCTGCCGCGCGTAGAGC
>NZ_JAHLEM010000409.1 GCF_018883605.1 Streptomyces niphimycinicus | reverse complement strand
CCGCCGGGGAGCCGGCGCCGGACCCTTCCGCGTCGGGGGCGGGCGAGGGGATGGCGGTGCGGCCGGGCGCGGTACAGGGGGTGGTCCGGAACGGGTCCAGCGGCACCGCGTAGCTCGCGGCGAACCCGAGCCGTGCGGCCACCTCGCGGTGGCGCGGGTCGAGGTCTGCCTCCCCGGCGATATCGGGGTGGGTCACATCGGCACGCCGCTCACCACCCGGTTCCGGCAGCCCGTCGAGGAGATGACCGGCGGAGGCGGAGCCGCGCGGGATCGTCTCCATCTGGCCGAGATCGGCGTGGCCGAGGCCGAGCCCCACGGTGGTCACCGGGCCGAGGCCATCGGCCGGTTCGAGTGCCACCAGCCCGCGCCGGGCGCCGACCAGGGCCGCGCCCGCGCGCAGCAGTTCACGCAGCGCCTCGTCGAGCGTCCCGGTCCTGACCAGCCGCTCGGTGAGCTCATGAAGGGTGGTGAGATCCGAGACCCAGCTCGCGAGCCGGTCCTGGACACCGGAGTTGGCATCGGTCAGGGGCGGGGGAACGGGGCCCGGGACGGGGTCCGCAGTTTGCGTGGGCGAGGGGAGGGAAGGATCGATTCCAGCCACTTTCGGCGCGTGGGGCGAGTTCATGGCCCGCTGCCTTCACCCGCCGGGTCCGGCTCGCTCAATAGCATCGCAAACCCCCTGTCGTGCTGCGCCGCTACTGTGCCGCTACTGTCTCCAGATGTACACGGAGCGGAGATGCGATGTCCAGCATCGTCCCGGTGGTCTTGTTGGTGTCTGGGGGGAATTGAACTTGGCTGAAAAAAAGTCGTTAGGCTGTCTCTTCGAGGTCGACTGACGTCATTCGACAGCGCGTCGTCTCCACCGCGGCGGGTACACATTCGGAGAAGGGGCAGGGGCAGTTCGGATCGCCCGGAACCCCGCGGCCGGTCCAGGCGTCATAGACCACAACGGCCGCGCCCATCCCCGAGTGGCGAGGAACGCACCAACCGGACGGCAAGCGCCATGCGCGCGCCACCCCTCGCCACGTTCCACGCTCGGCCCGCGGCATGATGCGCTGCCTTGTACGCGCAGTGACTTGTGATCCACCTGCTGTGACGGGTCGAACGATGCCGTACAGCGCCACGTAGTGCCAAGTGAAGTGCCATCTGAAGTGCGATGTAGTGCGACGGACAGCCCTCGGCGTTAACGGAAAGGAACGAGCGCTCATGCGCGAGATCCTCGGAAGGCGACGCAAGTTCTCGCTGCGGCGCGGCGCGCGATCGCCGCTGCTGCGTGCGGCGCTCACCTGCGCCACCGAGTGGCAGTGGCCCGTGGTCCCGGGCGTCGGACTCCGGTCCGGCGGCGGACGGCCCCGGGTGTGTGGCTGCCCCGACCCGGAATGTGCGGTTCCGGGTGGACATCCGTTCGACCCTGTTCTCCTTGCCGCCACCACCGACCCGCGCATGGTGCGCTGGTGGTGGGGCAACCGGCCCGATGCGCCCCTGCTGCTGGCCACCGGCGGCCTCGCGCCCTGCGCGGTGAGCCTGCCCGCGGTCGCCGCGGCGCGGGCGCTGGCGGTCTTCGACCGGGCGGGGGTGCGGCTCGGCCCGGTCGTCGCCACACCCACCCGCTGGTCGCTGCTGGTGGAGCCGTACTCCCTCGAAGACCTCGGCGAGCTGCTGAACCAGCAGGACTGGGTGCCCAGCTCGCTGCGGTTCCACGGCGAGGGCGGCTATGTGGTGCTGCCGCCGTCGCAAACGGGCCTCGGGCGGGTGCGCTGGGAGCGGCCGCCGCTGCGCCGCTCCGGACGGCCCTGGCTGCCTCAGGTGGCCACGGTGGTGAACGCCTTGGTCGAGGCGAGCACCAGCGCGCCCGACGGAGGCAGCCGGCTCGCCTATTGAGGGCGGGCCCCGGGTGCGGGGGTTCGGGGGCCGCTGAGCGCGAGGCTCAGGGGCGGGGCAGGGATGTGTGGGGCTCGGAGGCCGGGGAGGCGTTTGCCCGGGCTCCGAGCCCGCTCTTTTCCGGCGGTGGTACGGCGCTCTCGGGCGGGATGCCGAAATTCAGGGCGCGGGGGTTCCGGGCTCTGCGGTCAGGGCCGCGCGCTTGGATTTCGGGCTCGAGTGTCAGGCTCAGGAGCCGCACTCACGCTTCGGACTCGGGGTCCGCATTCGGGGTCCGCACTCGAGGTCCCGGCCACGGGCTCCAGGGGCAACTCCCGTGGCGCCGAGGGCAATTGGTCCGTACCTACTCCCGGCCGCCTCGTGCCGCCCCGCCCGTCTCCCGCGCCGGCGTCCGGACGCGGACATGGAAGCGCCCGGTCGCTGGCGACGGGGGATGCACCAGCGACCGGGCTTTTAGAACCGTAACAAGAGATCGGCCGATAGCAAATTCGATCGCGGATTTCCGGACGTCTATTTGCAGGGCGTAACGGTGAGTTGTGAGCAGCGTCACGTCCCCCGGCGGCGCCCTCCGGCCGTCCGGGAACCGTCAGCTCAGCGTCACCTGACGGTTGGTGAGACCGCCCCGGGCGCGCCGCTGCTCGGGCGTCAGCGGGGCGTCGGAGGCGAGCGCCTCCGCGAGCCGCTCGGCGAGGTCCACGGCGGGCTTCTCGGTGTCCTCGGCGCTCATCCCGCGGGGCAGATCCCACACCGGCACCGTGAGCCCATGGGCCCGGAAGGAGCCCACCAGCCGGGTGTTGTCGCCGAGCGAGGAGGCGCCCGCGGCGTGCAGCCGGGCGAGCGCGTCGAGCAGCTTCTCCTCGGGGTGGGACATCACCCAGCGCAGGTGGTTCTTCTCCGGCGTCTCGCACCAGTAGGCCGCCTCCACGCCGGTGAGCCGGGCGGTGGGGATCGCGGCCGCGTTGGCCCGTTCCAGGGACGCGGCGACCTCTCCGGTCGCGTTCGCGGCGTCGTCGACCCAGAACTCGAACCCCTCGTGCAGGGTCGGCGAGAAAGTGCCCTTCGGGTCGAGCAGATCCTGAAGCCGCGGACCGTCGCCCGGCGCCCGCTCGGCGGCCACCGGAGTGCCCGGGTCGGCGGTCAGCGCCCGGCGCAGGGTGTCGGCCAGGTCGCGGCTGATGTCACCGGAGGGCGTGTCGTTCTGTAGACCGAGCAGCACGGCGCCGCTGTCGCGGCGCAGCGCGGGCCACGCCATGGGCAGCACGGTCGCCAGGGTGACCGACGGAACCCCCTCGGGCAGCCCCTCGGCGAGGGCCAGCTCGACGGTCGCGGCGGGCACCAGCTCGCGCAGGGCCACCCAGTCGCATTCGTTGGGGAGCCCCTCGAAGGGGCGCTGCACCAGCTCGGTGGCGGCGTGTGCGGCCTCCCTGCCGTGACATGCCTTGTAGCGACGGCCCGAACCGCACGGGCAAGGCTCCCGCGCGCCCACCACAGGGATCTCGCCGTTGGCGGCCTGTGGCCCTGTGGCCTTCGTCTGGGGGCGGCGCTTCTTGGCCATGGTGAGGCTGTCTCCCGATCTGCGGCTCAGGGCTTGCTCGTACGCCCGTGACGGTCTGCGTACGGCCGTGGCAGTGCTCTCCTACGGCGCGTACGACTGGTACGGGCGCGAGCCTAGCCCTTTGGCCGAACCACGTCGGCTCCATGAGCCGCGTCGGCTACGCCAGCTCGTCCAGATCGGCGAAGTCCAGCTCGCGATCGAAATCGGGGTCGATGTTCGCCTCGACGTTCGAGCGCAGGTCCGCGCCGAGATCGGCGTCGAGCTGTGGACTGAGATGGGGGCCAAGATGCGGGTCAAGATCCGCGTCGAGGCTCGGACGCAGCCCGGAGGCCAGCTCCGTACCCAGGTCGGAGTCCAGCTCCGTACCCAGGTCGGGGGAGAGATCCGAGGGAAGCACGACACGACGGGCGAAATCGGCGTCAGGCGGAAGAAGGGCCCATACGGTGACCTCGCCGACTCCGTCCCGAACGCCCCACTCCTCGGCCAGCGACATGATGATGTTCAGCCCGCGACCGCCGCGTGCGGTCACCGAGGGGTTGGCCGGAAGTGGCCTTGTGGGTCCGCCGCCATCCGTCACCTCGACCGTCAGCCGGTCGTGCTCGTCGATGCTCCATGCAGCGCGGACCGTGCCGCCACCATGACCGGAACGCCAAGGGCGGCCATGTCGCCATGCATTGCTGAGCAGTTCTGAAAGGATCAATACAGCGTCGTCTATGACCGAATCCGATACCCCAGTCCTGCCCAAATCGACACGCATCCGCTGTCTTGCCGTGCGGATACCCGCAGGACCATGGGGTACGGCCATGGTCGACGACGTCGGCACCTGCCGTGCCACCACCAACGCCACCCCCGAGACCTCCTTCGCCCCACGCCACGGGATGAATGCCCCGCGGTGCTGGAGCGGAAACTGGCCAAGTGGCATCGCGTGACGCACTCGTCACGATCGAATACGTACCGAATGCGCCGGTGCACGCCTTGTAATGCCCATTATGAGCGTCCGAGTTGGGACAGTACCTGTTTGGGGCGATTGGTGATCAGCGCGTCGACCCCGAGGCGGACGCACAGGTCGACGTCCTCCGGTTCGTCGACGGTCCACACGTGCACTCGGTGCCCCTCACGCTGGAGTCGCGCCACATAGCCGGGATGGTTCCGCACGATCCGGATACTCGGCCCCGCGATCCGCACCCCGGCCGGCAACTGCCCGTCCCGGTGGCGCGGCAGTATGAACTGCATCAGATAGACGGTCGGGATGGCGGGGGCCCCGCTGCGGATCCGGTGCAGTGAGCGCGCTGAGAAGCTCATCACACGGACGGGTGAACGTTCCCCGGGCGGCGGCGCGTCAAGGCCGTAGCGGCGCAGCAGCGTGAGCAGCCGCTCCTCCACCTGGCCCGCCCACCGGGTGGGGTGCTTGGTTTCGATCGCCAGTTCGATGCGGCGTCCCGCGTCGGCGATGAGCCCCAGAAGCCGTTCCAGGGTGAGGACGGAGATGCTGTCCCGGCTGTCGCGGTCCGGCTCCTCCTTGTCGGTGGCCCGGCCCTTCCAGGAGCCGAAGTCCAGGGCCGCCAGATCGGACAGTTCCAGCGCCGAGACCGCGCCCCGGCCGTTGGAGGTGCGGTCGACGCGGCGGTCGTGGACGCAGACGAGGTGGCCGTCGGCGGTCAGCCGGACGTCGCATTCCAGGGCGTCGGCACCCTCCTCGATTGCCTTACGGTAGGCGGCCAGGGTGTGCTCCGGGGCATCCTCGGAGGCCCCTCGGTGGGCGACGACGGAGACGGTGGGCGGCCCGGGGTGGCTGTCCCGGGCAGGGCGCGCATAGGTCACCGCGTTATGGTGCCACCGCCCGGTGAGAGCCGGTGGACTCGGCCCCTCCGTACGTTCGCACGGAATGGCGGTAGGGCGAATTGTCCGGGATAAAGGGTGGTAGTCCGCAGGGCCGCCACTCCTTACGGCGGTCTGACGCGCTGTGGGAAAAGCTGATGACGGTAAGACGTACTACACGTGGGCCGTCGAGGAAATCTGTCGTGCACCTGAGGAGAGAGCTGTGAGCACCGAGAACGAGGGCTCTGCCGTTCCGCCCGCGCCCGGGCCGCATCCGGCCCCTCCGGCGCCGCACCCGAACCCGGCCGTGCCACCCGCGCCGGACTATGAGCCCACCGCGGGCACGCGGCCGACCGCGTCGGACGCGCCAATAGGCCCGTCCGACGCGGCAGGGTCGCCGGGAGACCCCGGCGCCCCGGGCTCTGGCGCTCCGGGTCCCGGCGCCCCGGGCCCTGGCACCCCGGGCCCCGGCGCGGACGCCGGCCAGTCCAGCACGTGGTGGTCGGCCGACGGCGGACAGCAGCCGGGCGGCCCGGGCGACGGACAGGGTGGGCAGGGCGGCCCGGGCGGACCGTGGGGGACCGCTCCCGTGCCGCCCTCCGGCCCGCCCGAGCGCAAGCCCCGCGGGCTGGTCGCCACCATGCTGGCCGCCGTACTGGTCGCGGGCGCCATCGGCGGCGGCATCGGCTTCTGGGCCGCCGACCGGCAGAGCGACGGCAGCGACACCACCACGGTCTCCGCCTACGGCAACCCCAAGACGGAGAGCCGCGCGCCCGGCTCGGTATCGAGCATCGCCAACAAGACCCTGCCCAGCGTCGTCACCATCGAGGCCCAGGGCAACAACGGTGAGAGCGGCACCGGCACCGGCTTCGTCTACGACAAGCAGGGCCACATCCTCACCAACAACCACGTCGTCGCCTCGGCCGCCGACAACGGCAAGCTGACCGCCACCTTCTCCAACGGCAAGCGGTACACCGCCGAGGTCGTCGGCCGCGCCCAGGGCTACGACGTCGCCGTGGTCAAGCTCAAGAACGCCGCGGGCGCCAAGCTCGACCCGCTGCCGCTCGGCAACTCCGACCGGGTCGCCGTGGGCGACGCCACCGTCGCCATCGGCGCCCCCTTCGGCCTCTCCGGCACCGTCACCACCGGCATCGTGAGCGCCAAGAAGCGCCCGGTCGCCTCCAGCGACGGAGGCGGCGGCAACGCCTCGTACATGAGCGCCCTCCAGACCGACGCCTCCATCAACCCGGGCAACTCCGGCGGCCCGCTGCTCAACGCGGACGGCGGCGTCATCGGCATCAACTCCGCCATCCAGTCCGCCGGCAACGGCAGCGGCCTCGGCGAATCCCAGCAGTCCGGCAGCATCGGCCTCGGCTTCGCGATCCCGATCAACCAGGCCAAGAACGTCGCCGAGCAGCTCATCAAGACCGGCCAGCCCATCTACCCGGTGATCGAGGCCACGGTCAGCACGAAGGACTCCGCCAACGGCGCCACCATCGCCTCCAACGGCACCGGCGGCAGCCCCGCCGTCGTCCCCGGCGGCCCGGCCGACAAGGCGGGCCTCAAGTCCGGCGACGTGATCACCAAGCTGGACGACATGGCCATCGACAGCGGCCCGACCCTCATCAGCGAGATCTGGACCCACCAGCCGGGCGACAAGGTCACTCTCACCTACAAGCGCGGCGGCAAGCTGTCGACGGCGGACGTCACCTTGGGGAAGCGCAAGGGCGACAGCTAACGCGCTAGGCTGATCCCCGCGCCACCGCGAGTGGCGCGGGGAGGCTTGCCCGAGCGGCCTAAGGGAACGGTCTTGAAAACCGTCGTGGCAGCGATGTCACCGAGGGTTCAAATCCCTCAGCCTCCGCCGAGGTCGGCGAACTAGCTGGTCAGAAGGGGTGCCCCTGGTTCGGGGGCACCCCTTCCGCACGTCCGCCGTCTCCCGCTGTGTCGCTCGAATCCCACCGTTGGCCAGCGCGTGTGGACCAGGCGTGGGCCAGATCGCCCGAGGAATCTGGCGGCTTCCGGACGGGCCGGGCACCCCCAAGTCCTGTCCATGGGCAAAGAACCAATCAGCACTTCCGACGTTGTCCGGCTGAAGTACTTCGTGCCGCAGTCAACAGGCCCGCTCGTATTCGACCTGGTTGAGGCGGTTGCCGCCGCCGTAGTCGAAGGCGCGCTCGGCGCCGGACTCGATGAAGCCGCACTTGGTGTAGAAGCGGCGGGACTGTGGAGTGTCGCGCAGCGTCCACAGATGCACCCGAGCAAACCCGTTGTCGTCCAGGTGGCGCAGCGTCTCGGTCATCAGTGCGGCGGCGACGCCGCTGCCCCAGCCGTCGGGGTGGCAGTAGAAGCTGAAGATCTCTGCGAGACCTGGCCGAGTCGGGGACGGGAGCAGGGCGGACAGCGCCATGGGGCGGCCGTCCAGCTCGGCGAGGAGGATCGTCCTTGTCCCCTCTGCGATCCGCTCATGCCACCTTGTACGCCTGCTCTGGACGGCATGCGCTGCGAACTCCGGCTCGAAGAAGGGGGCGTGAGATGCCTCCCAGGCTGCGGCGTGGATATCGCCGAGCGTGTCGCCGTCTTCCGGGCGGGCAGAACGAACCTCGATCATCCGATCACTCTAGGTCGTGTCCTGCGAACGTCGCTGATCGGTCGACGGCAAAGGTGCCATCGCGAGGCACAGGGGCCCTGTTCCCCGAGGTCGTTACGCTGAGGGGCGATGGACGAACTTATCGCCCCGCTCTTGAAGTACCTGGACCGAGAGAATCCAGGGGATGTCGTCGGCGTCTACCTGTACGGCTCCGCCAGTACCTCTGGGCTGCGTGCGGAGAGCGACATCGACCTGCTCATGGTCACTCACCGCTCACTGACGGCACCCGAGCGTGCCGCGCTGGTCTCGCTGCTGTTGGGCATCTCCGGATGGCACGGCCACGCCGAACGCTTCCCCGACGCAGCGCATCGGCGACCCATCGAGCTGACCAGCATCGTCATCGCCGACGTCCATCCATTGATACACGCGCCTCGCTGCGACTTCCAGTACGGCGAGTGGCTTCGCGCAGACCTGACCGACGGCGACCTTCCCCAACCCACGAACGATCCCGACGCCGTCGTCCTTCTGGCCACTACTCACTCGGCGTGCCGAGTGCTGCGTGGGCCCGCGTTCGGTGACGTTGTCACCTCTGTCCCGTCCGAGCTGCTCAGGAAAGCGGTCCTTGCCGTTATCCCGGACATCTTGGAACAGATCGGTGGCGATGAGCGCAATATCCTCCTCACCCTGGCGCGCATCCTCGTCACGCTCGACACCGGCCAGATCGTCTCCAAGGACGCCGCCGCTGAGGCCGTCGCGCAGACGCTCACGACAACCGATCGTGATCTGTTGGAGCGAGCCCGAGCGGGCTACCTCGGCACGATCACTGACGACTGGACCGGTCTCACCTCGCGGGTGACCGAACTCGCCCACACCCTCGCAGACCGAGCACAGCAGCACAGCTCGCCGAGGCGTGCCCTCTGAGCCCTTGGCCGGGGAGTAACGTGCCTGATCATGGCCTGCCGCGACGACCTCATCGACGAGCAGTGGGCGTTGATCGAACCATTCCTGACCTCCTCCGGGCGGGGTGGACAGTGGCGGGACCACCGGCAGGTCGTCAACGGCATCCTCCGGCAACTGCGCACCGGCGGGCTTTGGAGGGACGTGCCCGAACGCTACGGGCCATGGAAGACTTTGCACGAGCGCCTTCGCAGATGGACCGCTGACGGCACTTGGGGCCGCATCCTGACTCACGTCCAGACCGGACAGGCTGACGCAGGCGAGCTCGAGTGGGTCTTCTCCATCGACTCCTCGGTGGTGCGGGCGCATCAGCACGCCGCTGGTGCGCGTAAAAAGGGGAATGCGCCGCAGCAGCCCGCCCGCGTCGGTGGCCAGATGGATCGTGATCTGCACGCCTGGTCAGGCCGGGGACAACCCGCAGTTGCTGGACTCTGCTCGGCCAAGTCCGTGTGAACACCACCGGGCCAGGCCGACCCCGCAACCTTCCGCTCCTCCAGCGAGGACTACTGGCGACGGGACGACCAGCACGGTGGCGAGGCTCTGAGCCCGGCTATCGTCGGCCAGCTCCGGTATGTCGTTGGAATCCGGCAGGAGAACCGGCCACCGTCCATCCAGATCTGCGAGCCTACGGCCCCCGCGATGCTGCCCATGCCCTTCGCCCCCTCGGCTCCCGCAGACCCTGACGTCGCTCCTCGTCGTCGTCCTTCAAGACGGCCCAGGGCCTGGATGACAGGTGAGGTGACTGGGCTGTGAGTGGATCGTTCCGTCGGCGTCGTTGTTGACGGGGTCTAGGAAGAGGCGGCGCCGACGCAGAACTCGTTGCCTTCTGGGTCCGCCATCAAGATGTGGTGCCCGTCGAACTCCTCCAGGGCGTTTCCTCCCGCTCTGATGAGCCGTTCGGATTCTGCTCTTATCCGTGCCCACCGCTCGTCAGGGGTGCCGTGTCCCGGCACCCGGATGTCGATATGAAGCCGGTTCTTCGCTGTCTTGCGCTCGGGGACCTTGAGGATGGAGAGCCTGGGGCCGATGCCGTCGGGGTCGCAGAGCCATGCGCCGTCGTCCGCGGAATCGTCTTCTGGGAGATCGAACTGTGCGAGCCACTCCTCGCGGGTTCTGAAGGGCGCGGGCGGCGGCTCGTCGACGTACCCCAGGGCCGTTTTCCAGAACTCGGCGAGGAGCTTCGCGTCCGTGCAGTCGAAGGTCAGATCGATTCTGGCTGTCATGTCAGGACCGTACTGCGCGCTACTGACAGTCGTGGCCGAGCCGACGGAGGGCCTGCTGTGTGGACCGTTGGTAGGCCCGGGCTCCTGGTGTTGGACGTTCGAGGCGGGGGCGTCGGCGGGCCGGGGCGGGCGGCGTCAGATCTGGCCGAAAAGCTATGGGTGGGGGCGTTGGTGCAGGTCAGGGCGGGGGGAAGGGGCGAGTGGGGGTGGGTCGGGTGGCGGGGGTGGGGGATGTGGGCTTTTAGTTGTAGCTAAAGGTGGAATCCTGTCGCCGAGGGGTGTGAAGCCCAACGGTCGGCACCATGCGCTGGGAGGGTGATGAGTGTGCCGTGGAAAGGCAAGGGTTCGAAGGGGGAGGCCGTGGACTGTGCGGGGGCTCGGCTGGCGCGGCAGGCCACCGTGGAGGTCGCGGGGTTGCTGGGGAAGCGCGATATGAGCCGTGCTGACCTCGCCCGGCTCATGGACGTCAGCCCGGGACGGGTGAGCCAGATACTTTCCGGCGACGAGAATCTGACGCTGCGGAGTCTGGCTGCCGTGGCAGAGGCACTGGATCTGGACATCAAGATCAGCTTTGTGGAGCCCAAGGAGGACGGGGCTCGTCGGACGCGTGGGCTGGGCGACGGGTCCGATGCCTTTGTCTACGCTCCCTGAGCGTCGCTGACGGGCGGTGTGGTGTGCCGCCTCGCGTCAGGGGTGCGGGGTGCCTGTCGTGGCCAGGGGGCGCGCCGCCAGGGCCTCGTCGCGGAGCCGCGTGAGTTCGCGGTCGCCGCTCCGCTTGCCGGTGCGGTAGCCGAATTCCAGCATGCGCGCGCAGGCGTCCATGGCCATCGCCAGGGCCTGACGGCGGTCCTCGGCCTCCTCCCGGGTCGGGGTGTGCAGCTCCGGCGGGAACTCCTGGACCTCCCGCTGCCGGCATCTCGCCTCGATGTCGGCCTCCACCTTGGTCGCGTCGTCCAGGAGTTGGTCCACCTCCTCGTACAAGGTGTTGAGGGTCGTCCTGTCCTTGGTCGCGGCGGCGCAGCCGCGCAGGTGGCGGCGGGCCTCGAAGGCGAACATGCGCAGTTGGGCCACGTTCTCGAAGTCGCGGACGAGGCGGTGGCAGTGGATGTACATGTCGTGGACCAGCCGCCGTTCCAGCTCGCTCAGCAGCACCGCGATGCCCAGCGTGATCACGGCCACGAAGGGCGGCGTGGACTGCTGGTTCTGCTGCTGACGGACGCGAGGTGCCAGGGCCCCGCCCGCGGCGGCAGCGGCCACGGCGGGGGGCACATCGGCGGCGTGCGGCAGCAGCAGGGCGATGGTGAGCAGGGCCGCCGCGCAGCTACAGGCGATGATTCCGCAGCACAGCGCCGTGGACCTTACGGTTCCCAGCAGGCGGCCCTTGTCGGAGAAGCGGTGGACCAGCGAGATCCAGGTGACCAGTGCGCAGACGCCGATGGGTAACACGAAGTCCGCGAACCACCTCTGTGCGTAGAGCTCGTGCAATGCTCCCCCTGCTCGCGCCTTGGTACCGGTGCGGCGGAGGCGGTCGGACGGTCGCCGGTCGGACGGTCATGGATCACCCCGGTCGCCGATCACCGGTCGCCGATCACCGGTTACGGGGAGATTGGGGACCCCTTCACGGTCCGCCACGGGGCGGAAGCACCGGCGAACGGGCGTGGTTCCCGCGCCGCCTGGTCACCGCGTTGCGGTCCGGTTCCGGTACGGAGCGCCTCGTCGCGTGATCACGATAGTGCTCCTCGTTCACGTAGCGCACGGCTCACGGTCCGTATACCGCTGGATCGCGCCGCCTCCGGCGTCCTGCCATACGTCCGCCGCCACCGCTCCGTTCATCCGTCCCAGGCGTATGCGTCAGGCCCAGGCGTCCGGGGGCTGGAGGTGGCGGGCGGCGCTGCGGGCCGCGGAGGCGAGGGTGGCGCGGGCCTCGCGCGGGGCCAGGCCGGTGTCGAGCGCGGCCTCGATCAGGGCGGGGGCCAACTCCGGCCCGGCGCCGGTCTCGTAGGCGCGGCAGGCGGCCCAGAACAGCCGGTCGTTGCGCTGGCCCTCCCGGGAGGCGCGGACGAACCGTACGAGCCCCTCCAGGGCGGCGGGATGCGGCCCGGGGGACGGCGGGCCGGGGTGGTACGAGCGGTGTGGGGCCGGGCGCGGGGGCGTGAGCAGGCGCAGCAGGGCGGCCGGGGCGGGCGCCGGGGCCCAGGCGGGGGAGTCAGGCGCGAGGCGATAGCTGCCGTGCGAGCCGTATGAGCCGGGGCCGACCAGATAGCCGCCCAGCCCGCGGATGTCGATGCCGGGGGCCAGGCGGCCGGCGGAGTTCGGGACGGCGAGGCCGGGTGGGCCGCACAACCAGAGATGGCGGCCGCCGCTCGGGGTGAGCACGGTGACCGTAAGGGGGATGGCGAAGGCATGCTCGCGGGCCAGCCGGGCGAGGGCCGCCAGGCCGTCTGTGCCGTCTGTGCTGCTGGTGCTGTCCCTGCTGTCCGTGCCGTCCTTACGGTTTGCATCGGGCTTCCTGGCCCGACCGTCCGTGTCTGCCGCTCCCCCGGTTCCTCGGGGTCTTCCTGGTCTTCCGTCCTTGAGCCCGTCCTTGAGCCCGTCCTTGAGGTCGAGGTCGAGGCCGATCAGGTGGTACGGGGCGCGTCCGCAGGCGATGCCGTAGCCGGTGGCCCAGGGGGCGGCGGCGAACAGGGCGCGGATCGCCCCGGGGTCCGCCGACGCGTCATGGACTCCATGGCCCAGTCGGCCGCATTCGCCGCGGCACGGCAGAGGCGCGGGGTCGTGGTGGTGAGGGGAGCGCACGGCGGGCAGCTTCGCGCGGGTCAGCGGGATCACGCGGAAGCCATGGGCCGCGGCGGTCAGGGCGTGGGCAAGAACATGGGCGAGTGCGGTATTCGCCATGTGACCCATTTTCGGACAAGTGTTCGGTAATGGGAAGGGGGCCCGGCAAGTCGCCGAGGATGGCCGAAACTATGCGGAACCGGTTCCCTCGTAAGGCCCACCCTGCGGCGGGGCGGGGTGGCGCGCCCCGTGTCGCCGCATCGCCGCATCGCCGCACCCGGGCCCACCCGGCGCATCGGCGCGGTGTGGGGAGCGGGGGTGCGTGGGGCGTTTAAAACAGGTTCATCATGCTTGCGTGGTAATTCCCATGGCCCGTACGCATCGTCCGGGATTCGGTGGGCAACTCTGCTTCCGCGACACTTCCCGAGCGTCGGAGGATCGGAGGCATCGAGATGGTGGACACAAGGACGGGCTCCGGCCGCACTCTCACCGCACCGCCGTTTGCCGCGTCCAGGGCGGGGTGCGGCTCCTGGGATCTGCCCCGATCGCTTGGGGGTAGGTCGCCGCCATCGCGGACGCCCGCAGGGGGGCGCGGCAGGGGTGGGGCAATGTCCGATCGATCTGAGTGAGCTGTGGTGATTTATTGAGCGAACGGGACGGGTGAGGTCGTGCGGTCGCGCGGTGGCGTATCGACGCCATCGCGCGATCGTGCGTGGTGGGCCTGGAGTGGGTGGCGGGCGGTGGGTGGCGGCCTGCTTCAGCGTTCTTGACGGCATCGCCGTATCTGACGGATAGTCAGATTGCTTTCTACGGGAGACATGCATGCGGCAGGGGCAGCGATGACGCGCGATGAGCTGCACGACCTGGATGAACCGAATGGGCTCGATGAGCTGTGCGGACGGCTGACAGCGTACGAGGGGCGGACGGCCGCGAGCGGCGGCGCGGGCAGGGACCCGGTCAACGAGCCCATGATCAGGCACTGGTGCGAGGCGATGGGCGACACCAACCCCGCCTATCCGGATATCGCCCCGCCGACGATGCTTCAGGCGTGGACGATGGGCGGGCTGGCCGGGCACCCCGGCGGTTCGGCCCGCTCCGCGGCGTACGACGAGCTGCTGGCGTTGCTCGACGACGCGGGCTGCACCTCGGTGGTCGCTACCGACTGCGAGCAGGAGTACGTGCGGTCGCTGCGCCCCGGCGACGAGATCACCTTCGACGCGGTCATCGAGTCGGTGTCGCCGCGTAAGACCACCAAGCTGGGCACCGGATACTTCGTCACCACCCGGATGAACGTCCGTACCGGGGACGGGGAGCTGGCCGGCACCCACCGCTTCCGCATCCTCAAGTACGCACCCGCGCGGCCGAAGGCGGAGCCGAAGCGGGAGCCGGAGCCGGAGCCGAGACGGGCCGCGGAGCGGGGGGTCGACCGGCCCCGCCGCCCTCGCCCCGTCATCAACCGCGACAACGCGGGCTTCTGGCAGGGCGTCGCCCGGCATCAGCTACTCATCCAGCGCTGTCTGGACTGCGCCGCCCCGCGCTTCCCCTGGCTGCCGGGGTGTGGGGCATGCAGTTCCCAGCGGTGGGAGGCGGTCGAGGCGTCCGGCGCGGGCACGGTGTTCAGCTATGTGGTCATGCACCATCCGCCCTTCCCCGCCTTCGACCCGCCCTACGCGGTCGGCCTGATCGAGCTCGCGGAAGGGGTGCGGATGGTCAGCGGCATCACCGGGGTGCCGTACGACAAGGTGCGCATCGGCATGCCCGTCGAGCTGGAGTTCCTGCGCGTGGACGAGGAGCTGGAGCTGCCGGTGTTCCGGGGCGCCGAGGCATGAGGGACGGACGAGGCGAACAACCCTCCGGTGGACCCGGTGGACCCGGTGGACCCGGTGGACAGTACGGACGAGGAGGCGGCCCTATGACCGTGCGTACGGGCGATGAACTGCCCCCGCTGCGTATCCCGATCACCCGGACCCTGATCGTCGCCGGTGCCCTCGCATCCCGGGACTACCAGGATGTGCACCACGACGCCGAGGCGGCCAAGGAGAAGGGCTCCCCGGACATCTTCATGAACATCCTCACCACCAATGGGCTGGTCGGCCGGTACATCACCGATCACTTCGGGCCCCGGGCCCGCCTCCGTAAGGTCGCCATCCGGCTCGGGGCGCCCAACTACCCCGGCGATGAGATGGTGTTGACGGGTGAGGTCACCTCGGTCGCGGAGGGTACGGCGGAGGTCGCCGTCACCGGCAGGAACGGCATCGGCCACCATGTGACCGGCAAGGTCACGGTGCAGCTCCCCACCGACGCCCCGGGAACCGGTGACGCCCGTAAGGGGACCACCGACACCCCAGCGGCCACCGACACCCCAGCGGCCACCGACACACCCGCTACCACCGACGCCCCAGCGACCACCGACGCCCCCACCGAGATCACCACCCCGGACACCCCCCGATGAGCGCCCGTAAGGCGGACACCCTGGGCGGCCGGGCCGCCGTCGTCGGCATCGGCGCCACCGAGTTCTCCAAGGACTCGGGCCGCAGCGAGCTGAAGCTGGCGGTCGAGGCCGTCCAGGCGGCCCTGGACGACGCGGGTCTCGCCCCGGCCGATGTGGACGGGCTGGTCACCTTCACCATGGACACCAGCCCCGAGATCACCGTGGCGCAGGCGTGCGGCATCGGCGATCTCACCTTCTTCTCGCGCGTCCACTACGGCGGGGGCGCGGCCTGCGCCA
This sequence comes from Streptomyces niphimycinicus, assembly GCF_018883605.1. Classification (GTDB taxonomy): domain Bacteria; phylum Actinomycetota; class Actinomycetes; order Streptomycetales; family Streptomycetaceae; genus Streptomyces; species Streptomyces niphimycinicus. Next base: position 5,797 of record NZ_JAHLEM010000409.1, on the reverse strand, counting down.
CCGTGCAGCAGGCCGCGCTCGCCGTCGCGACCGGCGTGGCCGAGGTCGTCGTCTGCTACCGCGCGTTCAACGAGCGCTCCGGGCGCCGCTTCGGCTCCGGCGTACAGCACCGCGAGCCGTCCGCCGAGGGTGCCGCGCTCGGCTGGTCGCTGCCCTTCGGGCTGCTGACCCCGGCCTCGTGGGTCGCCATGGCCGCCCAGCGCTATCTGTACGCCTATGGGCTGACGCCCGAGGTTTTCGGCCATGTGGCCGTCACCGACCGCCGCCACGCGGCCACCAACCCGGCCGCGTACTTCCATGGCAAGCCGATCACCCTCGCCGATCACGCCGCCTCCCGCTGGATCGTCGAGCCGCTGCGGCTGCTCGACTGCTGTCAGGAGACGGACGGCGGCCAGGCGCTCGTCGTCACCAGCGTGGAGCGGGCGCGCGACCTGCGGCGTCCGCCCGCCGTGATCACGGCCGCGGCGCAGGGCGCGGGCCGCGGTCAGGAGCAGATGACGAGCTTCTACCGCGACGACCTGACGGGCCTTCCCGAGATGGGGGTGGTCGCCCGGCAACTGTGGCGCGGCAGTGGGCTGACCCCGGCCGACGTCGACGTGGCCATCCTCTACGACCACTTCACGCCGTTCGTGCTGATGCAGCTAGAGGAGTTCGGCTTCTGCGGACGCGGTGAGGCGGCCGGATTCGTCGCCGAGGGCGCGCTGCCGCTCAATACGCACGGCGGTCAGCTCGGTGAGGCGTATCTGCACGGGATGAACGGGATCGCCGAGGCCGTCCGCCAGATCCGCGGCACCTCCGTCAACCAGGTGCCGGGGGCCGCCCGCGCCCTGGTCACCGCGGGCACCGGGGTACCGACATCCGGGCTTCTCCTCGGCGCAGACGGCTGAACCGCGCGCGTGTCGGCGGTCTCCGGCCGCCGAGGTCCACCTTCACTCCTCATATGACCCGAAGAAAGCAGAGCAGGCGGAGCAACTGGCAAGCCACGGGCTGGACCGCCGGTCTGGCCGCGGCGCTGGCCACCGCGATCGCCGGTGCCACCCCCGCCGCCTCGGCGGAGGTCCTGCCCGACCCCCGCCCCCTGGGCGCCAAGGTCTTCCAGGGCTGGGCCTTCGACACCTGCCATGCGCCGTCCCTCGCCACCCTGCGCGCGTGGAACAGCTCCCGCTACCGCGCCGTCGGCGTCTATTACGCTGGCCGCGGCCGGGCCTGTGCGAGCCAGCCCAACCTCACCGTCTCCTGGATGCGCGGCGTCAAGAGCATGAAGTGGCGGGTGCTGCCCATCTTCGTCGGATCCCAGGCCCCCTGCGTCCGCAGCGCCAACAAGAAGCATGTGCCCATTGGCGGCAAGCCCTTCTCCCAGGGGCGCGCGGAGGGCAAGGACGCCGTCGCGCGCGCCAAGGCGCTCTCCCTGAAGAAGCGCAGCGCGCTCTACCTCGACATGGAGGCGTACGACCTGACGAAAACGGGCTGCGCCGCCAAGACGCTCTCCTTCATCCGCGGCTGGAACCGCGAGGTCCGCTCGCACGGCTTCTTCCCCGGCTTCTACAGCAGCGCCGAGTCCGGGGTGCGCCATGTGGAGCAGGCCCGCCGGGCCGGGCTCCATGACCTGCCCTCGGCCATGTGGTTCGCACGCTGGAAGGGGAAGCCGTCGCTGTACGGTGAGCCGTCGCTGGCCAAGAGCGCGTGGAATCCGCACCGCCGCATCCACCAGTACAAGGGCAACGTCGATGTGACACACGGCGGCCGGACGCTGCGCATCGACCGCAACAAGGTGGACGCACCGGTCGCGATCATCAAGTGACCCTCCGTCACCGGCTCCCGTCCGGGACACCCTTGGATCCGCGGAGGCATCTTCGGAGGGGTCCTCGTAGGCATCTTCGGGTAATCCTCGGGAACTCTCCGGGAGCGCCTTCGGGGACGCTCTCGGGGAACCCTCAGGAGGAACCCTGACCCTCGGCTCAGCCCCTCCCCCCGGAGTAGGTGGTGCCAGCACCAACCGTACAACCTGAGGCTGATCCCGCTTCGGCACTTATGGCCGATCCGCTCCGACCTGCCCGGCTCCTAGCGTTAGGCCATGACCACGACCGTGTGCACAGGCGTATCCGCCGCCGCGTTCCCGTCGTTCACTTCGTATGTACGGGCGCGGGGGCCAGTGCTGTTGCGCACCGCCCGCTCGCTGACCTCCAACGTGTGCGACGCCGAGGATCTGCTGCAAACCGCGCTGACCAAGACGTACCTGGCGTGGGAGCGCATCGAGGACCACAAAGCGCTGGACGGCTATGTGCGGCGCGCTCTGGTCAACACGCGCACCTCGCAGTGGCGCAAGCGCAAGATCGACGAATTCGCCTGCGAGGAGCTGCCCGAGCCCGAGACGGTGCCCGCTCCGGACCCCGCCGAACGGCAGGTCGTCCGCGACGCCCTGTGGCGGGCCGTACTCCGATTGCCGGACCGTCAGCGGGCGATGGTCGTCCTCAGGTACTACGAGGACCTGAGCGAGGCGCAGACGGCGGAGGTACTCGGGGTGTCCGTCGGCACCGTCAAGAGCGCGGTCTCGCGCGCCCTCAGCAAGCTCCGCGAGGACCCGGAGCTCGGCTACGCCGCGTGACCGTCCGAGCGTCGGCCGACGGGGGCCGGCGGGGTCCGGGGTAGTGACATACCGAGCGGTCGGCTGCACAATCGGCGGAACCTCAGCCCGCGCGTAACCGGAACCCTGGAGGCCCCGGTGCTCAGCACGATGCAGGACGTACCGCTGACCGTGACCCGCATCCTTGTGCACGGGGCACTCGTGCATGGCCGTACGGCCCATGTGACCACCTGGACCGGTGAGGACGAGCCCCGGCGCCTCAGCTTCCACGACGTGGGCATGCGGTCGATCCAGTTGGCGAACGCGCTGCGCGATGAGCTCGGGGTCGAGCCGGGGCAGGCCGTGGCCACCTTGATGTGGAACAACGGCGAGCATCTGGAGGCGTATCTCGCGGTCCCCTCCATGGGCGCCGTACTGCACACCCTCAACCTGCGGCTGCCCACCGAGCAGCTCGGCTGGATCGTGAACCACGCCGCCGATCGCGTGATCATCGTCAACGGCTCCGTACTGCCGCTGCTCGCCCCGCTCCTCCCCGGCCTCACCACCGTGAAGCACATCGTGGTCGCGGGGCCCGGCGACCGTTCCGTCCTGGACGGCTGCGCCGCCCGGGTCCATGACTACGAGGAGCTGATCGAGGGCCGGCCGCGGCACTACGCCTGGCCGGAGATCGACGAGCGCCAGGCCGCCGCGCTCTGCTACACCTCGGGGACGACCGGGGACCCCAAGGGCGTGGCCTACAGCCACCGCTCCATCTACCTGCACTCGATGCAGGTCAACGCCGCCGAGTCGTTCGGGATGTCCGGGGGCGACACCCTGCTGCCGGTGGTGCCCATGTTCCACGCGAACGCATGGGGCACCGCGCATGCCGCCTTTATGGCGGGCGCCTCGATCCTCATGCCCGACCGCTTCCTCCAGCCCGCGCCGCTCGCCGAGATGATCGAACGCGAACGTCCCACCATCGCGGCCGCCGTCCCCACCGTCTGGCAGGGGCTGCTCGCCGAACTCGACGCGAGGCCGCGGGAGGTGAGCTGTCTGCGGGACGTCTACATCGGCGGCTCGGCCTGCCCGCCCTCCCTGATGAAGGCGTACGAGGAGCGCCACGGCATCCACGTCGTCCATGCATGGGGCATGACGGAGACCTCTCCGCTCGGCTCCGTGGCCCATCCGCCGGGCGGGCTCTCGGCGGAGGAGGGCTGGCCGTACCGGCTGTCGCAGGGCCGCTTCCCGACGTCCGTCGAGTGCCGGTTGATCTCGGCGGACGGCGAGGTCGTGCCGTGGGACGGGAAGACGCCGGGTGAGCTGGAGGTGCGCGGGCCGTGGATCGCGGGCGCGTACTACGGAGGGGCCGACGGCGAGCCGTTCCGCCCCGAGGACAAGTTCACCGAGGACGGCTGGCTGAAGACCGGCGATGTCGGCACCATCAGCCCCGAGTGCTATCTGACGCTGACCGACCGGGCCAAGGACGTCATCAAGTCCGGCGGCGAGTGGATCTCCACGGTCGAGCTGGAGAACCTGCTGATGGGCCATCCGGAGGTCGCGGAGGCGGCGGTGGTGGCGGTGCCGGACGAGAAGTGGGGCGAGCGGCCGCTGGCCACGGTGGTGCTGACGGACGGCGCCACGGTCGACTACGAGGGGCTGCGGGCCTTCCTCGCCGAACGGGTCGCGCGCTGGCAGTTGCCGGAGCACTGGGCGGTGGTTCCGGTGGTGCCGAAGACGAGTGTGGGGAAGTTCGACAAGAAGGTGATCCGCAAGCAGTACGCGGACGGGGAACTGGACGTGACCACGCTGGGCCGCTGACCACGCTGGGCTGAGGAACGCTACGGAATGGGGGCGCGGGCCGAGCGGGCCCGAGCCCCCGGTCGGCCGGTCGGTGACGCGGCCACCGTAAGGAGCCGAGTGTCTCCTTACGGCCCGCACGTCACCGTAAGGACCGCACGTGTCAGTTGGTGCCGATCTTCGCCAGCAGGTCCACGATCCGCGACTGCACCTCCGCGCTCGTCGAGCGCTCCGCGAGGAACAGCACCGTTTCGCCCGAGGTCAGCCGCGACAGATGCGCCGGATCGATGTCCGCGGAGGTGTAGACGACCAGCGGGGTGCGGTTGAGCAGTCCGTTGCCGCGCAGCCAGTCGACGATCCCGGCCCGGCGGCGGCGTACCTGCATCAGGTCCATCACCACCAGGTTCGGCCGCATCTGCCCCGCGAGCGAGACCGCGTCCGCGTCCGTCGCCGCGCGGGCGACCTGCATCCCGCGCCGCTCGAGCGTCGCCGTAAGGGCGACGGCGATCGGTTCGTGCTCCTCGATCAGCAGAACGCGCGACGGATGCTGTTCGCTGTCGCGCGGGGCGAGCGCCTTGAACAGGACGGCCGGGTCGGCGCCGTACGCCGCCTCCCGCGTCGCCTGGCCGAGCCCCGCGGTCACCAGCACCGGCACCTCGGCGGCGACCGCGGCCGTACGCAGCGACTGGAGCGCGGTCCGGGTGATCGGCCCGGTCAGCGGATCGACGAACAGCGCCGCCGGGTACGCGGCGATCTGCGCGTCGACCTCCTCACGGGAGTTCACGATCACCGGACGGTAGCCGCGGTCGCTCAGCGCCTGCTGGGTGGACATGTCCGGGGCGGGCCATACGAGGAGGCGGCGCGGGTTGTCCAGCGGCTCCGGCGGCAGTTCGTCGTCGGGCGGCGGGGTGCGGTCGTCGACGATCTCGACGGCGCCGTTGGGCCCGTCCAGCGGCTCCGGCCCCTCGGCGCCCTCGTCCGGCGCGCCGATGGCGAACGCACGGCCCGAGCTCTGCGACCCACCCGCCGCACGCTGCGGCTGCGCCCCCGGCCCGGGCTGGGGACGGGGCTGGGCGCCGGTCTGTGCCCCGGGGTGCGGTTGCGAACGGCTGCCGGCGGGCTGGAGTTCGGCCGAGGCGCCCTGGTCCGCCATCTCGGGCCGGGCGGCCAGCTTGCGGCGCCTGCCGGAGCCCAGGCTGGTGCCTCCGGAGGGCGTCTGGGGCTGGCCCTGCTGCGGGCGTCCCTGGCCCTGCTGCGGCTGGCCCTGGGGATGCTCCCCCACCTGCTGGGCGAACGGCACCCCTTGGCCCAGGGTGCGCACGCTGATCGCGCGCCCCTGGGCGGCGTCGGCGCTCTGGGGGGCCTCGGCGGGCAGCGGCTGCGGACGGGGCTGCGCGGGCGCGTCCGGCCACTGCGCAGGCTGCTGGGTCGGCTGCT
>NZ_JAHLEM010000408.1 GCF_018883605.1 Streptomyces niphimycinicus | reverse complement strand
CCAGCGGCACCTGTTCAACCGGATGATCGGACAGCTCTACCACTGCCTGCAGAGCCGACAGCTCTTCGACGAGCAACACGCGTTCACCTCCGGTCCTTCAGCGGCTCTGGCCACGGCGGCTTGACTTGTTACGCACGCGAGATGTCTCTCGTGCTCGTAGGGCCCGGTGGCCACTGTCCCGGCGACGGTACGGTGTGGATCCGTTCCACCGCACACCGCGCTGCGGCGCTCCCGCGCACCGCCCGGGTCAGCGCGCCAGCCGCCCCAGCAGCGAGGAGGCCGCCGTGATACCGGCCGCGGCGGCCAGGACCAGGACGCCGTAGTCGAGTGCGAGATGGTGTGGAGTGCCCAGCAGCAATCCACGCAGGGCATCGACCTGGTAGCTCAGCGGATTGGCGGTGCTGACGGCCTGGAGCCAGCCGGGCATGAGCGCCACCGGGTACAGCGCGTTGGAGCCGAAGAACAGCGGCATGGTGATGGCCTGCCCGATGCCCATCAGCCGGTCGCGGGTCAGCACGATTCCGGCGATGGTCATCGACAGGCAGGAGAAGAAGGCCGAGCCCAGGATCACCGCGACGGCCACCCCGAGGAGCCGCAGCGGATTCCAGGTCAGCGCCACTCCGAGCAGCGCCGCGATGACGATCACCACGACCGCCTGGATCAGCGCCTTCACTCCGGAGGCGAATGCCTTGCCGGTGATCAGGGCGGCCCGCGGGGTGGGGGTGACCAGCAGTTTGGTGAGGATACCGGCGTCCCGCTCCCAGATGATCTGGATCCCGTAGAAGATGGCGATGAACATCGCGGACTGGGCGATGATGCCTGGCGCGAGATAGTCGATGTACGGCGTGCCGCCCGTCGGTATGGCCTTGAGCCGGGTGAAGGTCTCGCCGAAGATCAGCAGCCACAGGGCGGGCTGGACCGCCCGGGTGTACAGCTCGGTGCGGTCGTGCCGCAGCTTCTGGAGCTCGACCACGCACATGGCGATGACCCGCGCGGGCAGCACCCGCCAGCCGGCGCGGGCGCGCGGCGGGGTCAGCAGCGGATCGGGCCGTCCGTCCGGGACGAGCCCGGCGGCATCAGCCGACCCGGGACGCGGTGCGACGGGTGCTTCGGACATCGCGGAAATCTCCTCCCTGCTCGTCGAGACCGCTTCCGGCGACGTCCCGGAAGACGTCCTCCAGAGTCGGCTTCGGATCGGCCTCGCCTTCCGCCCGGCGGCGGCCGGCCAGCTCGGAGCGGAGCTCGCCGGGCGTGCCGAGTGCGTGGATCCGGCCGCGGTGCATCAGCGCGACCCGGTCGCAGTACTGGTCGGCCTCGTCCATGTAGTGCGTGGTGACCAGCACGGTCATCCCGGTGGCCGCCCGTACCGCGTTGATGTGCTCCCAGACGCTGGTCCGGGCGATCGGGTCCAGGCCGATCGTCGGCTCGTCCAGCATCAGCAGCCGGGGTGCGCTGACCAGCGCCTGGGCCAGCTCCAGGCGGCGGACCATGCCGCCGGAGTACGTTTTGGCGAGCCGGTCGGCCGCCGAGGTGAGGTCCACCGCCGCCAGCACCCGCGCCACGCGGTCGGCCCGCTCCCGGCGGGTGACGTCGAAGACGCGGGCGAACAGCTCCACGTTCTCCCGGCCGGTGAGCCCGGCGTCGGCGGAGAGCTGCTGCGGTACATAGCCCAGCAGCCGGCGGACGGCCATCCGCTCCTTCGCCGCGTCGTGCCCGAACACCCGCACCATCCCGGTGGGGACCGGCAGCAGTGTGGTGATGCAGCGGATCGCGGTGGTCTTGCCCGCTCCGTTGGGTCCGAGCAGCCCGAAGACCTCGCCCGCCCGGACCGACAGCGCCAGGTCGTCGACCGCCTTGGTCTCCCCGAACGCGTACCGCAGACCCTCGCAGACGAGCGCGACCGGAGCCGTGCTTTCCGGGGCGTCGGTCATATCCCTTCCACCTCCTCATGAAGGTTCTCGGCCAGTTTGCGCAGCGCCGGAACGGCCGCGGCCAGCGCCGCCCGCTCGCTCTCGGACAGCCGCGCCACCTGCTCGCGGACCAGTGCGCCGCGCCGTGCGTGCCACTCCCGCAGCCGGGTCTCGGCGGCGGGGGTGGCCGTCAGCCGTGCGGAGCGCCGGTCCTCCGGATCGGTCTCGCGGTGCAGATAGCCCGCCTTCACGAGCTGGTTGACGAGGGTGGAGACCGAGTTGCCCGCGAGGTAGAGCTCCTTGGCCGCGGCCGACACCCGGATCCCGGGGTGGGCCATGACCAGCCGCAACAGCTCCACCTGGGCACCGCGCAGCCGCGGCTCCGTCATCCCGGCCCGCAGCCGCCGCCGGATCAGCCGCTGGACGCCGCCCAGCACATCGGCGAACGACTCGGGGAACTCCTCTGTGGCCATGCCTCCAGTTTACCTCTCACTGAGAGGTAATTTTCAACACCCGGACCGGTCGAGGTCCGGCAGATCACCTCACAAGAACCGCACAAGGCCATCCCCTACCGTCCCGTGCCCATGGAAAAACGAAGATCGTCCAGGGAACAGAGGGACCGATATGAGTGAGTTACGTCGGCACGGGACAGGACGGCACGGGATGGGCCGGCGCCACTTCCTGTACGGCGCGGCGGCCGGGGTGGCCGGCGCCCTGGGCACCGGGTGCACCCCGGACGACCTGACGGGATCGAGCGGCCGGGGTGGCGTGCCGGTCGTCGCCGCCGACGCCCAGCGGCGATCGTTCACGGTCAGCCCCTTCATGACCGGTGTGAACGGGGCCAAGTGGTACGACGACGCCTACGGGATGTGGGATTCGGAGCACAACCACCCGGCCCCGGGCATCGTCGGAAAGATCAAGAAGGCCGGGGTCGGGATGCTCCGGTATCCCGGCGGCACCTCCTCCAACCTGTTCAACTGGACACCGGAGATCATGGCGCCGTTCTCGTACCACGGCCCACGGCACCCCCTGACCTTGACGTTCCCAGCACACTCGGTCACGCTGCTGCGATTCTCACCGGAAAAGGCAGGAGCGACATCGAGCGATGAGAAGAGGACTTCCCATGCGTAACCCCGCCATGCCACCGGCCATCGATTTCACCCATCACGACTTCGAGTCCGAAGCCCTTGTCGTGCGCACGGACTACTCGGACGAGGCGGCGTGGCGCACCGTCGTCGACCTGCTCAACCAGCCCGACGACAACGGCTTCGAGGTGCGCACCTTCCTGGTCGACGACCGTGCGTTCGCCGGGGCGAGTCCGGATGACGTGATATCCGCGGCCGCCGCCGAACCCGCGCTCGAAGTCGTGTTCTTGGCCGATGCCGCCACCATGACCGGCGACCACCCCCTGCTCGCGGTTTCGACCAGAGGCCAGGAGCTGGAGGACGGAGACCTGGAGCTCGACCGCGAATTCCGGCTGGCGCCCCCGGAGGTCAATTTGATGCATGTCAACCTGGCCATCGGACATATGGACTTCTGGGAATTCGCCTATCACGCGGCACTCTCCGCGGATGGCGTCCTCCGCCTGTGAGCCGAACCCGGTGCTCACCGTGGACGACATCGACGCCATCCTCGCCCGGGCGGCCCCGGCCGGATGGGAAGCCGTCGCGCCGTCGCGGGCCATGACCGCGGGCGACCACGCCGGTGTCCGCTTCGCCTGCCTGCGGGACGCCCAGGACGGAACCCTTGTGAAGCTGGTCCAGCCTCCGGGCCCGGGCGCCAACGGCTGACGAGGCGCCCGAGGGCGCGTCACCAGCGCGCCGCGCGGCTGTCCCGCGTGCTGACCGGCCCGCGGCTCAACGTCCGCCCCGACGGCGGTGGCCGTCTGCCGCTCCAGGCCCTGGACCTGGACGCGTCCGCGGACCCCGCCACGGCGTACCCGCCCGATGGTGAGATCGCCACCAGCATGCTGGCCCGTCTGCCCGAGGTGCTGAACGCCGCCGAGGGCACCGTCGTGGAGAAGGTCCGGGTCGGCCAACGCGCCATGCCGGGCGACGGTTTCACGGTGGCGGGCTTCCCCGCCACCGACGTTCCGTTCTACGTGGTGGCGACCCACAGTGGCATCACCCTGGCCCCGCTGCTCGGCCGCCTGGTCGCGGACGAGCTCTACGGCCGTGAGTCCCCCCTGCTGAAGGACTTCCGGCCGGGCCGCTTCGCCTCGGGCGAGATTCTGTCCCCGCCGCTTCCGGCACGCCGCCCGGACGAGCAGTGAGACGGGCGCGCCGGTCCTCGGCGACGGCAGCGGCATGACCGGCGCAGCCCATCGAGCCGAGTGGCCGGGCGCGGTGTTCCACGGGCCGCGCCCGGCCGCCCGGCGGCCCGTGTTCAGTCCGTGGAGCGCGGGCCGCCGGCGCAGTCGAGTGCGGTGAGGTCGACGGCGTCGGCCATCGCCTGCATCCCCTTGTCGTTGGGGTGCAGATGGTCGCCGTTGTCGAGGAACGGCAGCACCCGCTCGGGGTCGTACGGGCTGCGCAGTACACGGTCGAAGTCGGTGACCGCGTCGAACTCGCCGCTGCTTCGGACGAAGGCGTTGACGTCCTGGCGTACCCGCTCGGCGGCCGCGTCCCATTCGGACCAGCCCTTGAAGGGGCCCACGGTGGCGCCGACCACGCACTTCCCGGCCGCGTGCGCCCGGGCGATGATCCGGCGGTAGCCGTCGATCATGTCCGTGGCGGTGACGCCGGTGTGCGCCTTGATGTCGTTGACCCCCTCGAAGAGGAACACGGTCCGCACGCCCGGGAGGGACAGGACATCGCGGTCGAGCCGGTTCAGGGCGCTCTGCCCGGCGCCGTCGGCGAGGACCTTGTTGCCGGAGATCCCCTCGTTCGCCACTCCCCTGACGCCGGTGGCCGCCTTTTCCAACCGGCGCGCGAGATAGTCGGGCCAGCGGCGGTTGAGATCGGTGGTGGACTGCCAGCCGTCGGTGATGGAGTCGCCGAGCGCCACCACGGCGCCGGTGGCGGCGGATGTGCGGACGGTGGCGGCGTCGAGGTAGAACCAGGAGCCGGTGGTGTCCGTCCAGTGCGTGGCGCTCTCCTCTCCGGTGTGATCGCCCTGGGTCGTGTACGACGTCTGCATCGCCATCCCGTGGCCCGTGGCCGGACCGGACGCATCGGGGGTGTGGAGGCTGATGACCAGGTTGGTCGCGGCGGGCAGGCTGCCGGGCAGGGCGTCGCTGAAGACAACCTCGCCCGCCGGGATGGTGACGGTGTGCCCGCCGCCGAAGGTCAGCCGCCGGTTGCTGCCCGGCTTCAGCTCGGCACCCGACTTCTGGACACCGGCGTAGACGCTGTCGAGGGTCAGCGGCCGGTCGCCGAAGGCGTTGGAGAGGCGGATGCGCAGATCGCTCCCGGCGGCGCTGGTGTGCACGACCATCCGGTAGCCGCGGTCCGGTGTCCCGTCCCCCAGGCGATCCGCGCTCGCCGCCCAGGTGACGACGGAGTGCCGACCGCCCGCCGCCTCGGCGGAAGTGGCCTGGAGGGCGGCGGCCGCGAGCAGTGCGGCGGCCACGCCGCCGAGGGCGGCGCGGCGGGCCGTCATCGGGCGAGGCCCTTCAGCGTGCGGGACTCGCCGGGCGCCAGGCGGATCGTACGGGAGGTGCCGCCGTGGGCCACTGTCGTGGTGTGGCCGCCGACGCTGTGGATGCGGACCGACGTCGGTACCCCCCGCTTCCAGCGCAGATCGACGACGAAGCCGCCCCGCGCGGCCAGTCCCGTGACCGAGCCGGCGGCGGCCCAGGCGTCGGGCAGGGCGGGGAGCAGCTCCAGGTGGCCGGGGCGCGAGTACAGCAGCATTTCGCTGATGGCGGCCGGGGTGCCGAAGTTGGCGTCGATCTGGAAGATGCCACGGCCCTTCTCGACCTCGTAGATGTCGAAGAGGTTGAACGCGGTGCCGTTGCTGCCGTCGATGGAGGGGCGCAGGTTGTTGGCGATGAGCTGGTATGCCTTGTCGGCGTTCTTCAGCCGCGCCCAGCACAGGGCGCGCCAGGCGTTGGCCCAGCCGAAGCTGTTCATGCCGCGGGCGGTGAGCAGGGCGGTGGCCCCGTCCACGATCTCCTTTGGAGTGGAGCCGTCGGGGCGGATGCGGTCGCCGGGGAACAGGCCGATCAGGGGGGACAGATGGCGGTGGGTGGTCTCGCCGAGGTTGTCGGGGGACATCCACTCCTGGAGCCATCCGGACTTCGGGCTCACCTCCGGCAGATACAGCTTCTCGCGCAGCGAGGTGATCGCCTCCGCGTAGCCGGTGTCCTTCTTCAGCTCGGCGGCCGCGGCGGCGAAGTTGCCGAACAGCGCCCACACCAGTTCCTGGGAATAGGTGTTGCCCTTGGCGTCCTGCGGGCCGTGTTCGGGCGACCAGTCGCTGTCGTCGATCAGCACCTCCTTCGAGGTGCCGGGGAGGGTGGTGGTGATCAGCCGCGCCTCCCAGAACTCGCAGGCGCCCTTCAGCAGGGGGTAGATCTTCGCCAGATACGCCCGCGACCGGGTGTACTCGTAGTGCTCGTACAGGCTGTTGCTCAGCCAGGCGTTGCCCGCGGGATGCCACCACCAGCCGCTTCCACCGTGGATGTTGGTGGAGAAGGCCACGGCCCAGCCGCCGACCTTCCCGGTGGAGTTGCGGTAGCGGTTGCGCGGGTCGTTGAAGCGGTCGTGGGTGACCTCGGTCCAGGACGGAAGCTGGGCGAGGCAGTAGTCGGCGAAGGCGTCGAAGCAGGAGGACAGGCCCGCCCGGTCGGCCATCCAGTAGTTCATCTGGATGTTGATGTCGGTGTGGTAGTCGCCCATCCAGTCCGGGTCGTTGCCGTCCAGCCACAGCCCCTGGAGGTTCAGCGGAAGGCTGTCGCGCGAGCCGGAGATCATCAGGTAGCGGCTGTACTGGAGGTAGGCGGCCTCCAGTTCGGGGTCGGGCACACCGTCCCGGGCGCGTGCCGTGAGCCGCTCCCAGGTGTCCAGGGACCGCTGGGCGTCCGTTGAGGTGCCGAGGGAGAGGGTGAACTTCTCGTACCGGCCGCGGTAGTCGGCGATGTGGGTGCGGCGCAGGGTGTCCGCCGAGTGCCGGGCGGCGGCGCGGACCTTGGTGCGGGCCAGCTTCTCGGGGTCGAGGGAGGGGTCGCGGTACGCGCGCTCGGCGTCGGGCACATAGTTGGTGCCGCCGCTGACCACCACCGTGAGGTCCGCGCAGCCGGAGAAGTCGATGCGGGTGCCGTTGACGCGGACCCGGCCGCCGCTGCCGTATGCCGTGACCGCCGCCCCGTACCGCAGGCCGCCCGGAAAGGACGCGCCGAACGACTCGGCGTTCGAGGGCTTTTCGCCGTGGGTGCCGCCCAGGGTGAGGGTGCCGGTGTAGTGGCCGCCGCCGCTCTGGGTGAAGTGCAGGACGATCGCGTCGTCGGGGTGGCTGGCGAAGACCTGGCGCCGGTAGGTGACTCCGGAGCGGACGTAGGAGCTGGTGACCAGTCCCTGGGCGAGGTCGAGGGTGCGGCGGTATCCGTTGACACCGGACAGGTCGTGGTCGGGGATGTCCACGGTGAGCCGGGCGAGCAGGGTGAAGGAACCGAAGTCGCCCCGGCCGTAGGGGAATTGGCCGTCGGCGTCGAGGATGTCGTTGAGGCCGCCGGTCCACATCGTGGCGTCGGTGATCAGCAGCAGTTCGCGGCCGGGGTCGTTGCTCGCGAGGGCGCCGAGGCGGCCGTTGCCGACCGGCAGGCCCTGCTCGATCAGGGAGCCCTCGTCGCCAGGGGCCTGCCACCACAGTTGGTCGTGTGCTGTGCCGGTGAGCGGCGGGGTGTCGGCCGGGCGCCGGGGTGCGGCGGAGGCGGTGAAGGCGGGCAGGGCACCGAGGGCGGCGGTGAGTCCGGCCGTCGCCGCGAGGGACAGCGCGGTTCTTCTGCTGGGGTCACTGCCGGGGGCTCTGCCGGGCTCTCTGCTGGGGTCACTGCCGTCGTGGGTCGGGCGGGGGTTCATGGCGGCTCCAGGCGTCTGAGATGGGCGAGGGGGCCCGGCCGGGGCCGGGCCCCCTCGGGGGTTCAGGAGGACTTCGGTACGTCGATCCGGTCGATGTCGGGCGCGTAGCCGGAACCGCTGTCGAAGGTGATGGTGTTGGAGCCGGCCTTGAGCGCCACCGGTACATGGACACTGCTGACGGTGGACCAGTCGCCGGTCGAGGGGAACGCATGGCTGGTGGCGCCGCCGCCGCCCACCGAGACGGCGACGGAGCGGGCGTCCCCGCTGATGTAGGCGACCTTGATCTGGTAGGTGCCGGCCTTGTCGACGAGCACGTTGTTGAGGGTCAGCTTGCCACCGGTGTAGAGGTTGCCGACCTTGTGGCCGTCGGAGCAGGCCGGGCAGTCGGCGACGGAGGCGTTGCCGCTGAGGGTGTTCGCGGACGACTCGGCCTCGATGCCGGTCCAGGTGAGCGCGTCGCCGCGCGGGGTGACCGTGAAGAGGCGGGAGCCATGGGCGGGCAGGGCCTCGGTGATCCTGTCCTGGTGGCTGCCGAGGCTCTCGTGGTTCCACAGATCCCGGACCGCGGCCTTGCCGGTGAAGCCGAGCGTCGACCAGTCGGCGGTCACCGAGGCCGGTTTGTCGGCGAGGTTGAACAGGGCGACCGTGTAGGTGCCGTCGCTGTTCTTCGCGGCCCACACCTGCTGTGGGTCGGACGGCGTGACCGGCTGCGCGGGCGCGTTGCCGCCCTGGTTGACGGCGATGACCTCGCGGTTGGTCAGCAGGGACAGGCCGTAGGAGTCCAGCCTGGTCAGGTCGTCGCCGGTGTAGAGCGGGGACTTGGCGATGGCCCACAACGTGGCGTAGCTCTGCCGCTCGGCCTTGGTCAGGCCGTCCATCTCGCCATTGCCCACGTCGAGGGAGTCGAGGTCGTTCCAGCCGCCGGGACCGGCGTGCCGGGTCCAGGCAGGGGCGTCACTCCAGCGGTCGTCCACGGAGTTTTCCCAACTGACCAGCGTGTTGCAGTAGCACTCGACGTCGGTGTCGATGCGCCAGCCGTTGGAGTGCTTCTTCCAGTCGGCGGCGTGTCCGATGTCCAGGGACCAGGACAGCTCCAGGTGGATCGGGCGGCCGGTGGCGGCGATCGCCTTCTGCCAGGCGGCCACGTCGGCGACGTTGTCGTAGTTGTCGCCGCTCTTGAAGGAGCCCGGGCCCACGCCGTCGAGCTTGAGGAAGTCATAGCCCCAGTCTGCGAACAGCCGCGCCTGGGAGTCGATGTACTTCTGTGCGCAGGGATTGGAGAAATCAATCTTGTACGCGCTGTCCCAGCCATTGGTGGTGCGCAGGTCGTCGTGGACGATATCGGCGGTGGTGCAGCCCTCGGCGTTCCAGATCGGCACCTTGCCCCCGCCGTATGCCTCCTTCTCCAGGCCGACGGGCAGATAGATACCGGCCTTGAGACCCTTGGAGTGGATATGGTCGGCGACCGACTTCATGCCGCTGGGGAAGCGCACCGGATCGGCCTTCTGCCGGCCGTACTCGTCGAACTCGGGTGTCCACGCGTAGTCGCGCCACCATCCGGCGTCGATGTTGACGTACTCGTAGCCGTACTTCTTCAGCTTGGCGGCCATGGCGTCGGTCTGCTTGAGGACGTTCGCCTCGGTGAGGTAGCTGTAGTCGCCGTCCGGGTTGAGCCCCGGGTACTTCGAGGACTGCATGCTCCAACTGGTCCAGCCCATATAGGGCTTGGCGGCGACGGCGGCCGGGCCAGTCGGGGATGCCGGGGTGGCCTTGTTGCCGCCGGGCTGTGCCTGCGCCGCCGGGACGGCGGTGGCGAAGCCCACGGCGAGGGCCAGGACGACGACGGTTCTCAGACCGCGTACGGGCATGAGGGGGTACGAGGATGACCGCATGGGTCCTACCTCCTGGAGGTGTGGTCCGGGGAAGGGGTGGCGGGAGACGCGGCGGGATTCGGTGCTACGGCGGCGAGGGGGCTCGGCCTCGTGTGTGCTGGTTGGCGTCCGACCTGATGAAGGACTGGATGGCGGTGGCCGCGGCGCCGCGGGCCCATTCGTCGAAGGGCAGTGGCCGGGTCCGCACATCGCACTGCGCCGCGGAGCCGAAGGCCGCCGCGGCGAAGGCGGTACGGATGTGGTCGGCGAACAGGTCGTAGGCGGCCAGGCCCTCACCGGAGATGATCACGCGTTCGGGGCCGAGCAGATTGGCCACGGTGGCGATGCCACGGCCGATGGCGTCGCCCGCCCGTGCGTAGATCTCCCGCGCCCCGGCGACGCCGTCGTGGGCCAGTGAGGCGGCCTGGACCGCGTCGGCCACCTGGACCCCCGTGGCCGCGCGCATCTGCCGGACGATGGCGTCGTCGCTCGCGATGGCCTCCACACAGCCACGGTTGCCGCAGTGGCAGCGGGGGCCCGCCGGGTCGACGGTGACGTGTCCGATCTCGCCGGCCACCCCGTGGGCCCCGGCGACCACCCTGCCGTGGACCACGAGGCCGCAGCCGATGCCCGCGCCGACCGTCACGACGGCGAAGCCGGAAAGTCCCACGCCCGCCCCGAACCACTGCTCGGCCACGGTCAGCGCGCGCACATCGTTGTCGACGGTGACCGGCAGCCCCGTGGTCATGGCGGCGAGTTCGGCGAGCGGCACATCGCGCCACTCCAGGAAGGGCGAGTAGCGCACGACGCCCTCCGCGCGGTCCACATCCCCGGAGACGGCCATGCCCAGACCCGCGACGCGCACGCCGAGACCGTCCGCTTCGATGAGCAGTTCCCGTACCAGCTCGGTGGCCGGCCCCAGCACCGCCTTGGGGTCCCGGGCGGCGAGGGGGATGTGCCGGGCGACCAGGATCCGGCAGCACAGGTCGGTGAGCACACCGATGAGCTTGTCTCCGGTCACCTTGACCCCGATGAACAGCGCACGGCCACCGTCCACCCGCACCAGGTTCGCGGGCCGCCCGAGCGCCGGGCGCGCGTCCTCGTCCACGTCCTCCACCAGGTAGCCGGCCTCGATCAGGGGACGGACCGCCTTGGTGACGGCCGCGGCCGACAGCCCCGCCCGCCGCGCCACTTCCATACGCGTGAGAGGACCCTGGGACAGGACCGTGGTGAAGATCTGCGCGGCGGCCGACGTGTTCGCGGGGAACGACTCGACGGCAGGGGGCGAGGCCATGGCCGGGAACCTAGGCTCCTTATTTTCCGCTGTCAATGAAAGAAGCAGGAATCTCCTGAGGATTGCCTGTGAGCCTCGATCTCGGCTCCAAAGCCAGCCATACACCGGGTGTTGACATGCGATCGAAGGTCTCGTTGGCTTACGGGGCGATTCTTGTCCTCGTCACCGAGCGCTCCGCATCCGCGGGCGACACCCGCCGCTCCCCCGTCCGTCTCCCGAACATGAGGCCCGATGCCGACGATCTCCCGTGCCCCGGACACCGGGGTGTGGCTGCTGACCACTCCCCGTACGTCATACGCCCTGCGCATCGATGACACGGGCGCGCCCTGCCACCTCGCATGGGGACCGCGGCTGACGCTGCGGGAGGCGACGGAGCTGGTCGTGCCCGCCGGGGAGGCGGCGAGCAGCTTCGAGGGACGGCCCGCGGTGGGCGAGGAACTGCCGGTCGACGGCGGCACCCGCTACGGCACGCCCTCCCTCCAGGTCCGCTACGCGGACGGCTCCCGCGCCTTCGAGTGGCAGCCGACCGGACACCGCGTCCTCGCGCCGTCCGACGGCGTCCGCGAACTCTCGCTGGAATTCCGCGACCGCCACTACCCGCTGCGCGTCGCCCTCCACTACAGGGTGCGGGACGACACGGATGTCATCGAGCGCTGGACGGTGCTGAGCAACGACGGTGACCAGCACCTCGGCCTGGTGCGGGCCGACTCGGCCGCCTGGTCCCTGCCGGCGACGGCCGACTACCGGCTCAGCCATGTCACCGGCCAGTGGTCCGCGGAGAGCCAGTTGCGCCGCGAACACCTGCCGTACGGGGAGACCGTGCTGACCAGCCGGCGTGGCATCACCGGCCACCACGCCGCTCCCTGGGTGATGGTGGACGCGGGTGACGCCGCCGAGGAGCACGGCCGGGTGTTCGGCGCGGCCCTTGCCTGGAGCGGGAGTTGGCGCATCACCGTCCAGCGCACACCGGACGGACGCGCGGGGTTCTCCGGCGGCGTCGGCCACGAGGGCACCTGCGTGCCGCTCGCGCCGGGCGAGGAATTCATCACCCCCGTGTTCGCCGGGCTGTTCACGGACGGCGGGTTCGGCGCGGCGAGCCGGGCCTGGCACGCGTACACGCTGCGCCACGTCCTGCCGCACGGGAGTGAGGTGGCACCCGTGCTCTACAACTCCTGGGAGGCCACCGGCTTCGACGTGGACGAGGCGAACCAGAAGGCGCTGGCCCAGCGGGCCGCCGCCCTGGGCGTGGAGCTGTACGTCGTCGACGACGGCTGGTTCGGGGCCCGGCGCAGCGACCACGCGGGGCTCGGCGACTGGACACCCGCCCAGGACCGCTTCCCCGAGGGGCTCGGCCCCCTGGCCGACACGGTGCACCGGCTGGGCATGCGCTTCGGCATCTGGGTGGAGCCGGAGATGGTCAACCCCGACAGCGACCTGTACCGTGCGCACCCCGACTGGGTTCTGCACGCCCCCGGCCGGGCCCGCAGCGAGCTGCGCAACCAGCTCGTGCTGAACTTCGCCCGCAACGACGTCGCCGACTGGGCGTACGGCTGGCTGACCCGGCTGGTCGCGGACCACGGCATCGACTTCCTCAAGTGGGACATGAACCGCGCCTTCAGCGAGGCCGGCTGGCCCGGCCCCCCGGACGGCCACGACCGGCTGTGGACGGGCTATGTGGCCAATCTGTACGGCGTCCTCGACCGGCTGCGGGCCGACCATGCCGGGCTGCGCATCGAGACGTGCAGCGGCGGTGGCGGACGCGTCGATCTGGGCATCCTCACCCGTACGGACCAGGCGTGGGTGTCGGACAACACCGACGCCGTCGACCGCCTGGTCATCCAGCACGGCTTCGGTCAGCTCCATCCGGCGCGCACGATGTCCGCGTGGGTGACCGACGTGCCCCATCAACTCACCTCCCGCACCGTGCCGTTGCGGTTCCGCTTCCATGTGGCCATGTGCGGGCTGCTGGGC
Source organism: Streptomyces niphimycinicus (assembly GCF_018883605.1). Classification (GTDB taxonomy): domain Bacteria; phylum Actinomycetota; class Actinomycetes; order Streptomycetales; family Streptomycetaceae; genus Streptomyces; species Streptomyces niphimycinicus. Next base: position 7,301 of record NZ_JAHLEM010000408.1, on the reverse strand, counting down.
ATCGGCGGCGATCTGACCCGCTGGTCGGAGGAGGAGCTCGCCGAGGGCGCCGAGCTGGTGGCCGAGTACAAGCGGGTGCGCCACCTCGTCCAGTTCGGCGCCCTGTACCGGCTGTCCGGGCCGCACGGCGAGCTGCCGACCGTGGTGCAGTACGCCGCCGAGGACGCCACCGAGACCCTGGTACTGGCCTGGCAGCGCGGCCCGCGCCACGGGGTCCCGCGGCTGCCGGTGCGGCTGCGCGGGCTCACCCCCGGCGCCCGTTACCGCGACACCCGCACCGGTGAGGTGCACCATGCCACCGTGCTCGCCGAGTACGGATTCCATCCGGACCTGCGGCCCGGCGACTGGGCCAGCACCGCCGTACACCTGGTCAGGACGGATCAGGACGATGGCTGACACCGCCGGTGTGTCGTACTGGCCGTAGTCGGTGGCCCGCCGGGGGCTCAGTCGCGGTAGGCGGCGACGGCGATCCGGACGAAGGAGCGGATCAGTGGATTGGTGTCGTCCTCGTTCCACGCCGCCACCACCCGGCTCGGCGGCATGTCGATCAGCGGCACCACGGCGAGCCCCGCCGCCGGTTCGTGGTCCACCAGGGTCATGCCGACCGTGCCGTTCCACAGGACGGCCTGCACGCATTCCTGGACACCGCGCACCACCGGGCCCACCCGGGGTTCCCCGCCGTTCCAGTACGACTGCCAGAGCGGGTCGGTGCCCGCCGGGAACCGGAACCAGCGGCGGTCGGCGAGGTCGGCCAGTTTCAGGCTGTCGCGGCGGGCCAGCGGATCGTCGGTGCGCAGCAGCGCGCCCACCGGGTCGGTGCGCAACTCGTGCACGGTCAGGCCGGTCTCGTCGAACGGCCCACGGGTCAGGGCGATGTCGACCAGTCCGGCGTGCAGCCCGCAGGTGGGATCGGTCAGGTCGGTCTCGCGTATGTGGACCTCAACGCCCGGGTGCTGCCGGGAGTAGGCACCGGCCAGCCGGGACGCGCCCGGGTCGGCGCTGTCGGCCAGCAGGCCCACGGTGAGGGTGGCGGCGCCGGCCGCGGCGGCCACGCGTACGCGTACCCGGTCGGCCTGGTCGAGCAGGGCGCGCGCCTCGTCCAGCAGCACCGCCCCCACCGGAGTGAGCGCCACACCGGCGGACGATCGGCGAAGCAGCGCGGCACCGAGCTCGGTCTCCAGTTGCTTGATCGCCCGGCTCAGTGGCGGCTGGCTCATATGCAGCCGGATGGCCGCCCGGCCGAAGTGGAGTTCTTCGGCGACCGCCACGAAATAGCTCAGTGTCCGTAGCTCCATGGTGGCACGATACCCGTACGGTATCGACACCACAGCATGGGTCTTGGACAGTCGCCGTGCCCAGGCACTGGAATTGACACGTGACTGATGAACCGAAGAACAGCGAGCCGATGGCCGACCCCGCCGTATCGGTGGTCGGCCCGGGCGACGGCGAGACGATCGTCCTGGGCACCACGCGACTGCGCATCCTCGAAGACGGCAGCAACACCGGGCACCGCCTCGGGATCGCCGAATCCGTCCTCGCACCGCACACCCCCGGACCGCCACAGCACCGCCACGCCCAGCACGACGAGGGCTTCTACGTCATCTCCGGCACGGTGCGCTTCACCGTCGGGGAACAGGACTACGACGCGCCCGCGGGCACGCTCGTGATGGTCCCGCCCGGCGCCCCGCACACCTTCGCCAACACGACCGACCAACCGGCCGTCATGCTCAGCACGTTCACACCGGACCTGTACGTGCAGTACTTCCGGGACCTACAGGACATGATCGCCGGCGGCCAGGCGCTGACCCCGCAGGCGAACATCCAGGTGATGCGCCGCTACGCCACCGAGCCCGCCACCGACTTCGCCCGGAAGACGGAGCCGGAATCGTGAACGTCGCCTATTGGATCGTCGCCGGTCTGCTCGCTCTCTTCTACTGCTACGGGGGCGGGCTGAAGGTGGTCCGCAGCCGTGAGCGGCTCCGGCCGATGATGGCCTGGGTGGACACCACGCCGATGTCTGCCGTCAGGGCCATCGGGGTGATCGAAGTGCTCGGCGCGACCGGGCTGATCCTCCCGCCGCTGACCGGCGTCGCGCCCTGGCTGACCCTGGCCGCGGCCATCGGGTTCGTGGTCCTCCAGATCGGGGCGACCAGGGTCCATCTGATCCGCGGAGACCGCCAGGTCGCTCTCAACATCACGCTGCTCGTCGCCGCGGCCGTGACCATCTGGCCGGCGACGACATGGCTGTGACTCCGGGCACGGTCGGCGAACGATGAGCCGTGCCGCGACGTTCGTGTAGCGGTGAGAGCCGTCCTGCTGCTGACGCGCCGAGCCCGGGGCTCCGGGGACTCCAGCGGCCCTCCCGGGCCTTCCTGGAGTCCCCGGAGCCCTTGGTCAGGAGGACATGAAGTCGCGCACCGACAGTGCCCGGTCCACGAGGCGGACGTCGCCGATCCAGCCATGCATGATCTGGTCGATCTTCCCGCCGTACTCATAGCCGCCCAGCAGCCAGGGCAGCCCGAGGGTGGTGAGGCCGGTCGCCGGGGTCGAGGGATTGCGCGCCACCGGGCAGCCGTTCACATACAGCGTGGTGTGCCGTCCGTCGTTCACCACCGCCGCATGCCACCAGGTGTTCAGCGGCAGCTCATGGCTCCAGTTGGTGACCACGCCGTCCTGGTTCAGCGGATAGACGGCCCACTGGAACGCATGGCCGTCGGACAGCGAGAGGGTGACCACCGGCTCCTCCGCGTCACCGGCGGTCTTTCCGGCGTCGCCACTGCGGCCCCGCCGGCTGAGCAGCGCGGACCAGGCGTTGCGTCCGCTGTCCCAGTCGGCGGGCATTTTGAGGAACGCCTCGACGGTGTAACCGGAGCGGAAAGTGGCGCCGTTCAACGGGGCGCCGTCGGCGGTCCGCAGATAGGCGCCGCGCAAGGGGGACTTGTCGCCGTGGAAGACCAGGCTGCCGTGTCCCGGCTGGTCAGGGTGGTGGTCATCGGACCAGGTGAGGGCGTCGGAGGGGCTGCCGGGGACGGTGACCTTGGTGAGGTGGTTGCCACGCCCCGAGTGATCGGTGATCCGGATGGAGTCCTCGACGGGCGTGCCGTCCCGGCCGCCCTGGTCGAACCGCCAGTAGGCCACCGTACCGGGGATCACCAGCCGGGACGCGGGCCGGGCCGGGCGCGGTGCGACGGGGGCGAACCCGGCGAAGCGCTGCTCGAAGTCTACGGGGACGCTGAAGTAGTCCTGCGGGCCGGTGCGTTCGATCTCGCCGCGCTCCAGCTCGTTGAGGTGGTCATCGGCGCGGTCCATGATCCACGGGGAGAGCGTCCGGACGTCGATGGTGTTGCGGGCCAGGTCGAACTGGTAGAGGCGGATCATCCCGGCGCCGCCGTAGTAGCGGTCCTGGTAGTTGGTGATGTGCAGATGGACGTCGTGGCCCGCGGTGTTCTTGCGGATGGTGCGGGCCGGCGGCCAGTAGTGGCCGTTGAGGGTGAGGAATATCTGGTCGTGGTCGGCGATCAGTTCGTCCCACAGCGACTGTCCATGGTCGGAGAAGCTCGCCTCATCGCCCTCGTGGTCCGCGTAGACCAGCTCATGGGTGGTGAGGATGACCGGGGTCTTGGGGTGTTTGGCGATGACCTCCCGGGCCCAGGCGATGCCCTTCGCGGAAGGGCGCCAGTCCAGGGCGAGCACCAGCCATTCCCGGCCCGCGGCGGAGAACGTGTGGTACGTGTTGTAGCCGTCCGGGCTGGCGCCGCGGAACGAGGGCGAGGAGCGGAACCGCCGGGGGCCGAAGGCGTCCAGGTAGGGCGTGCGGCCCCGCTGGTCGTCGGTGGACGAGTCGAGGTCGTGGTTTCCGGCCACCACGCTGTAGGCGGCGCCCCGCTCGTCCAGGAGGCGGAACGCCCGGCTGATCGGCCCGAATTCGGTGACCTGTCCATGCTCGGTGAGGTCGCCGAGGTGGGACAGGAAGACGATGTTCTCCTCGCGTGCGTGGCTGAGGAGATAGCGGAACGACGCCTCCACCGGCGCCGGGTGGATGCTCTCGCCGTCGAAGAGGTACTGGGTGTCCGGCATGACGGCGAGGGTGAATCTGGGGCTTTCGGGGTCGGGGTGCCAGGCGGGTGCGCCCGCGGCGCCGGAGGCCGGCGCCGCGGCGGCGGGCGGCGCGGCCTCCAGCCCGGTCATGGCCAGGCCCGCGCCGGCGAGTCCGGTGGTGCGCAGAAAGGTACGGCGGCGGGTTCCGGGCTGCGGCTCATGGGTCTGATGGGGACTGCACATGCGCTTGCTCCACACGGTGGGACGGAGGGGATCGAGCGCACGTTATGGGGCCCATGAGTGCAAACACAGGAAGATGTCCGGCAACGGATGGGGAAGAGCACATGAATGACCTCCCCTCCGTGTGTGGCCGGGCAGCGCCGAGCGACCGTCCGTCGCGGGCGTCAGTGGTGCAGGTCCTCGGCGGTGAGGGTGTCACGGGTCTCCGGCGCCCAGGCCACACTGACGACCGTGCCGAGCAGCAGCACCAGCGCCATCCAGCCCATCGACCACCCCGCGCCGAAGTGGCTCAGGCTGACCGGCAGGACGAAGGTGCCGATGGCGGAGGCGACCCTGCTGGTGCCGTTGAGGAAGCCGACGCCGGAGCCGCGCAGCGCGGTGGGGAAGAGCTCGGCCGGATAGACCTGGGTGATGGTGGAGGCACCGGCCATGACGAAGGTAGATCAGGAAGGGGACCATCAGCGCCCCGCTGGAGGCGCCGCTGAGGACGGCCATCGCCGCCAGACAGAGGGTGAGGATCGTGAAGGTGCCGATGGTGAACGGCCTGCGGCCCAGGCGCTGCACCGGCCACAGCCCGACCACGCCGCCGAGCAGCAGGGCCAGGTTGAGCACCAGGTTCTGGGTGTCGGCCCCGGAGATCCGCAAGGTGGCCAGGATCTGCGGCATAAAGGTGTAGATGGCGAAGTAGGGCAGCACCTGGGCGCTGTAGAAGATGACGCCGAACCAGGTCTTGGTCGCCTGGCCGCGGGCGAAGAGCTCGCGGTACCGGGCGGCGGGCGGCTGGCCGGCGGCCGCGGCCTGCGCGTCGGCGGCGGTGGCCTCGGACTGCCCCAGGTAGGTGCGGCGGATCCGCGCGGCCTCGGCGGCCCGGCCGCGGGCGGCCGGCCAGCTCGGGGATTCGGGGATACCGATCCGCAGTAGCAGCACCGCCAGGGCGGGCGCCGCTCCGCTGGCCAGCAGCCAGTACGCGGTGGTGCCGTTGATCGGGATGTAGGTGCCCAGGACGTTGGCCAGTACGTAGCCGACGGTCCACAGCACGGTGAGGGAGCCCAGCAGGACACCGCGCAGCCGGCTGGGGACGAACTCGGAGAGCAGGGTCGGGCCGACGGCGTAGTCCGCGCCCAGACCGAAGCCGATCGCCAGCCGGAGCAGAAAGAGGACGAGTGGGCTGTGTGCCCAGAACTGGGCGGCGGAGGCGACCGCGATCAGCACGAAGTTGTAGAGGTACAGCTTCTGGCGCCCGATCACGTCGGCCACCCGCCCCAGCAGGATGCTGCCGAAGAACAGGCCGATCAGGGCGGAGGCACCGAGCAGGCCCTGCCAGACGCCGGACAGATGCATATCGGTGCCGAGCGCGGACAGCACCGCGCCGATGACACCGAGGGCGTAGCCGTCGGAGAAGTTCGCCCCGAAGGTGGTGGCCGTCACCCGGATGTGGAAGCCGTTGAGCGGCTCCTTCGAGGCGGTGCCCGGCACAGGCGCCGCATCCCGGTCCCCTGCCGTCCGCGCGTCCGCCGCCTCCGTGTGCGCTGCCACGCCTGCCTCCCGACCGTTCACATTCGGACGGCGCCAGCATGCATGAATTCATGCAGTCAAATAATAGGTTGACTGTAGATTGTCATTCATATTGAAGGGAGATCCATCTGGCGACCTGCTGGTCGGGCGGTGACACTGGGGGCAGATCTGGAGACAGGTGGGCCATGAACACCATCGAAGAGACGATCGAGGTCGCGGTCCCGGTACGCACTGCCTACAACCAATGGACCCAGTTCAAGAGCTTTCCGCGGTTCATGTCCGCGGTGCAGCGGGTCGAGCAGATCAGACCCGCGATCACCCATTGGGTCATCCGGTGCGGCCCGGTGCGCTGCGCGTTCCAGGCCGAGATCGTGCACCAGCGGCCGGACTCCTCCGTGGTGTGGCGTTGCCTTGAGCGCCACCCCTCCCACTGGGGTGAGGTGTCGTTCCGCCCCACGGCACCGGAGCGCACCCAGGTCACCGTGCGCATCGAGACCACTCCGGGCAGAGTCGCGTCCCTTCTCACGAACGCCTCCTCCGGGCTCACCCGCCGTGTGGTCCGAAGGGAACTCGGGCACTTCAAGGAGTTCATCGAGGGCCTGGGCCAGGAGAGCGGGGCCTGGCGGGGGTCCATCCACAACGGACATGTACAGCCGACGGAACCGGAACCGCCGAGAAGCCGGGTCGCGCGCTGGCCCGTGGGCTGACCCCCGCCCAAGAGAGCGAGACACACCTGATGAAGAAGGCGCCGAGACACAGGCCGGATGACCGGCTCTCCGCCACGCCGCCCAAGAAGTGGGCGGCGGGAGTGCCCGCGGTGACCCATGCGCTGGAGTACTCCCTGGAGGAGACGACGGTCCGGCGCACCGCGACGACGCTGCTGACCATGAACCAGGTGGCGGGCATCGACTGTCCCGGCTGCGCCTGGGCCGATCCCGCCCCCGGCCACCGGCACCGCAACGAATACTGCGAGAACGGCGCCAAGCACATCAACGACGAGGCGACGGCGCGGCGCGTCACCGCCGACTTCTTCCGTACGCATCCGGTCTCCGAGCTCGGCCGCCGTTCCGACCTGTGGCTGAACCAGCAGGGCCGGCTCACCGAGCCGATGGTCAAGCGGCCGGACGCGGATCACTACGAGCCGATTAGCTGGCATCAGGCCCTGAAGCTGATCTCCGCGGAGCTGACCTCGCTGGACTCCCCCGACGAGGCGGTCTTCTACACCTCCCGGGCACCGTACTCGACCACGATTTCATCCACTCCAGCACCAGCGGGTTCCAGGAGTTCTCCCAGCACGTCCGCACCATCGCCTGGGACGACATCCTGACCGCGACCGGGCTGACCCTCCGCGAGATCGAGCAGGTCCGGGACGCCGTCCTGGGCAGCGAGCGCATCATCGTCTGCTGGGCCATGGGAGTGACACAGCACCGGCACGGTGTCCCGACCATCAGGGAGATCGTGAACTTCCTGATGCTGCGTGGAAACCTCGGCAGGGCCGGAGCCGGGGC
>NZ_JAHLEM010000407.1 GCF_018883605.1 Streptomyces niphimycinicus | reverse complement strand
CGTCTGCTGGGCCATGGGAGTGACACAGCACCGGCACGGTGTCCCGACCATCAGGGAGATCGTGAACTTCCTGATGCTGCGTGGAAACCTCGGCAGGGCCGGAGCCGGGGCCTGCCCGGTGCGCGGCCACAGCAATGTGCAGGGCGACCGCACGATGGGCATCTGGGAGCAGATGCCGGACTCCTTCCTGGACGCGTTGCAGCGCGAGTTCGGCTTCGATCCGCCGCGCGCCCACGGGCTGGACTCGGTGAACTCGATCAGGGCCATGCGCGAGGGCCGTATCAAGGTCTTTCTCTCGCTGGCGGGCAACTTCGTCCGGGCCGCTCCGGACAGTGCGGTCACCGAGGAGGCCATGCGGCGCTGCCGCCTCACCGTTCATATCTCCACCAAGCTCAACCGGTCCCATACGGTCTGCGGCCGGACCGCGCTCATCCTGCCGACCCTCGGCCGCACCGAGCGGGACACCCAGTCCGGTGGCGAGCAGTTCGTCACCGTGGAGAACTCGATGAGCGAGGTGCACACCTCCTATGGGCGGCTGAAACCGGCCTCCACACTGCTGCTCAGCGAGGTGGCCATCCTGTGCCGGCTCGCCCGGCACACCCTCGGCGACAAGGCCGGCATCCCCTGGGACGAGTTCGAGGCCGACTACGGGGCCATCCGCCACCGCATCTCCCACATCGTTCCGGGGTTCCACGACTTCAACCGGCGGGTGGCCCGTCCCAGTGGCATCAGGCTGCCCAATCCGGTCAACGAGGGGGTCTTCGCCACCCCCGCGGGCAAGGCCCTGTTCACCCGCAACGCCTGGGACATGCTGCGGGCCCCCGAGGGACATCTGCTGTTGCAGACCCTGCGCTCCCACGACCAGTGGAACACCATTCCCTATACGGACAACGACCGCTACCGGGGCATCCACGGACGGCGCAGGGTGGTACTGGTCAATCCGGCGGATATGGTGGAACTCGGGTTGTCCGAGGGGCAGTTCGTGGACCTAGGACTTGTCCGGCCGATCATGTGACTGTCTCGTGTCTGGGTCGTTGATGTGGCATGGGGCGGGGTGATCTGAGCGATGCGGAGTGGGAACGACTGCGGCCGTTCCTGCCGGTCAGCAACGGGCGTTGTGGCAGGTGGCGGGATCATCGGCAGGTGATC
>NZ_JAHLEM010000406.1 GCF_018883605.1 Streptomyces niphimycinicus | reverse complement strand
GGCGGCGCGGGCCCGGGGATGGGCCGCGGCATGGGCCCGGGCGACGCCGCTACGGCGGCCCCGGGGCCGGTTCCGGAACCGGCCGACCCGGAACCGGCCGACCCGGAACCGGCGGGCCCGGAGTTGACGGTTCCGGAGTTGGTGGTTCCGGAACCGGGAGCGGATCTGCCGCGCAGCACCCGCACCCCGATCGGCTCGCCGAGGTCCTCCACCAGCGCGCCGAGGGCGGCCTGCACCGGCGCCATCCGGGCCGAGCACTCGGGGAAGACGGCGTCCACGCTCCGCCCCGCCTGGCCGATCACCTCCTCGGCGGCGGCGAGGAACGCGGCGTCCTCCACCCCCACCTCGGTGAACCGCGCGTCCCGGCTCCGCCGGGCGCGGTGCTGGATCACGGTGGACTCGATGAGGTCACGTACCTCCCGTAGCGTCCCCTCCAGCATGTCCCCCGCGAGCGCGGCCTCCGGTCCAGGATCGCGTCCGCGGTCCCTCATGTCGACATTCCCGTACTTCCCGCCCCGTGACGTGGTCAAGGTCTCGAGCGCCGTCAGTGACGGCCGGGCAGCAGCCCCATTTCCACCGCCCGTACCCCCGCCTGGAAGCGGGAGTTGGCCCCCAGCTCCCGCATGATCTCCGCGACGTACCGGCGGTAGGTGCGCAACGAGACCTGCATCGTGCGCGCCGCCACCTCATCGGTGTGGCCGGTTCGCAGACACTCCAGGATCCGCCGTACGGACTCCGGGCACAACCGTCCGCCGAGCCGCGGATGGTCCGCGAGCGCGACGGCGTTTCCCCAGGTCCCGGCGAACATCATCTCCAGGGCCCGTACCGTGGCGGCGTCCTCGACAAGCGATGCCTGGCCCTGGCCCCGCCCCGGCTCCGACGGTCCCCTTCTGAGGTAGACCACCTGGCCGTCGATGAGCAGCGCCTCGGGCAGTAGCGGCAGCCCGCCGTCGCAGATCCGGATCTCGCACCGCGGATCGGTGCGCGCCAGCGCCCGTACCGCGCTCGAGGCCAGCACCGGCTCCTCGCACAACAGCCGTACGACGACGGCGCGCCGGCTTCCCCTGGCCGGGCGGGCGAGCGCGGCGCAGACGGCCCGCGTCTGCTCCTGGTTGCCCGACAGCACCACGCTGACGGTCCGCTCGGCGCAGTCGACCAGGGTGTCGACCACCTCGGCGAGCGGCACCTTCCCCAGAGCCGTCCCCGCCCAGGAGTCCTGGGCCAGCTCCCTCCGGTGCCGGATGACCGTCGACTCGATCAGATCACGGGCGGCCAGCAGCGCGTGCTCGACATAGTCGACGGCGCCTGACGAGGGAGTCTCCGTGCTCAGCGGCGAAGGCTCGGACACCCCCACAAGACCAACCATGACTTCCCCTGCCGGGCGACAGTGACCTGGTTATGCGAATACCGGCCTGATTCTCGTCAATTCCGCCGCCCCGAATTGCGGAGGCTGCATTGTGCGAAATCCATGACGACACTAATTCGCGCACAGCGACCACGTCAACGCGGGGCGTAAGGTAAAGAGTTGACAAAATCGGGTGCGGCGGCCCGCGTCGTGCGGTGGCGCCGCCGATGCGCCGGGGGCGCGTGTCCACAAGTTACCGGCGAGTCGGGGTTCCGGACGCGACGGGACTACGGACCGCAGCGATTCGGCTCCGTTCGACGACAAGGAGTGGGGGCCGGTGTCCGGTTGCTGCCAGCTCGGCACCGGACGTCCCCTCCCCCGTCTCCCCTCGCCAGGGGGCCGCCGCAGGTATCAGCCGAAGCTGATCGGCCCGTTGAAGTCCCGTCCCTGAACGACCGGGCCGGTGATGCGGGCGTCGCCCGCGATGGAGTTGTGCACGGCCCCGGCCTCCCCGGCCGCCTCGCCGTGCTCCCGCATCCAGGAGGCCAGATCGCGGCCGAACTCCGGGTCCTGCCGGGCCCGTTCGACCAGCAGATCGGCCAACTGACGCAGCCGCTCGCCGTCGTCGTACGGAATCGCGACCGGCTCCGGCTCCCCGGCCGGCTCGCCCTCGCCGCGCCGCAGCACCCTGCGGACCAGCGCGCCGAAGGATTCCAGGGCCCGCCGCCCGGCCTCGCCCCCGGCACCCGACGCCGCCGCGTTCACCGCCGTGACCAGCGCTCCCGCCGTCACCGGGTCCATGGCCCACCCCCTGTCCTCATGCGCGGCTCCACGCTACCGGCGCCGCCGGTCACGGTTCCACCGATTCCGCGCGCAGGGTGAACCAGACCGTCTTGCCCGCCGGGGTGAGATCCGTGCCCCATTCATGGGCGGTCTTGCTGAGCAGGAACATCCCCCGGCCGCTCTCGGAGAGGAAGTCCGGCTCCTTGACCACCGGCAGCGCCGCCTCGAAGTCGCTGACCGCCGCGCGGATCCCGTGCGGAAGCCGCTCCAGGGTGAGGACGCATTCGGGAGAGGCCGCGTGCTTATGGACGTTGGACAGCAGCTCGGTGACGCACATCCCCGCCGCGCTGATCAACTCCTCACACTCCCACAGCCGCAGGCGCGCACCGACGGCACGGCGAATGTCGGCAAGCATCCGCGGATGGGCGCGAAGACGCAGTTCGTATCGCTGCGAGATGTTCTCAGCCATATGATCCGGGGCCCCTCCACACCACGGCGCGCTGCCGTGTCCCCTATCGATCCTGGCCTATGGAACGTCCCACTCGCAATGTTTCGACTCAGTCGCACAAGACTGGCATATGCCCGGCTGGTAGGCGTAGTTGGCAATACGACAGACTGTAGACATGTCCTACCAGCCAGTGCCCACCGTTCGGCGCAGGCGCCTGGGCTCCACGCTGCGAAAGCTGCGCACCGAAGCGGGGATGACACTGGACGCGGCGGCAGCGGCGCTCAACGCGGCCGCGAACGGATCGGCCGACGCCCGCCGCTGGACCGCGCCGAAGCTCTCCCGGATCGAGAACGCCAACGCCACGATCCGCGCCGCCGAGGTCGAAACGCTGCTGAGGGCCTATTCCGTCACCGACCCCACCACCCGTGTCGCCCTGGAGGGACTGGCCAAGGACGCGGGCAAGCGCGGCTGGTGGCAGACCTACCGTGGCGTCGTCGCCCCCGCCTACGCCGACTACATCTCGCTGGAGAGCGACGCGGAGAGCGTCCGCGACTACGCCCCGCTGGTCGTCCCCGGGCTGCTCCAGACGGCCGACTACGCCCGCGAGACCATCGCGGCCAGCGCCGTGGCCCGCACGGCCGCCGAGGTCAAGGCCCTCGCCGAGGTGCGGCTGGCCCGCCAGGCCGTCCTCACCCGCTCCTGCCATCCGCTGCGGCTGTGGGCCGTCATCCATGAGGCGGCGCTGTGCCGCCGGTTCCCCGGCCGGCCCGGCATCATGACCGCTCAACTGCGGCGGCTGCTGGAGGTGGCCCAGTGGCCCACCGTCACGCTCCAGGTGATGCCGATCGACGCGGCGCCCAACCCGGGGGACGCGGGCGCGTTCACACTTGTGGCCTTCCCGGGTCCGATGCCGGATGTGGTCACGCAGGAGAACCTGCGCGGCCCCTCGTACGTCGAAGGAGTCGACGACGTCAATGTCTTCGCCGACGCCTTCGGCCATATCGTGGACTGCGCACTGTCCACGGATGACACGAAGGCCCTCATCGCTGGTCTGGTATGAGAAAGAGGGCCCCACATATGAACACCTCTGAAGCGGCCACGCACCACCGCCCCCACTGGCGCAAGTCCTCGTACTCCGCGGGCGAGGGCCAGTGCGTCGAGGTCGCCGTCACCGGCGGCCATGTCCAACTGCGCGAGAGCGACGCCCCCGGCACCGTACTGACCACCGAGCCACCGGTTCTGGCCGCCTTCGTCCGCAGCGCGAAGGCGGGCGCGTTCGACGCCTGATCGTCACGTCGGTGCGGTGCCGTCCCGGGACGGCACCGCACCCACCCGCACTACCGGATCGACCGGACAACGATCAGAACTGGACGTCCGAGCAGGCGTAGAAGGCGTTCGAGGTGTCCGCGATGGTCCACACGGCGAGAATCACATGTCTGCCGCTCTTACCGCTCGGGATGGTGCCCGAGTGGGAGAGCGTGGACGGCGGACGCTGGCCGTTGTACGGAACGGTCAGGAAGGGCTGGGACTCCAGGCTCGCACGGGTGAGCTTCTGGCTGGGGTTCCAGCCGTTCTTGGTGATGTAGTACTTGAAGTCCGTGGTCGCGTGGGAGGCCGTGAACCGCCAGTTGAAGGTGTAGCTCTGGCCGGAGGTCATCCTGGTCGCGGGCCAGTTGCCGCCCCGCGGGTCGTCGAGCTGGGAGAACCGGCTGTTGCCACCCGCGCAGATGGTGCCGTCCGCGGGACCGCCGGACGGGAAGCCCTTCGGGCCCTCGACGCTCTGGGGCTCGTACTGGATGTCACCGCAGCCGGTCACCGTGCCGTTGGCGCACAGCTTCTGGCGGCTGATGGGTGAGTCGGTGTAGCCGTGGCTGGAGGCGCTGCCGCCGGTCGCGAGGACGGAAATCGCCGCGAGACCGATGCCGATGACGGCGGCGCTGATCTTCTTGCGCATGCTTCGCTCCTGAAGACGTGGGGAGTGCTTCGATGAGCCGTGCACGGCGGTCTAGACCAAGTTGAGAGTATCCAGGGCCAATAGTCATGTCCATACCAATGCCGCAAGGCCGCGTCGGGCCTCACGACGTCCCGACCACCGTCCGGGGTCGGGTAGAATTTCC
>NZ_JAHLEM010000405.1 GCF_018883605.1 Streptomyces niphimycinicus | reverse complement strand
GACCAAGTTGAGAGTATCCAGGGCCAATAGTCATGTCCATACCAATGCCGCAAGGCCGCGTCGGGCCTCACGACGTCCCGACCACCGTCCGGGGTCGGGTAGAATTTCCACGTCAGCAGGCGCCGCTAGCTCAGTTGGTTAGAGCAGCTGACTCTTAATCAGCGGGTCCGGGGTTCGAGTCCCTGGCGGCGCACCAGCACCCATATCGCTGACCTGGGCGTCCTCGGCTTCCGAGGACGCCCTTTAGGATTTCGCATATGTCTCTGTCGCACGCACTGCTGGGCCTCCTCGCCATCGAGCCCGCGAGCGGCTACGAACTGAGCAAGGAGTTCGAGCGCGACCTCGGGCGGTACGCCTGGCAGGCCGGCCATACGAGCGTGTACCCCGAGCTGATCCGGATGGCGGAGCAAGGGCTCGTCGAGGTGACGCATGAGGGCGCTCGCCGTAGCCGGACCTACGCGGTCACGGACAAGGGCCGCGAGGAGCTGAGGGAGTGGCTGCTCGCGCCATGGGGGCAGGGCGTGGTGCGCAATGAGCAGGTCCTGCGGCTGTTCCTGCTCGAAGCGCTGGAGCCGGACGAGACCGTCACCGCGCTGCGCGGCCTTGTCGAGCACACCGAGGTGCGCATCTCCGAACTCCGCAGGCTCCGCGAGGAACAGGACGCCGAACCACGACAGGGCCGCGACACCCTCGGTCAGCTCGCCGCCGAGTACGGCCTGCGCCAGTACCAGGCGACTCACGACTGGGCGCTATGGGCCATCGAGCACGTGAACAAGCGCCAAGGACCCGACCCGGCATAGGCATCGCCTCCTCCGAGGGCCACGGCCCCACGGACGGGGGCGCCACGGAATCCGTGGCGCCCCCGTCCGTGCTCCGCCGCCGCGTCCCGGTCGGCGACGCCGTCACTCGTCCGGCAGCCAGTTGCCGTGAAAGCCGAACGGGACGCGGCGGGGAAGGTGGATCGTGGCCACGGGTGGTGCCGCGACGTCCTGGACGTCCAGGATCACCAGGTCGCTCTTGTCGGTGCTCGCGTCGTAGACATAGCTCATCAGCCAGCCGGGGCCGCCCGGAGTGCCGTCGGCCGCGGCGAACGCGGCCTCGCCCGGAATCCGGCCCGCGGCGAATTCATGGCGCGTCGCGGTGCCCGAGTGCAGGTCGTAACGGACCAGATAGGAGCGCGACAGGCCGGTGCCGATACGCGGGCTGTCGGCCACCGTGACGTGCCCGAATCGGGAGTCCCGGCCCGCGAGGCGGTCGTCCACGCGGGGGAACTCACATGGAGTGTCGTCGATCTGGACCTCGGTGACCCTGCCCGCGTCGAGGTCGAGCTCCCAACGCCACAGGGTGGCACTCGTCTCGTCGAAGACCGGGTAGCGGGCCACGTGCATCACGATCCGCCCGCTGTCGCGCCCCTCGTCGTACGCGTTCAGCGCGTGGAACACATAGCACGGCTCGACGGGAAGCCAGCGGACGGCGCCGAACGGGGCATTGCGGCGCAGCACGCCGAGCCGCGCCCCGTACGTCGGGTGCCACTTGTACGGAAGACCCTCGCCGTGGAGAGCCATGTCCTGGTCGAAGAGGACGGGCAGGTCCATGAAGACGACGTAGGAGGTGGTCAGGTGGAAGTCGTGCATCATCGTGTGCGCCGGCACATCGATCGGCCGGCTGACCGTCAGGGCGCCCGACGCGTCCGCCCGGTGGTACGTGAGGAACGGGGGCTTGAAGCCTCCGTATCCGAAGAAGTGGAGCTCGCCGGTGACCGGGCAGGTCTTGGGATGCGCGGTCATCGCGGTGTTGAGACGCCCGCCGAAGTCGTAGGGGCCGACGGTGTCGAGCTCGCGGCCGGGGCGACAGTCGAGTTCGTACGGTAGGGACCCCTCCACCAGGGCAAAGGTGCGCCTCGCGTGCCGCACCACGTGGGTGTTGGCCGAGCCCGCGAGCAAGTCCTCCTCGGGACCGTCGTCGTAGGTATTCCGGCCGTCCGTCAGCTTCGTGGTCCTGACCCAGCGGTTGCGGTACGAGGTCGCCCTGCCGCCCTCGAGACGGACACCGTGCACCATGCCGTCGCCCAGGAACCAGTGGGCGGAGTCGGCGTTCTGGGGGTTGGGCCCGTTCCGCACATACCAGCCGCCGAGCTCCGGGGGAATCGCCCCGGTGACCTCCAGGTCCCGGACGGCCATCTCGTACATCACCGGGGCGTAGTTCTGCGCGAGGTGCGGGACGGGTGTGGTGGTCATCATGATCGGGCTCCTTGAACCGTGGCGTCATTGTCGACGGGGATTTCGGCCACCGCGGGCCGTCACCCCCAGTCGCTGTACCGGCGCGCCCGCCGCCGCTGCCTGCGGGCGCGGATGAGGTCCAGCGGATCGCCCTGACGTCCGTCTGCGTACGGCGTCGCCGGGCCCGCGCCGCCCGGGCGTCCGGGGGCCTCGTCGTCCAGTGGCGGAGGCGCGAACCGCTGCGACACCTGTTCCGGGAACGTCCTGCCGTCCCGCTCCGGGGCGAACGCCATACCGGAGGACATCACGCGCGGGACGAGGACGAGCGCCTGTCCGAGCCGGTTGACGCCCAGCATCAGCAGGATGGTCGCCGAGGACGCCGCCACCTTCGCGTCCACCACGTGGGCGA
Organism: Streptomyces niphimycinicus; assembly: GCF_018883605.1. Classification (GTDB taxonomy): domain Bacteria; phylum Actinomycetota; class Actinomycetes; order Streptomycetales; family Streptomycetaceae; genus Streptomyces; species Streptomyces niphimycinicus. Next base: position 14,351 of record NZ_JAHLEM010000405.1, on the reverse strand, counting down.
CGGCCATCATCCCCACGCGGGTGACCACCAGCAGGGCCCACAGCCACAGGCCGACCGCCGGCATCCGCGCCCACAGCACCCCGGCGCGCCGCTCCAGCCGGATCGTCGCGCCCTGAGCCGCGCCGATACCGGCGGCCAGCAGCGCTCCGACCACCAGGCACACCACGTCGATGGAGGCCGGATGGCGGCCATTCCGGCTCAGGTCGGCTATGCCGATCACGGTGAGGACCACGGGGAGCAGCATCAGCCGCCGGCCGGTGAGTGCCTCTCCCCGCAATTGGCGCGCGATGAGGGCCACGATGACCGCCACGGCGGCCAAAACCTCGAAGAAGCTCATGCGCTCAAGGTACATGTCAGATTCGACATGTCAAAGTCGACAGATGTTGTTGGAGGAGCACAGCAGAGCAGAGCAGAGCTCGACAGCATGAGGCGACTTGACATGTCAGCTTCGTAGTATGCAGAGTTCCACCGGGCCGCACCCGCGCCCGCACTCGAAATGAATCAGGAGCCGTTGACGGTGAAGCCTCTGCACGGAATCGACATCGAGCGGATACAAGCGTTCTCCGACGCGGTCTTCGCCATCGCCATCACGCTCCTCGCCCTGGAGATCACGGTCCCGGAGCATCTCCCCACGGCCGAACTCGGGCACGCGCTGAGGACGGAGGCACTCCCGGCCACCGCCGGATATCTGCTCAGCTTTGTCGCGGTCGGAGCACTGTGGATCGCGCATCACCGGCTGTTCCGGATGACCAAGGTGGTGGACGGCCCGCTGCTCTACCTGGATCTGGCGCTGATGGCCCTCGTCGCCGCCCTGCCGTTTCCGACGAAGATCGTCACGGAGTACCACAGCAGCGCGATCGCGACCTCGCTGTACGCCGGCACGATCGCCGTGGCCGCGCTGCTGATCGCGGCGATGGCGGCCCGCCTCCTCCGGCGCCCCGGCCTGCGCGGCGCCGACATTCCGCGCACCCTGTTCACCCAGACACTCCAGCACGCGGCGGGTGTCGCACTCGTCTTCGGAAGCTCGGTGCCGGTGGCGGTGATCATCTCGTCCGACGCGGCGGAGTACTGGTGGCTCCTGGCCGTTCCCGTCCGGTATTGCCTCGGGCGGCACCACATCAGCACGAGCAAGCACGCGGCGGTCGCGCCGTCCCACCCCGCACCGTGACCACGGAGACGGTGAACTCGGGGCGCCGGGTCCCTTTATGACGACCCCTCCCCGCATTGCGGACCCCGCCCGCCGAGTCCAGAGATAGTGACCAGCACCACATCTCAACCCTCTGTATACCGAGCTCATTGCACATGAGTCGCTTTGTCCCCCCATTGGGGACGTCCGGCGACGCACCCCGTACCTCCTCCGTGACGACCCTCCGGCGGGAGGTCCGACTCCGCTCCCCAGGCTTGTCCAGACCTCTTGTCCAAGGCCATGACCAGTGCATATGTTCCGTGCCACACAGCGCGGAAAGCGCTTGTTCCGCGTCCGAGCCCTGGGGAGAGGCCCCGGCGATCTCCGCTTTCAGCAGCCTTTACGGGAGGGGTATGTCCATGTCCACGATCCTCAGATCCACCGTCGGTGCCGCCCTCGCCTCCGCCGCGGCGGCCGTGCTCACCCTCACCGCGCCCCAGGCGTCGGCCGCCGAGCGCCCCGCGGCGCCCAGCGTCAAGGTGGCGCCGACCGCCGCCGCCGCGACCTTCGCGTGCAACTGACCCCCGTCAACCGGCGCTGAAGGAGACGTCATCAGGGCGTCACCGTCCGCATCGGCGCACCGGAGGCCGTACTGGTCCATGTGATCGGCCGGTTCCACTACGAGATCGACGAGCTGCGCAAGGGCGATGTGGTGGGCTGGCGCAGCCCCGGCACGGTCCGCAAGGGGCTGCCGGAGGGCAACCAGGCGTCCGGTACGGCGGTCCGGATCCGCCACGCCGGGCAGCGGGGCGGGTGCCCCCGTGGACGTCCTGGCGCCGAAGCGTCGTAAGGCGGCGGCGGCCTTGGCCCGTAGCCAGCGCGCGGCGGCCTGACGACGTTCCGAAGTTCTACGAAGGACCGGGGAGCCCTCGGCGCGTGGGGCGCCGAGGGCTCCCTTTCGCGATCAGTCGCAATCGGTCGCGATCAGCCGCGATCAGCCGCGATCAGCCGCAGGGGGGACAGGGCGTGCAGTCCCGGACCATGACGTCGTCGATGACCGGCCCGTAGGCACTGCCGTTGGTGCTGGCGAACGCCAGCGTCGTGGAGGTGCCGCGCGCCACGAAGGTCACCTCCCGGGTCACATAGCCCATGTTCGCGAACGTCTTGCCCGTGACGTCGAAGCTGAAGTCCTGGAAGTTCTGCCCGTCCACCAGCACCTTCCCGGTCCGCACCGTCGGGCCTCCCGCCGGATTACCGGCCAGGGAGTACGTCACCGAGTACCGCTTCCCCGGGACCGTGGTGAAGGTCTGCTCCACCGTCCCGGCACCCCCACCGTTGAGGTCCACGGACTGGCCGCCCTCGGCCGCCTGCCAGAAGTCGTCCCCGATATGGTCCACGTCTCCGGCCGTGACCTTCCACGGCCCGATCGACGCACCCGTCCCCAGATTCACGAACGTGTTGGCCGCCACCGTGGGCGTCTCGAAGCTGCCGTCGTCGAAACGGCTGACGGCGGCGGCCGTCGCGGGGCCGGTCCCCATACCGGCCAGCACCCCGGCGACGGCGACCGATAAGACAAAGATGCGAATAGGCGACATGTTCCCCTCCAGTGCGACACATTCGGCAATGCACCGAATTGATGGCGCAGCAGAATCTTCCGCAGCGGAGGCACCCACGCCAGAGCCGGACCCCCGGCGCACCGGGGCGCGCATCGGGGCGGACGCGGCGGGTGCGCCGGTCCATCGCGCCGGTCGCCCCTCGGGGAGGGGGGTGTTGGGTTGCGCGGTTCGGTCGGGTGCGGCGCCGTCTCGCGCCTTCGGCGCAATTGAGCAGCGGGGCAGGGGGGTGGGGGGGGCGGGGCCGCGTCGCCGGGCGCCGGGCGGCCAGGGGTGGCCGCCGGTGGCGGCTACGGTCTTCCGGGGCGGGGGCCGTTGCCGGACCGCCTGCCAGAGGGGGGTGGGGTACCCCTCTCGAAACTGTTTGACAAGTTAGTTGCTTCAGATCAAGCGTTTTTAGGGGGGGGGGTACCCGGAGGGGCCGCTCAAGCCGGGCGACCCGCAGCCCGGATCGGTCCGAGCCCCCACACCGCCGAGCCGCCACGGCATCGGCCCCCACCGGCCCGGCGGCCGGCGGCGAGGCCCCGGCCCCCATCCCCCGGACCCATGCTCAAAGTCACCTCGCCTCGGTGATCCGCGCCCATACGGTCTTGCCCGGCCCCCTTCGCTCCCTGACGCCCCAGCGGTCCGCCACCGCCTCGACCAGCATCAGCCCCCGCCCCTCCTCGTCGTCCGACGAGGGCGCCTTCGGCACGGGGCACTTCTCGTGGGTGTCGCTCACCTCGATCTCCAGGACGCCGCCCCGCTCGTCGTACGCCAGCCGTACCGCGAAGTCCCGTCCCGGTACGCGCCCATGGAGCACCGCGTTGGCCGAGAGCTCGGCCACGACCAGGATCGCCGCGTCGTAACCGCCCACCCCCGGGGCGAACCCCCACGCGGTGAGCTGGTGGACGGTCAGCAGCCGGGCGAGCCGGGCGCCGCGCCGGGTGGCGGAGAATCGCTGCGCGAACGTACGTACGGTGACGGGGACTTGGCCCTGTGGTGCGGTCATGGCGGAAGCGTCCCGGCCGGGCGGCGCCCTCTGCCAGGCACGACACCCACCCAGTTTCGCTTGTACCAGTTCACCGCCTGGACCGGACCGGTCACCGCCCGTGACGATATGAGGATGACAAAAGACAGCGAACCGGAAACGTCGGAGAGCCTCAAGACCTTTGGCGCGGTCCTGAAGGCGCTACGGGACGAGGCGGGGCTGACGCAGGAGCAGTTCGCCCCACGAGTCCGGTACTCGGCGACGTACGTCGCGAAGATGGAACAAGGCAGGCGCTTCCCGCCGAAGGAGCTGGTCCCGCGCGCGGAGGAGGTCCTGGGCGCCCCCGCCGCCCGCGTCCTGGGCGCGGCGTACCGCACGCTGACAAGGAAGGTGGGCCTGGCGTCGTGGTTCTTACGGTGGGCGGGGATCGAGGAGGAGGCGGTTACGCTCCTCGCTTATGAGTGCCGGGTAGTACCGGGGCTGCTTCAGCCCGAACCGTATATCCGCGCGATCTTCGAGCGGCGCATACCGCATCATGCCGAGGAGCAGATCGAGCAGGGCGTCGCTGCCCGTCTGGCCAGGCAACGACTGTTCGCTGAACGACCTCACACCTCGTTCTGCTTCATCATCGAGCAGGCCCTGCTGGAGCGGTACTTCGGGGGATCCGAGGTCACCAAGGCGCTTCTCGATCACCTCCTTGAAGCGCAGCAACGCCGCAATGTGGAGATCCAAGTCATGCCGCTGCGGCAGGAGGACCACTTCGGGTTCGAGGGACCCATGTACCTCGCCGAAACGTTTGACAACCAGTGGGTCGGCTACGTCGAAGGCCAGGAGAACAGCCTGCTGATCACGGACCCCAAGGACGCCAGTGCGATGCTTCGGCGCTATGGCAAACTGCGCTCACAGGCTCTGAGCCCTCAGGCCACAACGAGCCTGCTGGAGCAGATGCGAGGAGCGCTATGAGCGGCACGACCGAACTCGACTGGTTCAAGAGCAGCTACAGCGGAGGCGGAGGCGACAACTGCGTCGAGGTCGCGTTCACCAAGAGCAGCTACAGCGGAAGCGGGGGCGGCGACTGCGTCGAGGTGGCCATACGCACCGGGGCCGTGCTCATCCGCGATTCCAAAACCCCCCAGGGGGGTCGGCTCACCGTCTCCCCCGAAGCCTGGGCCGCCTTCATCGCGCACATCTGACCTGCTCGCGCCGCCGCCGCTAAGCTGTTCGGATCGGAGGTGGCGGTGGCGGCGCACTCGAGTTCGCATTCGCGTTCCCATTCGCGGGGGATGACGAACGACATCCAGGAACGCATCAAGCGGCTGATCATCGACCAGCGGCTGCGCTCGGGTGCTCCGCTGCCCACCGAGACCGAGCTGATGGAGCTGCTCGGCGTCAGCCGTAACTCCGTGCGCGAGGCGCTCAAGGCGCTCCAGGCGATGGGGCTGGTGGAGATCCGGCACGGCTTCGGGACATACGTCGGCCCCATGTCGATGGCGCCGATGATCGAGGGGCTGATCTTCCGTACCGTCGCCGGGCACTACCGGGGCGAGGACAGCCTGCTCGAACTCCTCGAGCTGCGCGAGGCCGTCGAGACCGGGCTGATCGCCCGGCTGGCAGGCCGCATCCCGGAGGCGGACCTCGCCGAGCTGGACGCGGTGGTGCGGCGGATGGAGGCGGAGGCGGCGGAGGGCTCGGTGCGGGCCGAGACAGACCGGGCGTTTCACGCCGCGCTCTACGGGAGCCTGGACAACTCGCTGCTGAGCGAGGTGCTGGAGGCGTTCTGGGACGCCTTCCACCGGGTGCGCACCGACCTCGTGGACGTGCCCACCGATCCGAAGGTCACCTGCAAGCAGCACCGGGAGATCCTGGAGTCGGTGCGCTCAGGGGACGCCCTGCGGGCCGAGGGCGCGATCCGCGACCACTTCGGGAACATCCGCATTCGACTGCGTTCGGCGCATCGCGAGTAGGCCGATTTCCAGCCGGGAGTGGACGCCCCCATCTTTTCTTCCTGGCGGTCTTCGGCGGGTCGCTCGCCTCTTCCTTCTACTTCGGCCACAGTCATCCAGCGATGACCGTTTGGGCATCAATTGCCCTGGCTGTCACAGCCGCGCCGATCATCGCCTGGCGGTGGACCGTCCGCCAGGAGAAACGGAACCCGCAGCCCGCCCTTGGGGGACGATAAGAAGTGAAGTACCGACCGAGTCGCCGCACCCGTCGCTTCGGGATCGGTGCGGCGGCGATCACCGTACTGGCCGGGATGAACGGCCCGGCTCTCTACCGTTTCAGCTCGGACAAGTACCACGCGTACAAAATCAACCAACCGGAGTACAAGGCGGAGAACGGCCACTGGGATGTGGTCGACGTCCCCGAGCAATACCGGATCAATACGATCCATGCCGCCCTGCTGCATACGGGCAAGGTGCTGCTGGTGGCCGGCTCCGGGAACAACGCCAAGAACTTCGCCGCCAAATCCTTCCGCAGCGTCCTGTGGGATCCGGAGAAGAACACCTTCACCAACATTCCGACCCCCAAGGACCTCTTCTGCTCCGGGCACTCTCAGCTTCCGGACGGAAAGCTCCTGGTGGCGGGCGGCACCCAGCGCTACGAGAAGCTCAAGGGCGATGTCGAGAAGGCGGGCGGACTGATGTTCGTCCACAACGAGGACCCCGACAAGCCCAGGACCTTCCCCGCCGGGACCCGCTTCACCGGGAAGGAGAGCGGCAAGACCTTCGTGTCCAAGGACCCGCTTCTCGTTCCGCGCGCGACGAAGAAAACGAACAAGAAGACCAAGAAGGTCACCGTCAGCGCGAGCACGGCGCGGGTCTATGTGGAGGCACTGCGCAAGGGCAGGAAGCACCAGACCGGCACCGAGGACAATTACCGGATCGCCGGACTGAAGGGCAAGGACCGGCAGAACTTCTATGGCATCGCGCAGAAGCTGTCGTTCGACAAGAAGGACTTCCAGGGCATCAAGCAGGCGTATGAGTTCGACCCGGTGGCCGAGCGGTACATCCCGGTCGATCCGATGAACGAGGCCCGCTGGTACCCGACCCTGACCGGCCTCCAGGACGGCAAGGTGCTGGCGGTCTCCGGGCTCGACGAGATCGGCCAGGTGGTCCCGGGGAAGAACGAGATCTACGACCCCAAGACCAAGAAGTGGAAGTACCTGCCCAAGAAGCGCTTCTTCCCGACGTATCCCGCGCTGTTCCTGACCGGCAAGGGCCGGATCTTCTACACCGGCTCGAATGCCGGATACGGCCCGGACGACAAGGGCCGCACCCCCGGCATCTGGGATCTGAAGAGCAATCGGTTCGACGTGGTCCCGGGCATCAGCGACCCGGACGCCCTGGAGACCTCGATGTCCGTACTGCTGCCGCCCGCACAGGACCAGCGGTACATGGTGCTGGGCGGAGGCGGGGTCGGCGAGGACACCAAGTCCACGGCGAAGACCCGGATCGCCGATCTGCGAGCCGATAACCCGCGCTTCAGGAACGGGCCGGATCTCTATGCGAAGGCGCGCTATCCGAGCAGTGTGATCCTGCCCGATGACACCGTCCTGACCACCAACGGCTCGGGCGACTACCGGGGCCGCGGCGACACCAACGTGCTCAAGGCCGAGCTGTACACCCCGAAGTCCAACACCGCGCGCTCGGTGGCCGATCCGCTGGTGGGCCGCAACTACCACTCGGGGGCGCTGCTCCTGCCGGACGGCCGGGTCATGACCTTCGGCTCGGACTCGCTCTTCGCCGACAAGGCCAACACCAAGCCGGGCGAGTTCCAGCAGCAGATCGACCTCTACACCCCGCCGTATCTCTTCCGCGACTCCCGTCCGAAGCTCACCGGCACCGCGCCCAGGACGGTCAAGCCGGGCGCGAAGACCACGTACCGGACCGCGCACGCATCGGCGATCACCAAGATGCGGCTGATCCGGCCCGGGTCCTTCACCCATGTGACCAATGTCGAGCAGCGGTCGATCGCGCTCGACTTCACGCGGACGAGGGACGGGGTGACGGTGACGCTGCCGAAGGACGCGTCGCTGGTGCCGCCGGGGTGGTACATGCTCAACGCGGTGGACGACCAGGGCACACCGTCGAAGGCGGTGTGGGTAAAGGTGCCGGCACCGAAGAAAAAGTGACGGCGGGCCGACCGTCCCAGCCGTCCTGACCCGTTCTAGCTGTCCTTACGATGGGCGTTACGGGCGAGATCGAGCGCGTACCGGGGCCACCACCGACCCGCGGTGGGACCGCCCTTGCAGGTGCCGTCCGACTCGCCCGGACGCTTGATCCACAGATAGGCGTCGACCAGCTTGTCCCCGGTGTCGGTGGTCGGCCGCTCGCCCAGCGCCCGGCCCTTCGGATTGCACCACGCCTGCGGGTCGTTCTTACCGGGGGCCGGGCCATTGCCGTTACGGCTGGTGTCGATCACGAAGGGCTTGCCGCCGGTCAGCGCGGACAGCCTCTTGCCGTACGCCCTGTTCTCCTGGGTCGTCTGGTAGTTGGAGGTGTTCAGCGCGAAGCCGTCGGCCTTACGGATACCGGCCCGCCTCAGCGGCTCGACCATCCGGCGCGGGTCCTTGATCCAGTGGGGGTTTCCGGCGTCCAGATAGACCTTGGTACGCGGCAGCCCCTTGAGCTTGTCCACAGCACCGGTCAGTAAGTCGTACCGCTCCTCGTGGAACCGCTTGGGCGTACAGCCGTCCACCACATGCGGCAACGCGTCGGGCTCCACGATGACCGTCGCCCGCCGGTTGCCGATCCCCCGGACCGCCTTGTCCAGCCAGGCGCGATAGGCGTTGCCATCGGCGGCGCCGCCCTTGGAGTACTGCCCGCAGTCGCGGTGCGGGATGTTGTAGAAGACCAGCAGCGCGTCCCGGTTGACCTGACCCGCGGCCGCGGTGAACCCCCGCGCCTGCCCCTCCGGATCATCCACCCCGAGCCACTCGGCGACGGGCTGTTCGGCGATCTTCTGTATCAGCCTGGCCTCGCCGTCCGCCCCCCTCTTCCGATACGCCGCCACCTGCCGTGCGGCGCTGCCATCCGGATTCACCCAGTAGGGAATCGTGGCCTTGGGCCGCTGCTTCGCCTGCCCGGCGACGGAAGCATGATCGCTGTCCCCCTTCGAGGCCCCGAAGCACCCGGAGAGCAACACACACGAGAGCAGCGCCCCGGCGCCGGAGAGAGCGCGAGTGCGGATGCGGATGCGGATGGCACGGGCAACGTGACGCGAACGGCCGGTGCAACTGCCGTACATCCACTCCCCCTTGGGCGCACGCTCAGGGGAACAGGCGGTAATCCCCCGGCAGGACAAGACCGGTCGAATCAATCCTTACACACCGCCCCGAACCACCGCGGCCTCATCCACAACCCACCCAGTTTTTCGCCCGTACGCCATGACGCGAACGCACTCGGCGTGCGGGGCGGAACCCGGAGGGGGCGCGGGGGCGCAGCCCCGGGTGGGGGCGCGGGGCACAGCCCCGAGCTCCGGGGCGCAGCCCTAGTGCGCATTGCGGCTTCCCGCCGACACACCGTGGGCGGAGCCCGTCGTGCCGGTCAGGTAGGCCGAGACGACGACGTTCGCCGTATACGTACGCGTCGAGCGGTCGAACTTCCCTCCGCAGGTGATCAGCCGCAGCTCCGCACGGTCATGGGACCGCGACCCGTACACCCGTCGCGCGTCGAAGTGCTTCTCCGGCACCACCTCGACGTCCTCGACCGTGAACTCCGCCGTCGTACCGTCCGATCGCCCGACCCGCACCCGCTCCCCCCGCTTGAGGTCGCTCAGTCCGTGGAAGACCGCCGGTTTGCTCTTCGTATCCAGGTGGCCGACCAGCAGCGCGGCGCCCGGGGAGCCGGGCTCGGGGCCGGCGCGGTACCAGCCGACCGTGCCGGGGCGGCTGACGGACGGGGGCTGCACGGCTCCGTCGCGGTCGAGGCCGCTGGCGACGATGGGGGCGCGGACCCCCGCCGCCTCGATCACGACCCGCTTCGGGCGGGCGGACGCCAGGGGCGCGTGGGCCGGGGGCAGCGGATGGGTGGGCGGCCGTCCGACCGCGGCCACGTCCCCGGTCATCGGCGCCGGACCGCCCGTTCCCTCCGTGGTGTCCCGGCCCCACATCCAGAGGCCGAGCAGCAGCGCCACCCAGGCCACCCCGGTGGCCAGCCGTCCGAGGCCGGAGAAGCGATTCCCGTCCACGTTCCCGTCCATCTCGGTGTCCAAGTCCATGGCGATCAGCCCGCCGTACCGGAGGGATGGCGGCGGCGGTGGACCGCGAGGCCGCCGACGGCCAGGGCCGTACCGCCCGAGAGCACCAGGCCGTACGCCTCCGCACCGCCGATGTCATCGCGTGCCCGGGTCTCGTCGGGCGCGGTGCCGCCTCCGCCCGCGCGGACGGGGGCGACGGGCGAGGGCGGGCGTTCCACGGCGAGGGAGACCCCGCCCATGTCGCCCATGGCGCCCTTACCGTCCTCACGGCCCCCGAGGCCCTCGCGCGCAGGGGCGTCCGCGCAGTCCACGGTGACCCGGTGCGCCCCCTTGGTCGCCGTCGAGCGGATCGTCGCCTCGCTGAAGAGCGCGTCCCCCTCGGGCGTCAGCTCCGCGTCGTCCACGAACACCGGTGACGAGGCCGTGGCCTCCCGGTCGGGGCAGCCGAAGGCCCAGACCTCGACCTCGGCGCCGGGCGCGAGGGCGTGTGGACTGATCCGGATCGTGGTGGTCGCGGAGTGGCGCTGGTCGGCGAGGGCCGGAGCGGCGGCCGTCACCGCCGCGACGGCGGCGCATGCTGCGGTACAGAGAGTGAGTGCGACGATGCGCATGGTGAGAACCTCCCGATACCAAGAGGCTCACGCGCCCGGCAGGGGCCCGCATCCGCTGCGGGCGCCTGCTGCGCCATCCGGGGGTTCCCGGCCGGTCGGGCAGGGTCCCTCGCCGGGTCAGGCGATGCGTTCCACGAGGTCCGCGATGGAGTCGACGACCGTGGACGGGCGGTACGGGTACCGGTCCACCTCTGCCGCCTTGGTCACCCCGGTGAGCACCAGGAAGGTCTCCATCCCGGCCTCGAGTCCGGCCCGGACATCCGTGTCCATCCGGTCGCCGATCATCGCGCTGGACTCGGAGTGGGCACCGATCGCGTTCAGCCCGGAACGCATCATCAGCGGATTGGGCTTGCCGACGAAGTACGGCTTCTGGCCGGTGGCCTTGGTGATCAGCGCGGCCACGGAGCCGGTGGCGGGCAGCGCACCCTCCGCGGAGGGGCCGATCTCATCGGGGTTGGTGGCGATGAACCGCGCACCGTCGTTGATCAGCCGGATGGCCTTGGTGAGCGCCTCGAAGCTGTACGTACGGGTCTCGCCGAGCACCACATAGTCCGGCTCGACATCCGTAAGGACGTAGCCGATGTCGTGCAGTGCGGCGGTCAGCCCCGCCTCCCCGATCACATACGCGGTGCCGCCGGGGCGCTGCTCGTCCAGGAACTGGGCGCTGGCCAGCGCCGACGTCCAGATGTTGGCCACCGGGACGTCCAGCCCGATCCGGGACAGCCGGGCGTGGAGGTCGCGCGGGGTGTAGATGGAGTTGTTGGTGAGCACCAGGAAGGGCGTGCCGGACTCGCGCAGCCGCTTGACGAAGGCATCGGCACCCGGCACCGGTATGCCCTCGTGCATCAGGACGCCGTCCATGTCGGTGAGCCATGACTCGATCGGCTTGCGCTCTGCCACTGGTTGCTCTCCGCTCGGAATCGACCTTTGGCGACGACCTCAGCCTAACCGGGGAAAGCCCTGGGGAGACCGCCCCGTGTCCGGGAGCACAATGCGTTCGCCGTCCGTTCGCGCCCTGTCCCAGCGCGACAGATCCGCACAGGTGTCTGATCCTGAGGAGGGGCGGATTCCGCCCCTCCCTGGAACGAGCCGGACCGTAAGGAGGCCGCGATGGGCATGATGGACAAGCTCAAGGGCGCGATCAGCAAGAACCCCGACAAGGCTCGGAAGGGCACTCGTAAGGGGGCCGAGGCCGCTGACAAGAAGACGGGCGGCAAGTACTCGGAGCAGATCCAGTCCGGCTCGGACAAGATCGACGACGAGCTGCGCCGCCGGGGCGAGGGGCCCCGGGGCCAGTAGCTCGACATCGGGGACATCGGGGACATCGGGGCTTCAGATCCCCGAGCGCCGGGACTTCACCACGAGGACGGTGCCACAGGTCACGAGCGCGGCGCTGATGACGCCGAGCCCCGCGAGCAGGGCGGTATGACGGCCCGTCGCGGCGAGTTCGGGCATCCGCTCGCGCTCGTGGCCGCCGTCCTGCTCATGGCGTCCGTCGGCGCCGGTGCCGGTGCCGGGGTCGGCTTGGGACTCGCGTCCGGGGTCGGTCTCGGTTCCGGGGTCGGTGCCCGGGTCCGTTTCAGCGCCGGGGTCGGTCTCGGTGCCCAGGTCGGATTCGGCGCTGGGGTCGTCGGCCTCGGTCTCCGTGCCCAGCTCGGTGTCGGTGCCCAGGTCGGTGCCGGTACCGAGGTCGCTGTCCGCGTCGAGGCCCTCGTCTAGGTCGGTACCGGTACCGACCTCGGCGTCGGCGTCCGCCTCAGTGTCCGTACCTGCCTCGGTGTCGGTACCGGTGTCGGCATCAGCGCTCGCGTCCGCGCCGAGGTCCGCGTCGGCGTCCATGTCGGTGTCGGTGTCGGTGCCGGCATCCGCACCCGGCTCGGTATCGGTACCCAGCTCGGTATCGGTACCCGTATCCGTATCCGTATCGGCGTCCGCTCCGGTCCCCGCGTCCGTTCCGGCACTGGGATCGGTGTCCACGTCGGCATCAGCGTCGCTGTCGGCGCGGGGCGGCACCGCGGCCGGATGGCTCTCCTTATGGCTCACGCCGGGGCTCGGTGTCCGGCTCGACTCGGCGGCGGGCCGGGTCTTCTCGGGCGTTCGCGTCGGAGCGGCCGTGGGGCTCTTGGAGCGGGTGGTCGGCTGCGGCGCGGGCTTCGTCTCGGTGGCTCCGTCGGTAGCGGCTCCGGCGTCGACACCGGCGTCCGTCTCCCTGCCCCTGACGGCACCCGTAGCCGCCCTCGTCCGCGGTCCGGTACTCGTCTGGGCCTCGGCCCCCGTCCCGGACTCCGTGCCCGTCCCGGACTCCGTGCCCGTCCCGGACTCCGTGCCCGTCCCGGACTCCGTGCCCGTCCCGGCACCCGCACTCGCACCCGCACTCGCACCCGTGCCCAAACCGCCCGCCCCCGTCGTCGCCGCCGGGCCGATGCGGAATTCGTAGTCGTTCGACTGCCCCACCCAGTCGCCGTCGTCCGCGCGCCGCTGTACGGCGATGGCGTTGGCCGTCACCGGCCCCTCGGGCGCGTCCTCGGTGAAACGCGTGCGCACCTGCACATCGACGGTCTTGTGCGCGGGCACGGTGAAACCCTTGAAATGGCTGTTGTCGAAGACCCCGATGTTCTCGTCCTCGTCCGTCGTCTGGAAGGGGACGGCCCGCCAGGTGGCGCCGCCCTCCGCGGACGGGTCCAGGAACTCGAAACCAATATGCCGGGGCCGCAGTTCACGGGCCTGGTCGACCAGAACGGCGATGGGGTGGATGGCACGGCAGCCAGTGTCCGTGGCGTTGCGCAGTTCGAGGTGCCAGCCGCGCCAGCCGCCGCCCCGGGCGTACTGATCCGGCCCATCGCGCAGATGGGCCTCGATCGGGAAGTCGGAGGCGTTCCGGCCCCCGCAGGCGGCGGAGTCGGCCTCGGCGGCGTACACCGGGATTCCATAGAGGGCGGGGGCGAACGCGAGCGCGGCCGCCGGAAGGACAGCTCGTAGGGACAGTGCGGTGGGCAAGCGCATGAGTGACCTCTGCTGTGCGGGGTTTCCCCGAGCACTGCGCTACATTCCGCGTCCGCACGCCGACACACCGCACCAGGCCCGGATTGCCCCCGACTGGCGGTCAGGATCCCCCTCGATCAGCCCAGTGCGAACAGCGGTGCGAGTACGAGCCGGGCGGCGCCCTCGACCACGGCCCGCCCGCCCCGCTGTACGACGTCCACGGGCACGGGGAGGCGACTGGCGCGGGCGGAGTCCTCGGCGATCATCGTGGCCACACCGTGAACGTAGGGCTCGGGATCGGCGAGCACCACCCGGCCGCCCAGCAGCACCCGGTCGATGTCGAGGAGCCGTACGAGGTTGGCCGCGCCGACGCCGAGCAGCCGCGCCGCGTCCGTATGGTCGTCGCGCGCGACGGCGGCGAGGCACAGCGCCTCCAGGCAGCCGCGGTTGCCGCATTCGCAGGGCGGCCCGTCGAGCTGGATCACCTGATGCCCGAACTCCCCCGCGTCGGTCCGCGCCCCCCGGTACACCTCTCCGCCGAGCATCAGACCGGCGCCGAGCCCCGTGCCCAGATGGAGATACGCGGCCGATGCGGCGGTCCCGGTGGTCACCAGCCCGAGCGCCGCGGCGTTGGTGTCCTTGTCGAGGACGACGGGCAGGGCGAGCCGCTCGGCGAGCGCGTCGCGCAGCGGGAAGCCGTCCCACTGGGGGAAGCCGGTGACGCGGTGCAGTACGCCCGAGCCGTGGTCGAGCGGTCCGGGCGTGGCGACGCCGACGCCCAGCAGCCCACCGAACAGCCCGCCGCCAGTCGCGCCACCCGCCACGCCGCGAGTCGCGCCGCCGGTCGCCCC
>NZ_JAHLEM010000404.1 GCF_018883605.1 Streptomyces niphimycinicus | reverse complement strand
GCCCGCCGGCCGCTGATCGTCGCGGGCGGCGGGGTCCACCACAGCGAGGCCGAGGACGCGCTGCGCGCGCTCGTGGACGCGACCGGCATTCCGGTGGCCTCCACCCAGGCGGGCAAGGGCTCGCTGCGCTACGACCACCCCGCCGACATCGGCGGGATCGGCCACACCGGCACCGCCGTCGCCGACGACCTCGCCCGCACCGCCGACCTGGTCATCGGCGTGGGCACCCGTTACAGCGACTTCACCACCGCCTCCGCGACCCTGTTCGCGGACCCGGCCGTGCGCTTCCTCAACCTCAACATCACTCCGTTCGACGCCCATAAGCTGGGCGCCACCACCGTGGTCGCCGACGCCCGCGCCGCGCTCGAAGCGCTCACCGCCGAGCTGGCGGGCCACCGGGTCGAGGAGACGTACGAGGCCGAGTACGGCACCGGCAAGGCCGCGTGGGAGCGCCGGGTGGACGTCGCGTACGCCGCCGGGGACGAGAGTGCCCGGCCGTCCCAGACCCAGGTGCTGGGCGCGCTGGACGCGGTCGTCGGCGACGAGGACGTGGTGATCAACGCGGCGGGCTCGCTGCCGGGCGACCTCCACAAGCTGTGGCGCGCCCGCTCCCCGCGCCAGTACCACCTCGAATACGGCTACTCCTGCATGGGATACGAGATCCCCGGTGCCATCGGCGTACGGCTCGCGGCGCCCGCCACCCCGGTCTGGGCGCTGGTCGGCGACGGTACGTATCTGATGATGCCCACCGAGATCGTCACCGCGGTCCAGGAGGGCATCAACATCAACATCGTGCTGCTCCAGAACCATGGCTACGCCTCGATCGGCGGTCTTTCGGAGACCACCGGCGCCGAGCGCTTCGGCACCGCCTACCGCTACCGGGCGGCCGACGGGCAGTACACCGGCGATCCGCTGCCGGTCGATCTGGCCGCCAACGCCGCCTCGCTGGGCATGGACGTGCTGCGCGCCAAGAGCGTGGGCGAGCTGCGCGAGGCGCTGGCCGCGGCGCGCGCCTCGGACCGGCCCACATGTGTCTATGTGGAGACCGAAACGGCCGACACAGTGTCCGGCGCACCCGAGGCACAGGCGTGGTGGGATGTGCCTGTCGCCCAGACCGCGACCCGTCCGGCCGCCGTGAAGGCCCGCGAGGACTACGACCGGCAGGCCGCCGCACGCCGCCGCCACCTCTGACGTTTCTGACGTTGTTCGAGAGAAAGGCTCACGCACCCATGAAGACCGTCAACCACTGGATCGGCGGAAAGACCGTCGAGGGCGCGACCGGCGCGTACGGCCCGGTCTACAACCCCGCCACCGGCGCTCAGGACACCCAGGTCGCCCTGGCCTCCGTGGAAGAGGTCGACGCGGCCGTGGCCACGGCCAAGGAGGCGTTCCGCTCCTGGGGCACGGTGTCCCTGTCCAAGCGCACCGCGATCCTCTACAAGTACCGCGAGCTGCTGGACGCCCACCGCGACGAGATCGCCGAGCTGATCACCGCCGAGCACGGCAAGGTCCACTCGGACGCGCTCGGCGAGGTGGCCCGAGGTCTGGAGATCGTGGAGCTGGCCTGCGGGATCGCCGAGAAGCTGAAGGGCGAGCTGTCCACCCAGGTCTCCACCGGGGTCGATGTGTCCTCGATCCGCCAGCCGCTCGGGGTGGTCGCGGGCATCACGCCGTTCAACTTCCCGGCGATGGTGCCGCTGTGGATGTTCCCGGTGGCCATCGCCTGCGGTAACACCTTCGTCCTCAAGCCCAGCGAGAAGGACCCCTCGGCCTCCCGGCGGCTGGCCGAGCTGGCCACCGAGGCGGGGCTGCCGGACGGGGTGCTCAATGTCGTCCACGGCGACAAGGTGGCCGTCGACCGGCTGCTGGAGCACCCGGACATCGCGGCCGTCAGCTTCGTCGGCTCCACGCCGATCGCGAAGTACATCCAGTCCCGGGCCATCGAGCACGGCAAGCGGGTGCAGGCGCTCGGCGGCGCCAAGAACCACATGCTGGTGCTGCCCGACGCGGACCTGGACTTCGCCGCGGACAACGCCATCAACGCGGCCTACGGCTCGGCCGGTGAGCGCTGCATGGCGGTCTCCGTCGTGGTCGCGGTCGGCGACATCGGCGACGACCTGGTGAAGAAGATCGCCGACCGGGCCGCCAAGCTCCGCATCGGCCCCGGGAACGACCCGGCCTCCGAGATGGGCCCGCTGATCACCAAGGAGCACCGGGACAAGGTCGCCGGTTATGTGCACGGGGCCGCGGCCCAGGGCGCCGAGGTGGTCGTGGACGGCACGGGATACTCCGTGGAGGGCCATGAGGACGGCTTCTTCATCGGCGTCTCGCTGCTGGACAAGGTCCCGACGACGGCCGACGCCTACCGTGACGAGATCTTCGGTCCGGTGCTGTGCGTGGTGCGCGCCGAGAGCTACGACGAGGCCATCGAGCTGATCAACAGCTCCAAGTGGGGCAATGGCACGGCCATCTTCACCCGCGACGGCGGCGCGGCCCGCCGCTTCCAGTTGGAGGTGGAGGCGGGCATGGTCGGCGTCAATGTGCCGATCCCGGTGCCGGTGGGCTACCACTCCTTCGGCGGCTGGAAGGACTCGCTCTTCGGCGACCACCACATCTACGGCAACGACGGGGTGCACTTCTACACCCGCGGCAAGGTCGTCACCACCCGCTGGCCGGAGCCGTCGGAGGAGGTCGGCATCAACCTCGGGTTCCCCAAGAACCACTGACCGTCCGTCCGATCGGCCCGACCCTGATGGGCCGCGTGTCGCCCCTCGCCCCAGCCCCTCGAGGGTGGGCGGGGGGCTTCCGTCATGAGCAGCGTCGGGGCCGTCGGGGTTCCTGGACGGCGAACAGCGGCGGCGTCGCATGTCGGAACGGTGTGACGGCCGACGCACTATCCGTGGCGGCAACGGTGCGGTCCCGCTCGGCGCCACGGGGGAGACGCACGGGCGGGGCGGCTCGGGTCAGCGTGAAGCACCTACGGGGGCGTTCTGTGCGCGCAGTTCAGCCAGGCGTCGCTGGTAGAGCGGTCCGGCCACGTGTGCCGCTCGCGCCTCACTCGGTGCTGACTGCTCGATCAGGTGATGCGCGGCGGCCTTGAGGTGAGCGGCCCACGCCAACACGTGCTGTTGCGCGCTTCGGCCGCATTCCTGGGGCTCACCGGGGAGGCACAGCGGGAGTACGGGGCCCACCTTGTTCGCGGCGTGCCTGATGTATCCGGCGATGGTGGCCCATTCCTCCTCCGTTCGCTGAACGGCGTTGCCCTCCATGACCCACCTGCCGAAGTCGTCTCCGTGATCGTCCATTTGCGCGCTCCCTGGTGATCTCAGCGTGTTATGCGGGTGCACCGATCGTAGCCGCGCCCGCCTCGCTGTTCGCCTCTTTCGGGGTCGCAGTGACCCACAGATAAGGTCGCGCGCGCCTCTTGAACGCGTTGGCCTTTCCGCACTGCGACAACTCCGCCCCGAAGCGGGATATTCAGGCTCAGCGCCTTTTCGACGTTCGCGCGGGTTCGCTTGTGAGAGCCCTTGAGCCGGGTCACGGCGTCGTGATCCTCGGCGCTGTCGGAGTAGTACGACATGGCGAGGGGAAAGGCTATGCGGGGGCCATGCCGCGTTGCGGGCGTACAGCCGGGCGATGGCCCGCAGTTGCCGGCGCTCGTATTCCGTTGCGGGGCGCACCGAGGCACAGTGCGACCGCTATTCGAGGTCGGTAGCGCGGGTGAGGCATACCATCGGTCCGTCGAAGTCGGCGATGGTCGCAGGCATGCTTACAGGGACCCGGCCGCTTCCTGGTCCGCCTTCCGTGCTTCGGTGCGGTTGGCGATGATCTGCTCAAGCTGGATCATGTACAGCTCGACTTGTCCGGGTGTCATGACGAGGCGGTGGGTTCGGTGTGGCCGTCGCGGTGGTGGACGGTCACGGGCAGTACGGCTTGCTCCGCGTGGTGGTCGTACACAGCGTCGTGCCGGTCGATGGTGATGTGCGAGATCACAAGCGTGGTTCCGTTCGGTCGTTCGTAGGAGTCGGGGTGTTCTGGGCCCCGGTCGCCTGCCACGGGGGGAGCACGGCGACCGGAGCCCGGGACCGTCCGCCCCGGCCACCGCCCGGAGTGCGCGGCGGGTGCGGGGTGGACGGTCGTCTCAGGTCCGCCGGTAGCGGCCGAGACTGTTGTGCTGGCGGTGGCGGGGGCACTGGCACGGTGGCCACGCCTGCCCCAGCCCGTAGCGGTCGGTGCTGTCCTTGCCGACGAGGACGGCCACCACCGCACGCCGCGCGGTCACCATCCCGTCGCGCGCCACCGTGTAGACACACATCGTCATGCGGGGCCGCTCGTTCCCGTACGGCTCGTCGTCGGCGGTCACCGGTTCGCCTCCCGGACGGGGGCTAGGAGTTGGAGTACGGCGCGAAGGCTGCGTTTCACCGCGCCCAGGTGGTAGGCGAGTTGTTCGGGTGTGGCGGTGGCCAGGCTCAGGGACTCAGCGGCGGCA
>NZ_JAHLEM010000403.1 GCF_018883605.1 Streptomyces niphimycinicus | reverse complement strand
ACGGGGGCTAGGAGTTGGAGTACGGCGCGAAGGCTGCGTTTCACCGCGCCCAGGTGGTAGGCGAGTTGTTCGGGTGTGGCGGTGGCCAGGCTCAGGGACTCAGCGGCGGCAAGGCTCTGTCCGGCGACGATGACGACGGCCTGTTCAAGGCCGTTGCGGGTGGGCTTGCCCGCAGCGATGCACGCCGGGCACAGGCCCGAACGCGGCACGGTGGGATCGTGGGGCCCGAAGTCGCCGGGCCTGGCGCACAGAGCGCACCCGGGAGAGACGACGGGCGGGGTCCGGCCATCGGTGGTCACCGGATCACCACCATCCCGTGCGGCGCACACAGCAACTCCACCCGTGGGCGGCTCTTGCGTCGCTGTTCGTGTGCGACGAGGCAGGGCCGGACCATAGCCGTCCCGTGCCTGTCCCTCGGCCCGGAGACTGCGCGGAGTTGCATGGTGGAAGGATTCGCGCACTCCGCCGACGCGGTACCTGTGGGCGCGTGAGGCACACACACCGTGCGCGTCGTCGGCTCGTCTTGGTGCTGCACTTCGGGACGGCCGTCAGCCAGGTCGGCCGCACGGTGACGGCCGGACGACGGCAACAGCAGTCGCAACAGCAGTTCGAAGATCCACGCGGTAGCGTGGGCCATGCTCATCAACCTCCAAGCGGTTGAGGGGCCACGCCCCCGGGCCGGTCGCTCGGTCGCGGGGGTCTGTCTCGTGGCCTGTCGGGTCGAATCCCGACCTTTGTCTTGCGAGTGTTGGGGCCGACGTGGCCCGTTTCCCGTGTTGGACGACAGTAAGCGCGGTATAACCGTGCGTGAGCACGCGAAGTGCGTGCATGACCGGCGAATTTCTGCGAGGTCGTGATGGACACCAGCGGAATTGGTCGGCGCATCGCCTACTGGCGTGGCCGACGGCGCTTGACGCAAGCGGAGTTTGGCGCCTTGATGGGCAAGTCCCGACGGTGGGTGCAGGACATCGAGGGTGGTCAACGGCAGTCCGATCCGCGGTTATCTGTCCTGGAACGTGCGGCGGAAGTGCTTCACGTGCGCCTTGAGACGCTGCTGTCCGATCGAGACATGCGGGCGGACACCGAGTGTGTCGACGCGGCGGAGCTTGTGGAGATCCGTGCCACCTTGCACCGGCACGACGTCCTGACCGGGGCTTTCGTCGAGCCGGACCCCGTGGACATGGATGCGCTACGCCGAAACGTGGCCTACGGGTGGATGGCTTTCCAGGCGTCGGACTATTCGCCGTTGGGCCGTGTCCTGCCGCCGTTGATCGTGGACGCCAACCGCGCCGCCGTACAGGCCGGCGGGGATGCGCAGCGCTCCGCACATGCACTGCTGACGCTGGTGTATCAACTCACGGTGGCGGCTGCTACGAAGTTCGGGGATGACGCGCTGGCGTGGCACGCGGCGGACCGGGCCGTCATGGCGGCCGAGCGCTCCGGGGACGCCGTTGCCATCGCGGGAGCTGCGCGGCATTTGTGCGACGCGATGTTCCACCGTGGGAACAGTCGTGAAGCGGTCGACTTCGCCACCGCGACGGCCAGTCGGCACGAGCGGGATCTTGTGCGCAGCTCCCAAGGGCTCAGCGTTCTGGGCATGCTGTACCTGAAGGCGTCCATGGCAGCGGCCCATGCCGAACACCGCAGCGACGTTCCGGGGCTTCTCGATGCGGCCGGGGACGCTGCCGAACGACTTGGTGTCGACGGCAATGCCCTGTGGACCGCTTTCGGCCCGACCAACGTCAGCATTCACCGCGTCTCGGCCCTCGTGCGCATGAACGACGGGACCGACGCCATGGCGGCTGCCGCTCAGATCGAACAGACCGGCCTGAACGCTCTGCCCCGCGAGCGCCGCGCGCTCTACTTGGTCGACGTGGCCCGCGGTCTCACACAGGCTGGACGCCGCGAGGAAGCGGTGACGAAGTTGTTCGAAGCCGAGCGGGAGGCGCCGGAAGAGGTGCACTGCCGTCCGCGGACCCGGCGGCTCGTCGAGGACCTGCGCCTACTCGGTGCCGGTTCGGCCGAAGGACGCTTGCGCGGGCTCGCCGGCCGTTGTGGACTTCCCGCATGACAGATTCCCGTGTGCTCTACCTGATCGCCTGCGCTGCGCCGCCTGCCCAACGCATCGGAACCGGTATCGAGAAGGCGCAGGCAGCGGGGTGGGATGTGTGCCTGGTACTCACCCCATCGGCCGCTCGGTGGCTTGATGAGGAACTGCCGGAATTGGCGAAACTGACCGGGCATCCGGTGCGCACGGCGTACAAACTGCCGCAGCAGGCGGATGTATTCCCGCCACCTGACGCTCTTCTCGTCGCCCCGGCCACCTTCAATACGATCAACAAATGGGCGCAAGGCATTGCTGACACGCTCGCGCTTGGACTCGTCACGGAAGCCATCGGGTTGCAACTTCCAGTGGTCGCCCTGCCGTATCTCAACCAGGCACAGGCAGGACATCCGGCCCTGGGGCACAGCGTGGATTTCCTGCGGGCCAATGGCGTGACCGTTCTTCTTGGGAAGGACGGATTCACTCCGCACATCCCCAAGCACGGCGACGTAGATGCCTACCCGTGGGATGTGGCCTTGGCCGCCCTGCCCTGCCCTGAGTCCGGTCTGCGTGCTCACGGCTGACGGCCCCCGGTAGGAGCGGGGACCGCCAGTCGTGTCGGCAGGCTGCCGCGCCGTCCGCGCCCGGGGCGGCATGCATGTGGCGGGGGGGCTCTCCGGAAGCGGCGCCCGGGGACCGGAACTGTTGGTTCAGTTCTCCCGGGGCCACCCCGTAGTCTCGCCGCATGACCTGGTCGCACGCGTTGAAGGAGACCGCCCGGACCGGCCTTGCGATCGAGCGCACCAGGATGGAGCCGCTGGTCGCGCTCCGCGGTGCGTGCGGGGTCGCGCTCGTCATCGGGATGGCGCTGTGGCTCGGCTCGCCGACGCTCGCCGTCTCGGCGGCCTTCGGCGCCTTCTCCGCCGGGATCGCCACCTTCCAGCGCAGTTGGCGCCCCCGCCCCTGGCTGGCGCTGGCCGCCGCGGGCGGTCTCGCGGTGAGCACCTTCCTCGGCTATCTGGCCGCCACCCACACCCTCACCTTCGTCATCATGCTCGCCGTATGGACGCTGATGACCGGCATGTCATGGGCGGTCGGCCCGGTCTCCGGGCTGGTCTCCACCCAGATGGTGGCCGTCATGCTGATCACGGTCACCCTGCCGACCTCGGCCCTGGGCGCCCTGGGGCACGCCCTGCTGGTCGGGCTCGGCGGCGTGGTGCAGGCCGCGCTGATCGTGCTCTTCCCGGTACGCCCCTGGGGTGTGCAGCGCGACGCCCTCGCGGACGCGCTCGCCGCCGTCGCGGACTACGCCCGCAAGCTGCGCTACGAACCGGTGGCGCACTTCGACCCCAAGCCGCTGATGGAGGCCCGCAGCGCCGCCGCCCTGACCCCGCGTCAGGCCCGCCGCCGCCCCCGGCAACTGCGCGGCTACCGGCTGCTGGCCGAGCGGATCCGCCCGGTGCTCGCCTCGCTCGCCGACCCGGTGGTCGGCGCCCCCGAGGAGGGGCCCGAGCGCGACCGGGTGCGGGAACTGCTGGCCGCCACCGGCACCGTGCTGGACGCGGTGGCCCACGCCATCCGCCACGGCAAACCGGTACGGGTGCCCTCGCAGGCCATGTCCGTCCTGCGGGTGCCGGAGGACGGGCCGAAGCTGACCGGCGCCGCCCGCCGTGCCGCGCTACGGCTCTTCTCACTGGTGGCCGACGTGGTGGAGGCGTCCGAAGAGCCGGTGGAGGAGGTGTCCGCCGAAGGCCGCACCGTCCACCGCTTCCTGCCCCGCCCCGGTATCACCGGCACCGTGGCCATGGCGCTGCGCGCCATCCGCCGCGAGGCCCGCTGGTCCTCGCCGGTGCTGCGCCACGCGGTGCGGCTGTGCGCGGTCAGCGTCAGCGGCTATCTGCTGAGCACGGCACTGCCGCTGGGGCACGCCTACTGGGCGCCGCTGACCTCCACGATGGTGCTGCGGCCGGACTTCGCCCAGACCTACTCCCGCGGTATCGCCCGCTTCCTGGGCACCCTGGCCGGTGTGCTGGTCGGCGGCGGGGTGGTGGCGCTGGTCGACCCCGGCTCGTATCTGAGTGCCGGTCTTGCCGTGGTGTGCGTCCTGGCGATGTATCTGCTGCTGCGCACCGGTTTCATCGTGACCTCCGCGTGTGTGAGCGCGTATGTGGTCTTCCTGCTGAGCATCGCGGGCGCGGCCTGGGGCCAGACCGTGCAGGCGCGGGTGGCGCTGACGCTGCTCGGCGGGCTGCTGGCGATGGTGGCGTACGCGGTCTTCCCCGCCTGGGAGACACCGCGGCTGCGGGACCGGCTCGCGGACTGGCTGACCGCCAACGGCGCCTTCGCCACCGCCATCTTCGACGCCTACGCCCGCCCCGCCGACCGCCGCCCCCGCCAGGTGCGGGACGCCCTGCTGGACGCCCGCGCGGCGCGGTCGGCCTGGGAGCAGAGCGAGGCACAGGCGCATCGGGAGCCGGTGCGCCACCGCGGACTGTCACAGCGGGCGGCGCGTGCGGCGCAGACGGCGCTGTCCACGATGGCGCGGGTGGTCATGCTGCTGGAGGCGCATGTGCCGGAGCGCGACGCGGCGCCGTCCGAGGCGGCCGGGGACTTCGCCGAGGCGCTGCGGCAGACGCTGCCGAAGGCGGCCGAGGCGGTACGGCAGCGGCAGGCGCTGGACTGGGCGGCGGTGCACCAGTCGCTGGCGCGGTGGCAGCGGAGCGCCGGGGACCGTCCGGGGGTGGCGCTGCGCGACGCCGAGCAACTCGTCCATGCCCTGGACGATCTGACGGAGGCACTCAGCAGGAGCCCACGACAGTTGCACACGCCCCGGGGTCCCAGTCAAGGAGAATCCCCCTAGACTAGGGGTGCCCCCTACATCAATGGGCGTGTTAATCATGAAGGGGCAGCGTTGTACCGAGGTGCCCTGGACGCACGCCCGGTAGGCTCTGCCGTCTGTCCGCACGGATTGCCTGACGAGTGAAAGAACTTCCCTACGCATGGGTGCACAGCGAGAAGACAGCGTCTGGATACGACGATTCCATCCGGCGCCCGAGAGTCGCGCCCGTCTGATATGTCTGCCGCATGCCGGCGGTTCGGCGTCGTTCTTCTTCCCGATGTCACAAACGCTTTCCTCGTCCGCGGATGTCCTGTGCGTGCAGTATCCGGGGCGTCAGGACCGGCGGCAGGACCCGCTGATCGAGAACATCGATGAGTACGCGGACGCCATCGCCGCGGAGTTGAAGCCGTGGCTCGATCTCCCGGTCGTCTTCTTCGGGCACAGCATGGGAGCCGTTCTCGCGTTCGAGGTGACCCGGCGACTGGAAGAGGCCGATGCGGAGTTCTCCGCGCTCGCCCTCTTCGCATCGGGCCGCCGGGCGCCCTCCCGTTACCGCGATGAGAATGTGCACCGGCGCGATGACGACGGCGTCGTACGCGAGATGAAGCTGCTGAGCGGCACCGATTCCCGCGTCCTCGGAAATGAGGAGATTCTGCGCATGGCGATGCCGGCGATCCGCGGTGACTACACGGCGATCGAGACGTACCGCTCCGTTCCCGGCGCCGCGGTCCGCTCGCCGATCACCGTGCTGACCGGCGACAACGACCCCCGGACCAGCCTCGAAGAGGCGGCGGCATGGGCGTCGCACACCACGGGCGCGTTCGACATCCGGGTGTTCCCCGGTGGTCACTTCTTCTTGGCCGGGCATCAACAGCCGATTATGAGTCTCGTCGCGGAGCGGCTCTCGGGGTCGAGACCCTGACCCGGGCGCTTCAGGAACCTGGCCGACGTACTGGAAAACACCACTCGTCACGCTTGTTGCCCCCGGCGGTCCGTTGGGGGTATCAGGTGGCGTTCATCGGGGGATGAATTCTTTGCCTGCGAACCTCTTCGAATGGGAGAACCACCTCTCCGCCCTGCGTGAAATGCTGCGCGGCGCGACCCAGGGCAGAGGCCGGCTGGCTCTGGTCAGCGGCGCGGTGGCCAGCGGTAAGACCACGCTGCTGAACACCTTTGCCGAACAGGCCATCGAAAGCGGTGCGTTGCTCCTGGAAGCGACCGGTTCGAGAGCTGAGAGAGATCTTCCGTTCGGGATTGTCCGGAAGATTTTCGACAACGGCGCTATGCCCTCCGATGTGCGATCCGAAGTGATCGCACTGCTTGACGGGAACGGGCTGGAAAGCACCGCCGCGGGACGCATGCACGTGATGTCCCAGATTTCCTCGGTAATGCTGCGGATGGTCGACGATCGCACTCTTGTCGTCCTCGTCGACGATGTGCACTGCGGCGACGAGCAGTCCCTGCAATTCCTGCTCCACCTGGCCCGCCGGGTGCGGCAGGCGAAGGTTCTCATCGTCCTCACCGAATCCCCCCGGCTTCGTCAGGAACAGTTCACCTTCCACGCCGAGCTGCTCCGCCAGCCCAACTGCGTCCGCATGCGGCTGCACATGCTCACCGAACCGGGCGTCGCCGAGGCGCTGTCCGGCTCCCTGTCCGCCACCGTCGCCGCCCGCCTCGCCCCCGAATGCCACCGCGTCTCCGGCGGCAACCCGATGCTGCTGCGCGCCCTGTTGGAGGACTGGCGGACCGTTGGCGAGCACGGCGAGGCCCAGCAGCGCCCCGCGCCCGGCGAGGCGTTCGCCCACGCCGTCCTCGGCTGTCTGCACCGGGGCGAGCCCGAGGTGCTGGAGGTCGCCCGCGGGGTCGCCGTCCTCGGCGACGCCCGCTCCCCCCGGCTGCTCGGCCAGCTTCTCGACCTGAGCCTCAGCACGGTCCAGCAGGGCGTCCAGGATCTGCACCAGTGCGCCGTCCTGGAGCACAACGCCTTCCGCGACGAAGTGGCCCGTACCGCGGTGCTCGACGCGACCCCCGCGACCGCCCGCGGCGCCCTGCACGCCCGCGCCGCCCGGCTGCTGCACACCGACGGCGCCTCCGCCCTCGACGTCGCCCGCCAGTTGGTCTCCGCCCGGCAGGACGGCGAGCGCTGGACCGTCCCCGTCCTGCGCGAGGCCGCCGAATTCGCCCTGGTCGAGGAGGAGTTGGAGTTCGCGCTCCGCTGCCTGGAGCACGCCCACCACGGCTGCGGGCCCGGCCCCGAGCGCACCGCGCTCAAGGCCCGGCTGGTCAGCATCGCCTGGCGGATCGGCCCGGCCGCCGCCGAGAGCCATCTGCCGGAGCTCATCGCGGACGCCGAGCGGGGCCGGCTCGCCCCGCGCGACGTCGCACCGATCACCTCCTACCTCGTCTGGTCGGGACGGCTGGACGCGGCGGCCGCCGCCGTCGCCGCGCTGGCCCGTTCGGCCGGCACCGGCGAGGACCCCGCGATGACCGCCGCCGTCTCCGCCTCCGCCCAGTGGCTGACGATGCTCAGCCCCCCGCTGCGCGACCGCCTCCCCACCGTCGGGACCGGCGTCGCGGCGGCCACCGGCGCCCCCCGCGACATGGCCTACCTGGCCTACGCCCACGCCGCCGCCACCATGTCCGCCGCGCTCACCGAGGGCCAGGCCGACCGGGCCGTCATCGAGGCCGAACGGGTCCTACAGCGCCACCATCTGAGCGACAGCACCCTCCAGCCGCTGGTCGTCGCACTGCTGGCGCTGGTCCTGGCCGGCCGGCTCGACCTCGCCCTGTCCTGGTGCGAACGGCTGCTGGGCGAATGCTCCGCCCGCCGCGTCCCCACCTGGCAGGCGCTGCTGTCCGCCGTACGGGCCGAGATAGCACTGCGCCAGGGCGATCTCCAGGTCGCCGCACACCAGGCGCGCACCGCGATGTCGCGGATCTCCATCCAGGGCTGGGGCGTGGGCATCGGGCTGCTGCTGTCCACCCTGATTCAGGCCGAGACCGGGATGGGCCACTACGACGAGGCCATGGCGCTGCTCGAACAGCCGCTGCCCGACGAGCTCTTCCAGACCCTCCCCGGGCTGTTCTATCTGCGGGCCAGGGGCCGCTGCCATCTGGCCACCGGCCGCTACCACGCCGCGCTCGGCGACTTCACGGCCGCCGGTGAGCTGATGGACGCCTGGCGGATGGACATGCCCCTGCTGACCCCCTGGCGGGTGGACGCCGCCGAGACCTGGCTGGCCCTCGGCGACCCCAAGCGCGCCCGCGCGCTGGCCGAGGAGCAGTTGCGGCTCGGCCCGGAGGACGCCCGGCTGCGCGGCGCCCTGCTGGTGGTCCTGGCCCGCACCGACGAACTCAAGCGCCGGGTGCCCCGGCTCAAGGAGGCCGTCGAGATCCTGGAGGGCGGCGACGACCGCATCCAGCTCGCCATCGCTCTCGGTGAACTCGGCCGCGCCTACCGCTCGCTGGGCGACTTCAACCGGGGCCGGGTGTTCGTCCGCAAGGCGTGGCATGTGGCCAAGACCTGCGGCGCCGATCCGCTGTGCCGTGAGCTGATGCCCCGGCACGCGGACGCCGGTGAGCTGGCGGCCGCCGCCGCCCAGCCGGGCCAGGGCGCCGAGCAGCAGCGCGATGTGGAGGCGCTGACCGAGGCGGAGGTGCGGATCGCGGTGCTGGCCGCGCACGGCAACACCAACCGGGAGATAGCCTCCAAGCTGTTCGTCACCGTCAGCACGGTGGAGCAGCACCTGACCCGCATCTACCGCAAGCTGAACGTCAAGCGGCGCCGTGACCTGCCCGCGAAGCTCTCGGACAGCAGCCTGACGGGGACGGTGTAGCGGGGGCCACTTGCGGGGTCGTAAGCCCCGCCACGACGGCGCCGCGGTCGGCCGACGACGCATCGCGACACTTCCAGCGGAGCGCTTAGCTCAGGAACCCGCGCTCCATCGCCGTCATCACCGCGGCCGTACGGTCGGATACGCCGAGCTTCCGATACGAGCGCAGCAGATGCGTCTTGACCGTGGCCTCGCTGACGAACAGCTCGGTGCCGATCTCGGCGTTGGTCAGCCCCCGGCCGACCAGCCGCAGCACCTCGCGCTCACGGCCGGAGAGCGGGGACGGCTCGACCGTCCGGGAGCGGAAGAGCTTGCCCGCGAGCGACGGGGTGAGCACCGTCTCGCCACGCGCCGCCGTCTGCACCGCGTCGATCAGCTCCTGGCGTGAACTGCCCTTCAGCAGATAGCCCGCGGCGCCCGCCTCCACCGCCCGCAGAATGTCGGAGTCGTCCTCGTACGTGGTCACGATGACCACCTTGCAGTCCGGCACCTGCCGCAGGATCTGCCCGGTGGCCTCGACCCCGTCCATCCCGCCCATGCGCAGATCCAGCAGGGTGATGTCCGGCCGCAGCGCGACCGCCTGGACCACCGCCTCCTCGCCGGAACCGGCCTGCCCGACCACCGTGATCCCCTCGGCGGACTCCAGCATGGCGCTCAGCCCCTCCCGCACCACGGGATGGTCATCGGCCAACAGGACCCTGATGGGGCCGCTCGGTCCGCCCGACGTACCCTCAGCCACTCACTGCCTCCCCGGTCAGCGCCGTCACCGGCACGCTCACCTCCACGGTGGTGCCCCGTCCGGGGCTGCTGGTGACGGACGCCACCCCGTCGATCTCCTCCACCCGGGCCTGCATCCCGCGCAGCCCGTAGCCTTCCTGGGTGCCGTCCGGGGTGAAACCCTCGCCGTCGTCCCGGACCAGCAGCCGGACGCCGCCCTGGTCGAAGACCACGATCACATCCACCGTACGGGCCTGCTGGGCGTGTTTGCGCACATTGGCGATGGCCTCCTGCACCGTGCGCAGCAGCACCACGCTCACCGCCATCGGCAGCGACTTCTCCTCGCCCATCACCGAACACCGCACCTCCAGACCGGTCTCGGCGATCAGCCCCTCCGCCTGCCGGCGCACCGCCTGGGAGAGCGAACCGCCGCGCAGCGCGGGCGGGGTGAGGGCGGCCACGAAGTCACGGGCCTCGGCGAGCGACTCCTTGGCCACCCGCCCGGCCAGCGACAGATGGTTCACCGCCAGGTCCGGGGCGTCGCGCACCTCCGACTCGGCCGCCTGCACCAGGCTGATGATGCTGGTCAGGCCCTGCGCCAGAGTGTCGTGGATCTCCCGGGCCAGCCGCTCGCGTTCGGCCGAGATACCGGCCTCGTGGGAGAGCCTGGCCACCCGCTCCCGGCTGCGCCGCAACTCCTCGATGAGCTGCCCGCGCCCCTTGCTCTGCCGCACCACCCGCTTGATCCACAGCCCCAGCAGCATCGACAGCGCGATGCTCAGCAGCGAGATCGGCAGGACGCCCAGAACGCTCAGCCCCAGATCCTCCCCGATGAACGCCACCACCAGCACCGGGCAGAGATTGGCCACCGTGGCCAGCACCACCGCCCAGACCATCGGCAGGCTCATGATCAGCATCGGGATGACGGCGAACAGCGCGAACGCGCCGATGAGGTTGAACGCCGTGGTGAGGCAGAACAGCGCCACCAGGCCCGCCGCGAACACCAGGTTCCGCGGGCCGTAGGTGTCCTCGATCATCAGCGTCCGGCCGACCGCCGCGTACCACGGCACGCACAGCGTCAGCGCGGCGATCGGGATGGAGTGGCTGGTCTGGGAGCCGCTGGAGAGGAAGAGCAGGATCGCTGTGACGAGATAGGAGACGGCGAAGAAGCCGTCCCACAGGCCGAACCAGCGGGTGCCGGACTCGGGACCGTAGTACGCCCCGGTCTGCGAGCCCTCCCCCGGAGAGTGATTGCGCACGGGCTCAGTACTACCACGCGTGTCCACCGTGTCCACCGGACGGTTGACAGCCAGAACCCACCGTTCAGTCGTCTCGCGTCGGCCGGTGCGCTTCTAGCGTTGAGCCAGGTGAGACGGAGAGCCGTCACACCGCCTGCACATCCCCCTTTTTGGCTTGGAGAACGTCCCGTATGCCACAGATGAGCCAGTTCATGTCCGCACTGATCGCCAGTGGCACGATCCTGATCATCATCCTGGCGACCGACATCGGCCGCCGCCGCATCACCACGATGCGGATGGTGCGCTCGGTCATCGCCGTGGCCATCGTCATCGCGATCTTCGTCGATTCCTTCCCGACCAAGGGCAACGACCTCTCCCTCCAGCTTGTGGGCGTCGGCACCGGTGTCATCTGCGGTCTGATCGCCGGAGTGCTGCTGCCCGCCTACAAGGACGCCACCTCCGGAGACCTCTACACCATCGGTGGCATCGGCTACGCCCTGGTGTGGATCGTCCTGTCCAGCGGACGCATCCTCTTCGCCTACGGCGCCGAGCACTGGTTCACCATGGACCTGGTCAAGTTCTCCATCGACTACAAGATCAGCGGCCAGGACACCTACGCCAACGCGTTCGTCTTCATGTCGCTGGCCATGGTGCTGACCCGTACCGCCGTGCTGCTGGCCAAGATGCGCAAGCTGAAGAGCCAGGACATCGCGAGCGCTCAGTTGCCGCAGCAGACCACCACCGGTGCGTCGGTCTGAACCGCCTGATTTCATAGTCCACCAACCCCGCCGGGCCCGCCCCGGCACCCGCCAGACGCAAGAGCAGGGTGAAGCAGTGGAACGCCATGACAACCTGAGGCTCCGACCGCCTCGGCACCGGGTCGACCGCCGTGCGATCGGCTGGTGGACCGTGCAGTCCGCCGTCTTCGCCCTGCCTCTGCCGCTCGTCTTCGGGATCCTGTGGGCCTCCATTCCCCCCACGCGTGAGTTCTTCATGTGGGCCACGCTGATCTCGCTGGTCCCCGGGCTGCTCTACATGGCCGTCATGCCGGCCTGGCGCTACCGGGTCCACCGCTGGGAGGCCACCGGCGAGGCGGTCTACGCGGCCTCCGGCTGGCTCTGGCAGCAGTGGCGGGTCGTTCCGCTCTCCCGGGTCCAGACCGTGGACACCCTGCGCGGCCCGATCCAGCAGATGTTCGGGCTCTCCGGCGTCACCGTGACCACCGCCTCCGCCGCGGGCGCGGTGAAGATCAAGGGCATCGACCACAAGATGGCCGCGGACCTGGTCGAGTACCTGGCCAAGTCCACCCAGGCCGTCCCGGGAGACGCCACATGACGTCGGACACCACCGTGCGGCCGCCCGCCCACGAGGCCGGCCAGGACTGGGGGCGGCTCAACAGCCGGCTGCTCCTGGTCAACCTGTCCATCCTCGCCGCCCCGGTGGCGATGTTCCTGGCCAGCCTCGCGGTCACCGGCGGCGACACCAACCTCCAGGTCATCATCACCCTCGGCTCGCTGTTCGTGACCTTCCTGGTCATCAGCGGCATCGGGCTGATGCGGCTGTTCACCACCCGCTACCGGCTCACCGAGGACCGCTTCGAGCTCCACACCGGTCTGCTCTTCCGCAGCGAGCGCTCGGTCCCCATCGGCCGCATCCGCGGTGTCGACCTCACCGCCAACCCGGTCCACCGGATCTTCGGCCTCACCACCCTGCGGATCGACAGCGGGGACCAGAGCGACGCCGCCGCGCGCAGGCTCGCCCTCGACGGCATCACCAAGGCCGAGGCCCTGGAGCTGCGCGGCCGGATCATCGCGCTGCGCGACGCGGGCCGGGCCCGGCCGGTGGCCGACAGCGACGGTGCGCTCAGCCGGCTGGACTGGTCCTGGCTGCGCTACGGCCCGCTGACCCTGTGGGGCGTGGGCGGTGTCTTCATCGCCACGGCCAGTGTGTACCGCACCCTGAGCGAGCTTCAGGTCAACCCGCTCGACCTCGGCTTCATCAAGGACCTCGAGAACCGCTTTGGCACCATTCCGCTGTGGTACGGAGTCCTGCTGGCCGCTGTTCTCATCGTCGTCCTCGGCATGATCGGCTCCACCGCCACCTACATCGAGAACTGGGCCGGTTACGAACTGCGCCGCGAGGACGGCGGGATATTCCGCATCCGCCGCGGGCTGCTGGCCACCCGCTCCGTGAGCATCGAGGAACGCCATCTGCGCGGCCTCGAACTCGTCGAGCCCATCCCGCTGCGCTGGGCCAAGGGCGCCAAGCTCAACGCCGTCGCCAGCGGCCTGGGCAACCAGGAGGACAACCGCAGGCGGCGCGCCCTGACCCCGCCCACCCCGCGCGGCGAGGCCCTGCGGGTCGCCGCCGAGGCGCTGCCGACCGGCCCCGGTCTGATCGAGCGCAAGGGTCTCCTCCCGCACCCCCGGGCGGCCCTGCGGCGCCGGATCAACCGCGCCCTCATCTGGTCGGTCCTGATCGCGGCCGTCCCGGTGGGCCTGGGCCGGTGGCTCGGCTCCTGGCTCGTCATCACCGGCGTCATCACCGGTGTGGTGCTGGTGCCGGTCCTGGTGGCGTTCGCTTTCAACGCCTACCACAGCCTCGGCCATCTCCTGCGCGGCCGCTTCCTGGTGATGTGCTCCGGGGCGTTCGCCCGGCGCACCGTCGCCCATCAGCGGGAGGCCATCATCGGCTGGAAGTTCTCCCGGACGCCGTTCCAGCGCCGGGTCGGGCTGATCACCCTCGGCGCCACCACCGCCGCCGGTGAAGGCGTCTACCACGTGCACGACCTGACCGAAGGCCAGGGAATCGCCCTCGCAGAGACCGCGGTACCGGGGCTGCTCGCTCCGTTCATCGAGAGAGCCCCCGACCGCGGCTGACCCCACCCCGAGACCAACTGGCGATCCCCCGAGAGGTGGAGGGGCGGACCGAAAGGCCGCCCCTCCACCTCTGAACCCCCTCCACTTCCGAGAAAACTGAATACTGGGCGCATTATTTGCTCGAGATCCTTGTCGCCACCGGAATTCTCATGCACTCTGGTGAATTAAGCGTGGCCATTGCCCGCTGCCCCCCGGATACGGGACCCCAAAGGGATGATAGGGGTCCATAGGGGGTTTGAAGGGGTTTCTAGCCGCCCTGCCCTGTGTAAAGCTGACGTACGGTCTTGGTGTTATGTCTGCGAGGGTAATGGGGCGCGCGATGGTGAGTGAGTCCGTGGATTTCACGCCCGAGCACACCGAAATGGGGGGCACGAGCCCCGAAGGAGCGTCCCCGTGGCGGGACCGGCTCGCCCAGCTCCCCGAGGCCGAGCGCGCCGAGGCCCTCACCGGCTGGGTCGGCGAGATCGTCGAGCAGGCGCTGGGGGACAAGGCGCCGGATCTGCTCGACCCCGAGCGCCCCTTCCTCGACCTGGGCTTCGACTCTCTCGCCACGGTCGATCTGCACGCCCGGCTGACCGCCGCCACCGGACTGCGGCTGCCGGTCACCCTCGCCTTCGACCACCCCACCCCCGCCGACCTCGCCCGCCATGTGCGCGCCGAACTGCTCGGTGAGAACGACGGCCCCGACGCGTCATCGGCCGACGCCGCAATGGGCCCCATCGCCGTCGACGAGCCCATCGCCATTGTCGGAATGAGCTGCCGATTCCCCGGTTCGGTCGGCTCTCCCGAAGAACTGTGGGAAATCGTCGCGGGCGGAAAAGACGTCATCTCCGAATTCCCGGTGACCCGGGGCTGGGATCTCGCCGGGCTTTACGACCCCGACCCGGACAAGGCAGGCAGCAGCTATACCCGCGAAGGCGGATTCCTGCACGACGCCGATGAGTTCGATCCGGCGTTCTTCGGCATTTCGCCGCGCGAGGCCCTCGCGATGGACCCGCAGCAGCGGCTGCTGATGGAGACCTCCTGGGAGGTCTTCGAACGTGCCGGTATCGACCCCGCGACCCTCCGGGGCGGCCGGGCCGGTGTGTTCGTCGGCGCCGAGACCCAGGACTACGGCCCCCGGCTGCACGAGGCCGAGCAGGGCTTCGAGGGCTATCTGGTCACCGGCAACGCCGCCAGCGTCGCCTCCGGCCGGATCGCCTACACCTTCGGCTTCGAGGGCCCCACCGTCACCGTCGACACCGCGTGCTCCTCCTCGCTGGTCGCGCTCCACCTGGCCGTCCAGGCGCTGCGCGCGGGCGAGTGCACCATGGCGCTCGCCGGTGGCGCGGCCGTCATGGCCAACCCCGGCTCGTTCATCGCCTTCAGCCGTCAGCGCGGCCTCGCCGCCGACGGACGCTGCAAGCCGTTCGCCGCCGCCGCCGACGGCACCGCCTGGGGCGAGGGCGTCGGCATGCTGCTCGTCGAACGGCTCTCGGACGCCCAGAAGAACGGCCACCGGGTCCTCGCCGTCGTCCGCTCCACCGCCATCAACCAGGACGGCGCCAGCAACGGCCTCACCGCCCCCAACGGCCCCGCCCAGCAGCGCGTCATCCGCCAGGCCCTCGCGGGCGCCGGACTGTCGGCCGGTGAGGTCGATGTCGTCGAGGCCCACGGCACCGGTACGACGCTGGGCGACCCCATCGAGGCCCAGGCGCTGCTGGCCACCTACGGCCAGGACCGGGAGGCGGACCGGCCGCTGTGGCTCGGCTCGCTCAAGTCCAACATCGGCCACACCCAGTCCGCGGCCGGTGTCGGCGGCATCATCAAGATGGTCATGGCGATGCGCCACGGCGTCCTGCCGCGCAGCCTGCACATCGACGAGCCGACCCCGCATGTCGACTGGACCGCCGGTGACATCGAGCTGCTGACCGAGGCGCGGCCCTGGCCGGAGAGCGACCGCCCGCGCCGCGCGGGCGTCTCCTCGTTCGGCATGAGCGGCACCAACGCCCACGCCATCATCGAACAGCCCCCGGCCGACCAGCCCTCGCTCGACGGCGGGGAGCCGAACGAGACCGAGGACCCCGACGGCGAGGGCTCCGCGGAACCCGCCGTCCTGCCCTGGACCCTGTCCGCGAAGACCACCGACGCCCTCCGCGGCCAGGCCGAGCGGCTGCACACGCTGCTGGAGGCCGACCCCGGGCTCGCCCTCACCGACATCGGCCACTCCCTGGCCACCACCCGCGCCACCTTCGAACAGCGCGCCGTGCTCCTCGCCGGCGACCGCGACGGCTTCCTCGCCGCCCTGCGCACCCTCGCCGAGGACGGCGACGCGCCGACCGTCGTCCGCGGCGCCCCCGCCGCCGGAAAGCTCGCCCTGCTCTTCACCGGACAGGGCAGCCAGCGCCTCGACATGGGCCGCGAGCTGTACGGCGCCTACCCCGTCTTCGCCGAAGCCCTCGACGACGCCTGCTGGTACCTCGAGGAACAGCTCGAACACCCGCTGCTCGACGTGGTCTTCGCCGAGGAGGGCAGCCCCGAGGCCGCCCTCCTGGACCGCACCGACTACACCCAGCCCGCCCTGTTCGCGGTCGAGGTGGCGCTGTTCCGGTTGGCCGAGTCCTGGGGACTGCGCCCCGAGCTGCTCGCCGGACACTCCATCGGCGAGCTGGCCGCCGCCCATGTGGCCGGGGTGCTGTCCCTGGAGGACGCCGCCGCGCTGGTGGCGGCCCGTGGCCGGTTGATGCAGGAGCTTCCGGCCGGTGGTGCGATGATCGCGGTGCAGGCTTCGGAGGACGAGGTACTGCCGCTGCTCGCCGGACGCGAGGACCGGATCGGCATCGCCGCCGTCAACGGCCCCCGCTCCGTCGTCGTCTCGGGCGAGGAGGACGCGGCACTGGAGATCGCGGCGTCGTTCGAGGAGCGGGGGCGGAAGACCAAGCGGCTCACCGTCAGCCACGCGTTCCACTCCCCGCTGATGGACGGCATGCTCGCCGAATTCCGGCGCGTCGCCCAGGTGCTGGACTACGCGCCGCCGCGCATCCCGGTGGTCTCCACCGTCACCGGGCGCGTCGCCACCGCCGAGGAGCTGTGCTCGCCCGAGTACTGGGTGCGCCATGTCCGCGAGGCCGTCCGCTTCCTGGACGGTGTGCGGACGCTGGCCGACAAGGGCGCCACCACCTTCCTGGAGCTCGGCCCCGACGCCGTGCTCACCGCCATGGCCCAGGACTGCCTGCCCGACGCCGACGGCACCGCGTACGCCGCCACACTGCGCGGCGGACGCCCCGAGGCCGAAACCCTGACGGCGGCCGTGGCGCTCGCGTACGTCCGGGGCAAGAAGGCCGACTGGGCCGCCCCGTACGCCACCACCGGCGCCCGCACGATCGACCTGCCCACCTACGCCTTCCAGCGCCAGAGGTACTGGCTCAACGCCCCGGCCCCGGCCCCGGCCCCGGCCCCGGCCCTGGCCGGATCGGCGGAGGTTGCCGCGTCCGGCGGTGCCGTTGACGGGCGGTTCTGGGATGTGGTGGAGCGCGGGGATGTGGCCGCGTTGGCTGCGGAGTTGGCGGTGGATCCGGGGGTTTCGCTGGGTGAGGTGCTGCCCGCGTTGTCGTCGTGGCGGCGGCAGGAGTCGGTGCGTTCGGCGGTTGATGG
>NZ_JAHLEM010000402.1 GCF_018883605.1 Streptomyces niphimycinicus | reverse complement strand
CCCGGCGGTGCTGCGCCAGCGGCGCCGGGTGAGCGACCAGGCGGGGCTGGACGCACGGCAGCGGCGGGCGAATGTGACGGGGGCGCTGGGGGCGGTCCCCGGCAGCGGCCGGCTGCTGGCGGCAGGCCCGGTCGTCCTGGTGGACGATCTGATGACGACGGGGGCCTCGCTCGCGGAGGCGGCGCGGGCGGTGACGGCGGCCGGTGGGCTGGTCATCGGCGCGGCCGTGGTGGCGGCGCCCCTGACGGGTATCAACCGGAACTGAATACGAAGCCACATCGTTGCAGGTGGTAACCGCGGCAAAGCACCTGATCGGAGGTACGTGCCGGTAGGGGGTGCCGACTTCCGACCGGTCGAGCTATGTTCGGTTGTGAGGAAAGGCGAGTGCTATGACTCGCTCATCCGCTTGGCGTGTTTTGCCTGCATTCTGGTGAGGCTTGGAACAAACGGGATTGAGATCCTCTCCGTGGGAAGGAGGAGCTGAAAGCGCCAAGCCGATGGCTCCGGAGGATGCCGGAGCCAAGTGCACAAGGGATGACGCTCCGATACTGACTGGAGCTACCCGGGAACGGAGTTCTGCGTGGACATCGTCGTCAAGGGCCGTAAAACTGAGGTGCCCGAGCGGTTCCGGAAGCACGTGGCCGAGAAGCTGAAGCTGGATAAGATCCAGAAGCTCGACGGCAAGGTGATCAGCCTCGACGTCGAGGTGTCCAAGGAGCACAACCCGCGGCAGTCCGACCGCGCCGACCGAGTGGAGATCACGCTCCGCTCGCGCGGCCCGGTGATCCGGGCGGAGGCCGCCGCGGCCGATCCGTACGCGGCGCTGGACCTGGCGGCCGGCAAGCTGGAAGCCCGGATGCGCAAGCAGCACGACAAGCGCCATACGCGCCGTGGAAACGGTCGCATTCCGGCCAGCGACGTGGCTGTCACCGTGCCCAACGCGGCTCGTATCAACGGGCATGGGGACATCGCCCCCCAGCGCACCGCGGAGACCGTCCCCACCACCCGGATGGGCCCCCTGGAAGTCCAGGGCGAGGGCCCCCTGGTGGTCCGGGAGAAGACCCACGCCGCGGCTCCGATGAGCCTCGACCAGGCTCTCTACGAGATGGAGCTGGTCGGGCACGACTTCTATTTGTTCGTCGACTCCGACACCAACCAGCCCAGCGTCGTCTACCGGCGGCATGGTTATGACTACGGGGTGATTCATCTTCAGCCGGAAGCGTTCGTCGGAGAGGCACCCGGCGGCGCCGGTGGCGCACTCGGCGGCTGACCGGGAAATTCAGCCGAATCCAGCCTGACAAGTAAGCGGTGCCCCGGAGCGCCTGTGCGCCCCCCGGGGCACCGCCGTGCGACGAAGGTAGGAACATTCCGCCGTCCGGGCATGGAATCATGGCCGGGCGGCCAACCGGTGTATCGAATGCACCGGTTGACGCCAGACCGAGTGCACCCAGGGTGCGGACCGCAAGGGCCATGGCCTTCAGGGGGAGGAACGATGGCGGACAGCTTCGGGCCCGTGTCCGACGCCGGTGAAGACCATGGCGTCGGTCCGGACGGGGGCGCGCCGCGCGGCGAACCGCGCAAGGAGCCGATTCGGGTCCTCGTCGTGGACGACCACGCGCTCTTCCGGCGTGGATTGGAGATCGTCCTGGCTCAGGAGGAGGACATCCAGGTCGTCGGGGAGGCGGGGGACGGGGCCGAGGCCGTGGACAAGGCGGCGGATCTGCTGCCGGACATCGTCCTGATGGATGTGCGGATGCCCAAGCGCGGCGGGATCGAGGCATGCACCGCGATCAAGGAGGTGGCACCCAGCGCCAAGATCATCATGCTGACGATCAGCGATGAGGAAGCCGATCTCTACGACGCGATCAAGGCGGGTGCCACGGGCTATCTGCTGAAGGAGATCTCGACCGACGAGGTCTCGACCGCCATCCGGGCGGTGGCGGACGGTCAGTCGCAGATCAGCCCGTCGATGGCGGCCAAGCTGCTGACCGAGTTCAAGTCGATGATCCAGCGCACCGATGAGCGGCGGCTGGTGCCCGCGCCCCGGCTCACCGACCGGGAGCTGGAGGTGCTCAAGCTGGTGGCGACCGGAATGAACAACCGGGATATCGCCAAGGAGCTGTTCATCAGCGAGAACACCGTGAAGAACCACGTTCGCAACATTCTGGAGAAATTGCAGCTTCACTCCAGGATGGAGGCCGTGGTCTATGCGATGCGGGAGAAGATCCTCGAGATCAGGTGAGGGATGAGCCGGAGCCCCGGGTGGGCCGGAGCCCCGGCCGAGCTAGGGCCCGGGGTGAGCCGGAGCCCCGGGTGAGCCGGGACCCCGGCCGGGCGTCCGCCGGGGGTGCGGTTCAGGCGACGGCCGCCGCGAGTGGCGCGGCGAGCTCCGGGCGGTCGACGCGCTCGATCCGTACGGAGTCACAGCCCACCCATTCGGCCGCCTCCCGCAGCGCCTGTGCCATGGGGGCCACGGCCTTCGGCGACTCCAGGGACACCTGCCGGGCGACCAGGGTCTTCCCCTCCCGGGCCGGATCGACCCGGCCCAGCAGCCGCCCGCCCGACAGCAGCGGCATGGCGAAGTAGCCGTAGATCCGCTTGGGCCTGGGCACATACGCCTCCAGCCGATGGGTGAAGCCGAAGATCCGCTCGGTGCGCGCCCGGTCCCATATCAACGAGTCGAAGGGCGACAGCAGCGTGGTGCGGTGCCGGCCGCGCGGCGCGGCGGCCAGCGCCTCGGGGTCTGCCCAGGCCGGCCTGTCCCAGCCCTCGACCGTCACCGGCACCAGCCCCGAGTCCGCGATCACCGCGGCCACCTGCTCGCCCTTGAGCCGGTGGTAGTCGGCGATATCCGCCCGGGTGCCGACGCCCAGGGACTGCCCGGCCAGCCGGACCAGCCGGCGCAGACACTCCCGGTCGTCCAGGTCGTCATGGAGCAGGGCATCCGGCACGGCGCGCTCCGCCAGGTCGTACACCCGCTTCCAGCCGCGCCGCTCGACGCACACCACCTCGCCGAACATCAGCGCCCGCTCGACCGCGATCTTCGCCGCCGACCAGTCCCACCACGGCCCGCCGTTCTTGGCCCCGCCCAGCTCCGTCGCGGTCAGCGGGCCCTCGGCGCGCAGTTGCTTGACCACCGTCTCGTACACCCCGTCCGGCAGCTCGTGGTGCCAGTGCGGACGCAGGCGGTAGGCGCGGCGCCGGAAGGCGAAGTGCGGCCACTCCTCGATCGGCAGCACACAGGCGGCGTGCGACCAGTACTCGAAGGCGTGGGTGTCGCTCCAATAGGCCGACTCGACGGTCTTACGGCCGACCGCGCCCAGCCGTGCGTACGGAATCAGCTCATGCGAGCGGGCCAGCACCGAGATCGTGTCGAGCTGCACCGCGCCCAGATGGCGCAGCATGCCCCGCACCCCGCCACGCCGGTCGGGGGCGCCCAGCAGCCCCTGGGCGCGCAGCGCGATCCGGCGCGCCTCGTCGGCGGAGAGCGTGGCCTCGGGTGTGCGGTCCACGGCGGACCCGGTGGCGGCGTTCGTCATGCGCGCCACCGTAGTAGCACCCACTGACAACGCCGCCCAGGCCGCCGAGCCCCGCCCGCTACCGAGGGCCGACGGCCCCTTACGGCCTCTCTCAGACCGCTGACGGCGCCGTGGACGCCCGGCCGGACCCCTCGGAAGCCCGAGGCGCGTTGGCCGCCTCCGGCGCCTTGGCGGGCAGATACGGCGTCGTCGACGGCAGCCCCCAGTCGGAGGGCAGCAGCGCGCCCCGCCAGGCGTCCCGCCGCGTCCCCTGGTGGACGATCCGGGCGCGGTCCGTCCCCTCCATCCGGAAGCCCACCCCGAGGGCGACCGCCCGCGAGCCCTCGTTCCCGGCCTCGCTGCACCACTCCAGGCGCTCCACCCCGAGCCGGGTGAACGCCCACTCGATCACGGCCCGCGCCGCCTCGTCCGTATAGCCGCGCCGCCGGTGCTCCCGGACCGTCCAGTAGCCCAGCTCGGCCTGGTGCTCGAGGCTGCGCAGATGGGCCAGCCGCACCAGGCCCATGGCGCCGACAAGGGCGCCGTCACTCTTGGTGACCACGGCGAAGTCGTAGGTCACGTCGTCGCGCCAGTTCTCCGGGCAGATCCGGCCGGTGAAGTCCTGCGCGTGCGCACGTTCGTACGGGGAGGGCACGGTGGTCCATCGCTGGATGTCCGGGTCCTGACAAGCTGCGAAGACCGCGTCCGTGTCGATGGGCCGGAAGGGGCGCAGGACCAGACGCTCGGTGGTGAGGGTGACAGGCTCCATGCGTCCCGAGTCTGCGCCGCCGTCGTCACTCACCGCGAGCGGTTTCCCCGAATTCGAGGGCACCTGGGGGAGCTCTCGGGCGTTGACACGGTGAGGTGACATCCGGTCCTCGTGGTGACGGACCTCCCGGCGTGCCGGGGTCTGTCTTACGATGGCCGTTGCGGCGGGGCCTGCGCCCCTTGACAATGCCGCGCCAGCGCACCCCGACCGTGCCAGGCCCGACCGGCAAGGAGCCAGCCTACGTGTCCGTCCTCAACAAGCTCATGCGTGCAGGCGAAGGAAAGATCCTGCGCAAGCTGCACCGCATCGCGGACCAGGTCAATTCCATCGAAGAGGACTTCCTGTCCCTCTCCGACGCCGAGCTGCGCGCCCTCACCGACGAGTACAAGCAGCGGTACGCCGACGGTGAGAGCCTCGACGACCTGATGCCCGAAGCGTTCGCCACGGTGCGCGAGG
Source organism: Streptomyces niphimycinicus (assembly GCF_018883605.1). Lineage (GTDB taxonomy): Bacteria > Actinomycetota > Actinomycetes > Streptomycetales > Streptomycetaceae > Streptomyces > Streptomyces niphimycinicus. The sequence goes on along the minus strand of NZ_JAHLEM010000402.1, from coordinate 16,945 downwards.
CGGCCAAGCGGGTGCTCGGCCAGCGCCACTACGACGTCCAGCTCATGGGCGGCGCGGCGCTGCACCTCGGGTATGTCGCCGAGATGAAGACCGGTGAGGGCAAGACCCTGGTCGGCACCCTCCCGGCGTATCTGAACGCGCTGTCGGACAAGGGCGTCCACCTCATCACGGTCAATGACTACCTGGCCGAGCGCGACTCCGAGTGGATGGGCCGGGTGCACCGGTTCCTCGGCCTTGAGGTCGGCTGCATCCTCGCCAACATGACCCCGGCGCAGCGCCGTGAGCAGTACGCGTGCGACATCACCTACGGCACCAACAACGAGTTCGGCTTCGACTATCTGCGCGACAACATGGCGTGGTCGCAGGACGAGCTGGTGCAGCGCGGCCATAACTTCGCGATCGTCGACGAGGTCGACTCCATCCTGGTGGACGAGGCCCGTACGCCGCTGATCATCTCCGGCCCGGCCGACCAGGCCACCAAGTGGTACGGCGACTTCGCCAAGCTGGTCACCCGGCTCAGCAGGGGCCAGGCCGCCGAGCCGCAGAAGGGCGTGGAGGAGACCGGGGACTACGAGGTCGACGAGAAGAAGCGCACCGTCGGCATCCATGAGTCCGGTGTCACCAAGGTCGAGGACTGGCTGGGGATCGACAACCTCTACGAGTCGGTCAACACCCCGCTGGTCGGCTACCTCAACAACGCGATCAAGGCCAAGGAGCTCTTCAAGAAGGACAAGGACTACGTCGTCATGGACGGCGAAGTCATGATCGTCGATGAGCACACCGGCCGTATCCTCGCGGGCCGCCGCTACAACGAGGGCATGCACCAGGCCATCGAGGCGAAGGAAGCGGTGGAGATCAAGGACGAGAACCAGACGCTCGCCACGATCACCCTTCAGAACTTCTTCCGCCTCTACGACAAGCTCTCCGGCATGACCGGTACGGCGATGACCGAGGCCGCCGAGTTCCACCAGATCTACAAGCTCGGCGTGGTCCCGATCCCGACCCACCGCCCGCTCGCCCGGATCGACCAGTCCGACCTGATCTACCGCACCGAGGTCGCGAAGTTCGACGCGGTGGTCGACGACATCGCCGAGAAGCACACCAAGGGGCAGCCGGTCCTGGTCGGCACCACCTCCGTGGAGAAGTCCGAGTACCTCTCCCAGCAGCTCGCCAAGCGCGGGGTGCCGCATGAGGTGCTCAACGCCAAGCAGCACGACCGGGAGGCGACGATCGTCGCCCAGGCCGGCCGTAAGGGCGCCGTGACGGTCGCGACCAACATGGCCGGCCGTGGTACCGACATCAAGCTCGGCGGCAACCCCGACGACCTCGCCGAGGCCGAGCTGCGCCAGCGCGGTCTGGACCCGGTGGAGCACTCCGAGGAGTGGGCCGCCGCGCTGCCCGCCGCCCTGGAGAAGGCCGAGGCCGCGGTCAAGGCCGAGTTCGAGGAGGTCAAGGAGCTCGGCGGGCTGTATGTGCTGGGCACCGAGCGCCATGAGTCGCGCCGGATCGACAACCAGCTCCGCGGCCGCTCCGGCCGTCAGGGCGACCCCGGCGAGTCCCGCTTCTACCTCTCGCTCGGCGACGATCTGATGCGGCTGTTCAAGGCGCAGATGGTCGAGCGCGTCATGGCGATGGCGAACGTCCCGGACGACGTCCCGATCGAGAACAAGATGGTCACGCGGGCCATCGCCTCCGCACAGTCGCAGGTCGAGCAGCAGAACTTCGAGACCCGTAAGAACGTCCTGAAGTACGACGAGGTCCTGAACCGGCAGCGTGAGGTCATCTACGGCGAGCGCCGCCGCGTCCTGGAGGGCGAGGACCTCCAGGACCAGGTCGGCCACTTCATGGACGACACCATCGAAGCCTATGTGCGGGCCGAGACGGTCGAGGGCTTCGCCGAGGAATGGGACATGGACCGGCTGTGGAGCGCCTTCAAGCAGCTCTACCCGGTCAGCGCGACGATCGAGGAGCTGGAGGACACGGCCGGGGACCGCGCCGGGATCACCGCCGAGTTCCTCGAAGAGTCCATCAGGGACGACATCCACCAGCAGTACGAAGCGCGTGAGGAGCAGCTCGGCTCCGAGATCATGCGTGAGCTGGAGCGGCGGGTCGTGCTCTCCGTCCTGGACCGCAAGTGGCGCGAGCACCTCTACGAGATGGACTACCTCCAGGAGGGCATCGGGCTGCGCGCGATGGCCCAGAAGGACCCGCTGGTCGAGTACCAGCGCGAGGGCTTCGACATGTTCCAGGCCATGATGGAGGGCATCAAGGAGGAGTCCGTCGGCTACCTGTTCAACCTGGAGGTCCAGGTCGAGCAGCAGGTCGAGGAGGTTCCGGTCGAGGCGGCGGACGAGAAGGTCGCCCTCGCGAAGGATGTGGAGGACGCGGCGGTGCCGGCGGGCGCGTCGGCCGCGCCTGGCGCGCCGGGCGCGGGCTCCTCCGGTTCCTCGGGTCGCCCCGAGATCCGCGCCAAGGGCCTGGAGGCCCCGCAGCGGCCGGACCGGCTGCACTTCTCCGCTCCGACGGTGGACGGTGAGGGCGGTGTCGTCGAGGGCGACTTCCCCAATGGTGAGACGCCGCCGGCGCCTCGGTCGGAGGCGGATGGGTTGACGCGGGCGGAGCGGCGTAAGGCGCAGAAGGGGCGGCGCCGGAAGAAGTAGTCCGGCGGGGCTTTGGTTGACGGGCCGGGGCGCCGCGCGAGAGCGCGGCGCCCCGGCCCGTCGCGTTGTGGGCGTATGCGTGGCCGTGGCCGTGGCCGTGGCCGTGGTTGTGGGCGTGTGGGGTGCCCGGCGGGTCTTTCCCCTACCCGCCCCTTCCCGAAACCGGGGCCCGGCCCCGGCCCCCCGCCGGGGCTCCGCCCCTGGGCCCCGCTCCTCAAGCGCCGGAGGGGCTAGACATACCGGCCCGCGCGTACGGTCGCGCCCTTCCCCGCTCCTCAGGTGCCGGAGGGGCTGGATTGGTTCCTCGTCCCTTCCCGATGCCGGGGCCTGGCCCCGGCCCCCGCTGGGGCTCCGCCCCTGGGCCCCGCTCCTCAAGCGCCGGAGGGGCTAGACATACCGGCCCGCGCGTACGGTCGCGCCCTTCCCCGCTCCTCAGGTGCCGGAGGGGCTGGATTGGTTCCTCGTCCCTTCCCGATGCCGGGGCCTGGCCCCGGCCCCCGCTGGGGCTCCGCCCCTGGGCCCCGCTCCTCAAGCGCCGGAGGGGCTGGAATGGCTCCCCGCCCCCCGAAACCGGGGGCTTCGCTCCTCAAGCGCCGGAGGGCTGGGTTCAGGCCACGGGGCCTGGGGCGAAGCCCCGGTTTGGGGGAGGCGTCCTGGGTGCCGGGGTTTGGGGCGGAGCCCCGGTATGCGGCGGGGCCGCATCGATGCTGCGGGAAGTGGCGGGGCGGGGAGCCGCGTGCGGCAGGTGTCACGATCCGTCGGGCACCATCTGGGCGAGTGGGCCGAGGTCGATGGCGGCGCAGCGCCAGCGGGCGTCGGCGCCGAGTTCCAGCCGGAACGCGAGCGCGCTGAGCCGGTCTCCGGAGGCGATCCGGGCGAACGCCTCGATGACCCCATGCCGGGGCTGGTACTCGCCACAGCGCCGTACGACGGGCGCTGTGGCGCGTCCTGCGGCGGGGCGCAGCGGGGCGTGCGGGGCGAGTTCGATCAGCCGGTCGTAGGCGGCCGGGAGGGCGTGCCCGAGGAGGGTGTGGACGGGGCGCTGACCGCTGAGGGTGAGCACCAGCCGGTTGGCGAACCAGTAGCGCGGCAACCGGTCCCGCTGCCGACACGCCGCGGCGGCGGCCGCACTGCGCGATACGGCCGCGGCGCGGGTGACGGTGAGGGGCGTGGGGGTTGTGGGGGGTGTGGTGGTGGGCCGTGCGGCTACGCCGTGCGATGCGGGGGTGCCGCTGGTGATGGTTGTGTTGTGCGGGGCGGGTGGGGTGGGTGGTGTGGTGGGTGGTGCTGCTGTGGTGGGGGTGGTGCGGGGGCGGCGGGGGTCCTTGCGGGGTGGGGGGCCGCTTCGGCCCGGTCCGCTGCCGCCGCGTCGTCGTACGCCCTCCCCGGTCGTCGTGGCCCGATCCGTTGCCCGGACGCCCTCGCGCATGCTTCTCGCCCCGTTCCTCTCCGACCCGGCCGAATACCGGGCGGTAGCTTTCGTCCGAGAGTCTTCTACCGGGGGGTTTTCGGCCTCCGCAATGAGCGCGGCCCCCGGTCGCGGTCGATGCCGCGGTTCACCTATTCGGGGCATGCGGGTGCTCATCGGCCCTGGTCGCGGGGTCGGGCAGGGTTTGTGCCGGGCTTTGTGCGGTGCCCTGGCGCCGCGTCCTCCGAAAGGGGACCACCGGGCCTTTGAAGAAGGCTCGGGGCAGCGGACGGGCAACCGTATGCTGAGAGCCTATTGGTCTCTGATGAAAGCGGCAGACATGCGCGTCTACGTCCCCCTGACCCTCTCCGCTCTCGCCGAGGCGCATAAGGAGGGCCAACTGGGGCCGACGCCGTTGACGGCCTATGCGGTCACCCCCGCGCTCCGCGAGTGGTACGTGTCGGACGACATCGAGGAGCTGGAGTACGCGGCGCTGAGCCGGGCCGCGCAGGCGTCGCTGCGGCTGCTCGCGGTCGACCCGCGCGCGCCCCGCCGTCGGGTCGTGGTGGCCGTGGATGTGCCCGACGGGCAGGCGGTGGCCGATCCGGACCGGGGGCTGGACCAGTCCGCGCTCGGCGAGGTGCGGATCAAGGCCGCCGTACCGCTGGCCAAGGCCGCCGCCGTGCATCTGGACGCCGATGACGCCGAGCGCGACATCGCCGCGGCCGCCGACGCGCTGGGCGCGGCGGACCTCGGTGACGACGACGCGCAGTTCACCGTGGACGGCGCCGAGGACCATGAGCTGCTCTGGTACGCCACCCAGGAGATCCCCAATCTCATCGAGTGATGCCCGCTGTCGGACCCGGCAGGTACGGTCGTGGAATGGGGAAGAACCACGTGACGCACCTCGTCTGGGACTGGAACGGCACACTGCTCCACGACATCGACGCCGTGATCTCGGCGACGAACGCGTCGTTCGGGGAGATCGGCCTGCCGCCGATCACCCTCGAGCGCTATCGCGACCTGTACTGCGTCCCGGTCCCGCGCTTCTATGAGCGGCTGATGGGACGGCTGCCCACCGACGAGGAGTGGGCGGTCATGGACGAGGCGTTCCACCGGCACTACTGGGCGCTGGCCGAGAGCGCCGGGCTGGCGATCGGCGCCCGGCAGTTGCTCGTCGAGTGGCAGGAGGCGGGGCTCACTCAGTCGTTGTGCTCACTGGCCCCGCATGAGCATCTGGTCCCGCTGGTGCGGACGCATGGCATCGAGCGCCATTTCGTCCGGGTGGACGGCCGCGTCGGCGAGAGCAACACCGGCAAGGCCGAGCAGATGATGCGCCATATCACCGAGCTCGAAGGGGTGCCCCCGCAGCGGATGGTGGTGATCGGGGACGCCGTGGACGACGCGGTGGCGGCACGCCATGTGGGGGCGCGGGCCGTGCTCTACACGGGCGGTTCGCACAGCCGGGCCAGTCTGGAGGCGGCCGGGGTGCCGGTCGTGGACACGCTCGAGGAGGCCGTACGGGAAGCCGAGCGCATGGCCGACGAGTAGTACGAGTAGCAGGCCGGAGCTAGTGCGAGCAGTAGGCCGGAGCGCGCCCCAGTAGGCCGGAGCGGGCCCGTTCTGGGCTCCTCGGGCCCGTCCTGGGCTTCCTTGGGCCCGTCCTGGGCTTCCTCGGCGTCCGTCTCGGGCTTCACCACCCCGTGCGCCCCCTCTTGCCTCCCTACGCCGCCTCCACCACCCCTCACACCACCGGCGCCTTCGTCCGCAGCACCGCCAGGAACTCCCGCATCCACGCCGGATGGTCCGGCCAGGCCCGTGAGGAGACCAGCGAGCCGTCCACCACGACCTCCGCGTCCTGGTACTCCGCCCCCGCCGCCTGCATATCCGGCTCCAGCGCCGGATACGCGGTGACCCGCCGCCCGCTCAGGCCGCCCACGGCCGCCGTGAGCAGCGGGCCGTGGCAGATCTGCGCCACCGGCTTGTCGGCGTCGAAGAACGCCTTGCAGATCTTGCGCAGCTCGGGATCGTTGCGCAGATACTCCGGGGCCCGGCCGCCCGGGATCACTAGGGCTCCGTATTGACCCGGGTCGACCTCGGAGAAGGCGAGGTCGGCGGGGAGCGTATAGCCCGGCTTCTCGGTGTAGGTGTCGAAGCCCTCCTCGAAGTCATGGACCACGAGGCGCAGCGTCTTGCGGGTCGGGGCCGCGATATGGACCTCGTACCCCTCCTCGCGCAGCCGCTGGTAGGGGTAGAGCACCTCCAGCGATTCGGCCGCGTCGCCGGTCACCAGAAGGATCTTCGCAGTCATGCCATTCGTGCCACCCATGCCGCCCACCTCCGCCTTCATGTCCACGCTTACCACCGTCTGACTGCCACCGTCTGACTACCACCGTCCCGATCACGGTGCATCCGCGCCGGCGCGTTGCCAAGAGGGCCCCGGAGGACACAGCCACAAGAGGGCCCCGGAGGACACAGCCAGAGGACACGAGAGGGCCCCGGAGAACGTGGGCCGCACATCATCGGTTCGCGCGCGCCCGTGGTCGCTGTCCATTTCGTCAAACTTCAGGGCTCGGTTTTGTACACGAACGGCTCATGACGACCCCCTGGGGCGGAGCGATAGCCTTACTGCGTGATCAGCGCGATAGTCCGTGAGGGCAACGAGGCCCTCGCTCCGCGCCCGGAGCCCCACCGGCCCCGGGCCCGAGCCGCCGCTGACCCGTGGCGCGTGGGTTCTTGGTCACTTACGGCCCAGTACACCCCGGCCATTCCCCGATCCGGCATACCGTCGTCAACGACCGGATTTTTCGCGTCGCGGCGTCATGCCACCGCCATCGATGTCACGCAACGGCGCGCGACAGGAGCCAGAGGACATGCAGACCAAGCTGGACGAAGCCAAGGCCGAGTTGCTCGAACGGGCCGCCCGGGTCGCTGAGAACAGCCCTGCCGGGGGAAAACCGGTTCAGGGCCCAGGACCGGAGACCCTGACCGCATACCTCCAGCACTACTACCTGCACACGCCTCCGGAGGACCTCGCCGACCGCGACCCGGTCGACGTCTTCGGGGCGGCGCTCTCCCACTACCGGCTCGCCGAGGTGCGTCCGCAGGGCACGGCGAACGTCCGGGTGCACACCCCGACCGTCGAGGAGCACGGCTGGACGTGCAGCCACTCCGTGGTCGAGGTGGTCACCGATGACATGCCGTTCCTGGTCGACTCGGTCACCAATGAGCTCACCCGCCAGGGGCGCGGCATCCATGTCGTGATCCACCCGCAGGTGATCGTGCGCCGTGACATCACCGGCAAGCTGATCGAGCTGCTCGATGTCTCCCCGGAGGGCCCGGCCAGGAAGAAGCTCCCGCATGACGCGGTCGTGGAGTCCTGGATCCATGTCGAGACCGACCGCGAGACCGACCGCGGCGATCTGAAGCAGATCACCGCCGATCTTCTGCGCGTCCTGTCCGATGTCCGCGAGGCGGTCGAGGACTGGGAGAAGATGCGCGAGTCCGCGCTGCGCATCGCCGAGGGCCTGCCGGATGAGCCCAAGGCCGCCGAGGTCCGCGAGGAGGAAATCGAGGAGGCCCGTGAGCTGCTGCGCTGGCTCGCCGACGACCACTTCACCTTCATCGGCTTCCGCGAGTACGAGCTGACGCAGGTCCCCACCGAGGCCGGTGGCGAGGAGGACGTGCTGACCGCGGTGCCCGGCACGGGCCTGGGCATCCTCCGCTCCGATCCGCAGCACAAGGACACCGACGAGAGCACCCCCGGGGGCCCGGGGTCGCCGTCCTTCAACCGGCTTCCGGCCGACGCCCGTGCCAAGGCGCGCGAGCGCAAGCTGCTGGTGCTGACCAAGGCGAACAGCCGCGCCACCGTCCACCGCCCCTCGTATCTCGACTACATCGGCGTGAAGAAGTTCGACGCCGAGGGCAATGTGATCGGCGAGCGCCGCTTCCTGGGGCTGTTCTCCTCCGCCGCGTACACCGAGTCGGTGCGCCGGGTTCCGGTCATCCGCCGCAAGGTGGTCGAGGTGCTCGCGGGCGCGGGCTTCGCGCCCAACAGCCACGACGGCCGGGATCTGCTCCAGATCCTGGAGACGTATCCGCGCGATGAGCTGTTCCAGACCCCGGTCGACCAGCTCCGCTCGATCGTCACCAGCGTGCTCTACCTCCAGGAGCGCCGCCGGCTGCGGCTGTTCCTCCGCCAGGACGAGTACGGGCGCTACTACTCCGCGCTGGTCTATCTGCCGCGTGATCGTTTCACCACCGATGTGCGGCTGCGGCTGACCGACATCCTGCTGGAGGAGCTGAGCGGCCGCCCGCCGGTCGACTTCACCGCCCTGCACACCGAGTCGGTGCTCTCGCGGCTGCATTTCGTGGTCCGCCTCCAGCCCGGCACCGAGTTGCCCGATCTCACCGACGCCGATGTGGAGCGGATCGAGAGCCGGCTGATCGAGGCCGCCCGCTCCTGGGCCGACGGCTTCGCCGAGGCGCTGGTCTCCGAGGTCGGCGAGGAGCGCGCGGCCGAGCTGCTGCGCCGCTATCAGCACGCCTTCCCCGAGGGGTACAAGGCGGATCACACCCCGCGCGGCGCCGTGGCCGACCTCCAGCATCTGGAGCGGCTGAAGGACCGGGGCAAGGACTTCGGGCTCAGCCTCTACGAGCCGGTGGGCGCGGCCCATGCCGAGCGCCGCTTCAAGATCTACCGGGCCGGGGCCCAGATCTCGCTGTCCGCGGTGCTCCCGGTGCTCAACACCCTCGGTGTCGAGGTGGTCGACGAGCGCCCGTACGAGCTGCGCTGCTCGGACAAGACCACCGCCTGGGTCTACGACTTCGGGCTGCGGCTGCCGCTGCGCGAGGGCGAGGCGCTGGCCGACGATGCCCGTGAGCGCTTCCAGAACGCGTTCGCCGCGGTGTGGACCGGCCAGGCCGAGAGCGACAACTTCAACCAGTTGGTGCTGGGCGCCGGGCTGGACTGGCGGCAGGCGATGGTGCTGCGGGCCTACGCCAAGTATCTGCGGCAGGCCGGCTCCACCTTCAGCCAGTCGTACATGGAGGACACCCTCCGCAACAATGTGCACACCACCCGGCTGCTGGTCTCCCTCTTCGAGGCGCGGATGTCGCCGGAGCGGCAGCGGGCGGGCCTGGAGCTGACCGACGCCCTGCTGGAGGAGCTGGACGCGGCGCTGGACCAGGTGGCCTCGCTGGACGAGGACCGCATCCTGCGCTCGTTCCTCACCCTGATCAAGGCCACTCTGCGGACGAACCACTTCCAGAGCAACGGGGACGGTCGGCCCCACGACTATCTGTCGATCAAGCTGGATCCGCAGGCCGTGCCCGATCTGCCCGCGCCCCGCCCGGCGTACGAGATCTGGGTGTACTCGCCGCGGGTCGAGGGTGTGCATCTGCGGTTCGGCAAGGTCGCGCGCGGGGGCTTGCGCTGGTCCGACCGGCGTGAGGACTTCCGTACCGAGATCCTCGGCCTGGTCAAGGCGCAGATGGTGAAGAACACCGTCATCGTGCCGGTGGGCGCCAAGGGCGGCTTCGTCGGCAAGCGGCTGCCGGATCCGTCCGTCGACCGCGACGCCTGGATGGCCGAGGGCATCGCCTGCTACAAGACCTTTATCTCCGGTCTGCTCGACATCACCGACAACCTGGTCGCGGGCCAGGTCGAGCCGCCCAAGGACGTGGTCCGCCACGACGGGGACGACACCTATCTCGTCGTCGCCGCCGACAAGGGCACCGCGACCTTCTCCGACATCGCCAACGACGTGGCCCAGTCGTACGGCTTCTGGCTCGGGGACGCCTTCGCCTCCGGCGGCTCCGCCGGATACGACCACAAGGGCATGGGCATCACCGCCCGCGGCGCCTGGGAGTCGGTCAAGCGCCACTTCCGCGAGCTGGGCCATGACACCCAGACCCAGGACTTCACGGTCGTGGGCGTCGGCGACATGTCCGGCGATGTGTTCGGCAACGGCATGCTGCTGAGCGAGAACATCCGGCTGATCGCCGCCTTCGACCACCGGCATATCTTCCTGGACCCCAACCCGGACGCGGCCACCTCCTACGCCGAGCGCCGCCGCCTGTTCGAGCTGCCGCGCTCCTCGTGGGAGGACTACGACACCAAGCTGCTGTCGGCGGGCGGCGGCATCCACCCCCGTACGGCCAAGGCCATCCCGATCACCCCGCAGGTGCGGGCCGCGCTCGGCATCGAGAAGCGGGTCGCCAAGATGACCCCGGCCGATCTGATGAAGACGATCCTCAAGGCCCCGGTCGACCTGCTGTGGAACGGCGGCATCGGCACCTATGTCAAGGCGTCCACCGAATCCCACGGCGATGTCGGCGACAAGGCCAATGACGCGATCCGGGTGGACGGCCAGGATCTGCGGGTCAAGGTCGTCGGCGAGGGCGGCAACCTGGGTCTGACCCAGCTCGGCCGCATCGAGTTCGCCGCGGGCGGCGGCCGGATCAACACCGACGCGATCGACAACAGCGCCGGGGTGGACACCTCCGACCACGAGGTGAACATCAAGATCCTGCTCAACGCCCTGGTCACCGAGGGCGACCTCACCCTCAAGCAGCGCAACAAGCTGCTCGCCGAGATGACCGACGAGGTCGGCGCGCTGGTGCTGCGCAACAACTACGCGCAGAACGTGGCCCTGGCCAACTCCGTCGTCCAGGCCCCCAGCCTGCTCCACGCCCACCAGCGGCTGATGCGCCGCCTGGGCCGGGAGGGACGGCTGGACCGGGCGCTGGAGTTCCTGCCCACCGACCGCCAGATTCGCGAGCGGCTCTCCGCCGGGCGCGGTCTGAGCCAGCCCGAGCTGGCCGTGCTGCTCGCCTACGTCAAGATCACGGTGGCCGATGAGCTGATCACCACCGGGCTGCCCGACGACCCGTATCTCCAGCGGCTGCTGCACGCCTACTTCCCGCAGGCGCTGCGGCAGCGGTTCCCCGAGTACATCGACGGCCACGCCCTGCGGCGCGAGATCATCACCACGGTGCTGGTCAACGACACGCTCAACACCGCCGGGACGACCTTCCTGCACCGGATGCGGGAGGAGAGCGGGGCCTCCACCGAGGAGGTCGTGCGCGCCCAGACCGCGGCCCGCGCGATCTTCGAGCTGAACCAGGTGTGGGACGAGGTCGAGGCGCTGGACACGGTCGTCGACGCCGATATCCAGACCAGGATGCGGCTGCACTCGCGGCGGCTGGTCGAGCGCGGCACCCGCTGGCTGCTCAACAACCGGCCGCAGCCGCTGGAGCTCGCCGAGACCATCGACTTCTTCGGCGAGCGGGTCGCCGCGGTCCGGGCGCAGTTGCCCAAGCTGCTGCGCGGCTCCGACATCGAGTGGTACCAGCGGATCTACGACGAGATCACCGCGGCGGGCGTCCCGGAGGACCTGGCCACCCGGGTGGCGGGCTTCTCCTCGGCCTTCCCGACGCTGGACATCGTCGCCATCGCGGACCGCACCGGCAAGGAGCCGCTGGCGGTCGCCGAGGTCTACTACGACCTGGCCGACCGGCTGCGGATCAGCCAGCTCATGGACCGGATCATCGATCTGCCGCGGGCCGACCGGTGGCAGTCCATGGCCCGGGTCTCCATCCGCGAGGACCTGTACGCGGCCCAGGCCGCCCTGACCTCCGATGTGCTGTCGGTGGGCAACGGCGGCTCCACGCCCGAGCAGCGCTTCAAGGCGTGGGAGGAGAAGAACGCCGCGATCCTTCAGCGTGCGCGCACCACGCTCGATGAGATCCAGTCGTCGGAGACCTTCGACCTGGCCAATCTGTCGGTCGCGATGCGGACGATGCGAACGCTGCTGCGTACGCATAGCTGATCCTCCACCGAGCTGACACCGCGCCGCCCGGGGCTCCGCGCCCCGGGCGGCGCGGTGCGTCCGAGCCATGACCCCGCGGCGACGCACGGCCCATGCGCCGCACGTGTCCACGACATCGGGCCAGGGCCCGGGTGCCTGGACGGCGCGGCGCCCGGGACGCCGTACGTCCGTGAAGCGCGGCGCCGCGCCAATGTGGAGGGAAGGCCGCGGGAGGAGGATGTGGCAGCTCCGGCGCCCCCGGCGGATTTCATGTCCGCCGGGGGCGTTTGTCACCCGCTTGGGCGTCCGTCCAACGATCGAGCGGGCATACCGGGACGAACCCACCTAGCGTGGGTGGTCAGTGAGTGCTTCGCGCCTCGAACCGCCGTCGCGTCCCGAGGAGCCATATGCCCCGCTTCACCATCGTCATCGCCGCCTATCGCGTCCAGGGCTATCTGAGCGCCTGCCTGGATTCCGTGCTGTCGCAGTCGTGTCAGGACGTGGAGGTGGTCGCCGTCGACGACTGTTCACCGGACCACTGCGGCGCGATCATCGACGCGTACGCGGCGCGCGACAGCCGGGTCGTGCCCGTGCACCAGCGGGTCAACTCCGGGCCGGGCCGGGCCCGTAACGCCGGTGTCGAGCGGGCCCGCGGGGACTATCTGCTCTTCCTGGACGGGGACGACACGCTCGCCCCAGGCACCCTCCAGGGCCTCGCCGACCGGCTCGCCCTCACCCATGACCCGGAGATCCTCTACTTCAACCATGTGCGCACCTACTGGTCGGAGCGCCGCGCCCCCAGCCTCTTCGGGGAGCTGCTGGCCTCGGCGGGCACCGATGTCTTCTCCGTCGTCGAACGCCCCGAATTCCTGCGGCTGTTCGCGATGTCGTCCAATCGCGTCTACCGCCGGGATTTCTACACCCGCCATGGCTTCGCGTTCAGCGAGGGTATTTACGAGGACGCCCTGCTCTCGTACAAGACGATGCTCACCGCGCGGCGAATAGCCTGTGTCGATCTGGTGGGCCTGGAATACCGGCAGCGGCGGGTCGGGGCCAGCACGGGAAGCCCCGGGGAGAAGCATTTCGTCATCTTCCAGCAGTACGCCCGGCTCTTCGACTTCCTGGACGACCACCCGCAACTGGACCCGCTGCGCCCGCTGCTCTTCGAGCGGGCCGTCTCCCATTTCCTGTTCTGTCTGGACCGGACGTCCCGGGTGGCGACGGCGGACCGGCCGCGCTTCTTCGGGCGGGCCGCCGCGTGGTACCGCGGCCGGCTGCCCGCCGGGTTCACCCCGCCGGCCCCGGGCCGCTGGCGCTTCGAGGCGCTGGCGTCCGGCTCCTTCCTCCGCTACCGGGAGCGCGAGATGGGCGTACGGGCGGCGGCCGGGGCCCGCAAGCTGCGCCGGACCGTCCGGCCGCCGCTGGCCGCACGCGCCAAGCGGGGCCTGTACCGGCTGCACCGGCAGCGCCCGGTCGACCCCCATCTGGCCGTCTACTCCGCGTACTGGGGCCGTGGGGTGCTGTGCAATCCGGGGGCGATCTACCACAAGGCGCGGGAACTGGCGCCGGAGATCCACGGGGTGTGGGCGGTCAAGCAGTCGGAGATCGAGTCCCTTCCGGAAGGCGTCGACTACGTCGTCACCGGCACCCGCGACTTCTACCGCACGGTGGCCCGCGCCAAATACCTCATCAACAACGTCAACTTCCCCAATGAGGTGGTGAAACGGCCGGACACGGTGCATCTCCAGACCTTCCATGGCACCCCGCTCAAATGCATGGGACTGGACCAGCAGCGCTATCCGGCCGCCGCGGGCGGCATGAGTTTCGGCAATCTGCTGAAGCGCATCGACCGCTGGGACGTCGCCCTCTCCGCCAATCCGCACTCCAGCCAGATCTGGGAGCGGGTCTACCCCGCCGCCTACCGGCTGCTGGAATACGGATATCCGCGCAATGACGTCTTCTTCACGGCGTCGGAGGAGGATATCGCGCGGATCCGCGGCGAGTTGGGCATCCCGGCCGGGAACACCGCCCTCCTCTACGCGCCCACCCTCCGCGACTACCAGAAGGGGTTCACCCCCCGGCTGGACCTGGAGCGGCTCAGCCGCGAACTCGGCCCGCGGACCACGCTGCTGGTGCGGGCCCACTACTCCTACCGGCCGCAGGACCATCTGTCCCGGCTCCAGGAGGCAGGGCTGGTGATCGACGTCTCCGGCCACCCGTCGGCGGAGCAACTGTGCCTGGCGGCCGACGCGCTGATCACCGACTACTCGTCGATGATGTTCGACTACGCGCTGCTGGACCGCCCCATCGTCATCTACGCCGACGACTGGGACATCTACCGGTCCTCCCGCGGGGTCTACTTCGACCTCCTCTCGGGATCCCCCGGCGAGACCCCGGGAGCCGTCGCCCGCACCGAGCGGCAACTGGCCGAGGTCTTCCGCGAGGGCCGCTGGTGCGACGCGGACGCGACCGCGCTGCGCACCGCCTTCCGGGCCCGCTTCTGCCCGTTCGACGACGGCCACGCGGCCGAACGCGTCGTACGGACCCTGATGCTGGGCCAGGACGATGCGGCGCTTCCTCTCGCGCCCGCGCCGCGGACCCGGCCCCTGCCGGCCGGTGGCGACAGTGCCCCGGCGGGGCCGCGCGGCGGCGTCCTCACCGCCGAGTGACTCCGGCGCCCGACCGTCGACCCCGACGTTCGACGCCCGACCGTCGACCCCGACCCCCGACCCCCGACCGACCCCCGACCCCCGACCGACCCCCGACCCCCGACCGACCCCCGACCCCGACCCGTCGAGAGCCCGGAGTCAGGAGGCCGTCATGCCCGCCGTATCCCGACCTCGTGTCAGTGTGATCATCCCCGCCTACAACGCCCTGCCGGAGCTGACCCGCGCCGTCACTTCCGCGATGGACCAGACCCTGGGCCCGGACCGGGTCGAGATCATCGCGGTGGACGACGGTTCGACCGACGGCAGCGGCGAGGAACTGGAGCGGCTCGCCCGCATCTGCTCCGCGCTGCGCGTCATCCACCAGGAGAACTCCGGCTGCGCGGGCATCCCCCGCAACACCGGACTGGACCACGCCCGGGGCGACTTCGTCTTCTTCCTCGACTCCGACGACTATCTGGGGCCGGACGCGCTGCGCCGCATGGTCGCCAT
The DNA here is from genome assembly GCF_018883605.1 of Streptomyces niphimycinicus. Classification (GTDB taxonomy): domain Bacteria; phylum Actinomycetota; class Actinomycetes; order Streptomycetales; family Streptomycetaceae; genus Streptomyces; species Streptomyces niphimycinicus. Next base: position 1,908 of record NZ_JAHLEM010000402.1, on the reverse strand, counting down.
GGCCGACGCCCACGGCACCGACATCGTGCTGGGCAAGATCGCCTCCGTGGGGGGACGGGCCGTGCCCCGGGCGGTCTTCCAGCACAATCAGCCCCGTACCGACGTCTTCTCCTCCCACGCCTATCTGACCCTGGGCCCGTGGAAGCTGTTCCGCCGCTCCCTCATCGAGCGGCTGCGTCTGCGCTTCCCGCCCTACCGCAACTGCGAGGACAAGCCGTTCACCGCCGCCGCCTACCTCAACGCCTCCGGTATCTCGGTGGTGGCCGACTACGACTGCTACTACGTCCGCTACCGCGAGAACCGCAACAACCTCACCCTCACCGCCGCCGATCTCGCCCACCGCATGGACGGCACCCGGCTGTGCTTCGAGACCGTGGCCCGCTATCTGGAACCGGGCCCGCGCCGGGACCAGATCATGCGCCGCCATGTGGAGTGGGAGCTGTGCGGTCCGCTGCGCGCCCTGCTGCCGCGCGAGAGCGAACAGGAGGCGCGGGAGCGGTTCTTCCCGGAGTTCCGGCACTGGGCGAGGACATGGGTGAGCGACGCCCTCTTCCAGCGGCTCGACGCCCCCGACCGGCTGCTGATCCAACTGCTGCGCGCCGACCGCTTCGACGAGGTGCTGACCGTGGCCCGGAACGCGGGGCGGGACGCTCGGCGCGGCCATCTCGTCGACAAGGGCCGGGTCTACTGGCTCCATCCGTACTTCCGGGACCATGCCGCCGCCGTCCCCGACGTCTGCTTCGACGTCACCGACCGGCTGCCGGTCCGGCACCACCTGGAGGCGGCGAGCTGGCACGGCGGGACGCTGCGGCTGGCCGGCCACGCCTATATCGAGGACGTCGACGCCCTGGACCCGGCCACCGAGATCGTGCTGCGCAAGTACCGGTCCGACCGCCCCGAGGTGCGGGTGCCCACCACGCCGTGCCTGTCCGCCAACCCGCTGCCCGGGGAGGGGCGGCGGTACGAGATGGCGGGCTTCACCGCCGAGATCGACCCGGCCACCGCCGACGGCGGGGCCCCGCTGGAACGGGGGCTGTGGAACATCTACCTGGACGTCCGCGCCCAGGGCGTCAGCCGTACGGTGCGGTTCGGCAACCACCGCGAGGGCGGTGAGGTCACCCATCCCTCCCGGCGCCGCGTCACCTCGTCCCAGGGGGCGGAGGTGGTGGTGCCGTACTACACCCCGTACGGCAATCTCTCGCTCGACGTCGGCGAGGTCGCCCATCCCTTCGACCCGCCCTGCCAGGTGCTCCGCACCCTCTGGCGCACCCGGAGCACCCTGCTGGTCGGCGGACGGCTGACCGAGGAGGCCGCGCGGGACGGCGGGACGCTGCTGCTGCGCGCCGAGGGCGGCACGGGCACGGTGCACGAGGTGCCGGTGCGCTGTGAGCCCGGCGGCCCCACGTCCGTCTTCACCGCCCGGCTGCCGGTCGGCAGGCTGGGCACCGGCCGCTGGACGCTGACGCTGATCATGGACGGCCCGGGTCAGGACGCGCCGCGCCGCTCCGCGGTGGTGCCGTACTTCGACCGGCTGGCCGCGACCCGCTGGCTGCGCTTCGGCTGCCGTCCGTACTACGCCAAGCCGGTGGCTCTGGGCCCGGCCCGGGCCCTGGTCCTGGAGGTGGCTCCGATCAAGGTCGCCACGGGGGTGCGGCGGCGGCTGCGGGGGTGAGCGGCGACATGGTTCGTCACCACGCAACCGGTGGGAGGTCATGATTCGTCACCACGCAGCCGGGAGGTCATGGTGCGTCACCACGGCAGCCGGTTGCGTACGGCGGCGAGCAGCCGGACCGGCGCCACCCGCAGCTCCAACGTCACCTCGCCGCGCCCCATCAGCGGCTTCGCGTAGTACGGACGGCCGCGGCGCACCCAGCGGGCGCCGGGCAGCCGGGCGGGCGGCGGCACCGG
>NZ_JAHLEM010000401.1 GCF_018883605.1 Streptomyces niphimycinicus | reverse complement strand
TGCTGAAGGTTCTGGCGGACATCGCGCCGCGTTCCTCCGAGGTGCCGTTCTATTCGACGGTTTCCGGTGAGCTGGTGGACACGGCCGGTCTGGATGCCGAGTACTGGTACCGCAACCTGCGGCAGACCGTCGAGCTGGAAGCCACTACCCGCACCCTGCTCGACAGCGGGCATGATGTGTTCATCGAGGTGAGCCCGCATCCGGTGCTTACCCTTCCGGTGCAGCAGACGGTGGAGGCCGCCGAGGCCCAGGCCGTGGTCATCGGCACGCTGCGGCGCGACGAGGGCGGCCTGGAGCGATTCCTGACCTCGATCGCCGAGCTGCATGTCAATGGGGCCGGTGTCGACTGGCCGACGGTGTTCGCCGGACAGGGCGCCCGTCAGATCGACCTGCCCACCTACGCCTTCCAGCGGCAGCGGTACTGGCCGGAGCCTGCCGACGACGCCGGGTTCGGCAACGCCCCGGTGTCCGAGGCCGACGCGGTGGACGCCCGGTTCTGGGATGCCGTCGAGCGCGAGGACCTCGAGGGACTGGCGCAGACGCTGGAGCTCGACGGGGAGGCGCCGCTGAGCGCGGTGCTGCCCGCCCTGTCGTCGTACCGGCGCGGCAGGCGTGACCGCTCGACCGTCGACAACTGGCGCTACCGGATCAACTGGAAGCCCCTGATCGACCAGCCGTCGTCCGGCTCCGAGCAGGAGCAGGGCGCCCCGATCACCGGTACCTGGATGGTCGTCGTCCCGCCGGTCGACGCCGCCCGTGAACTGGCGGAGCGCATCGCGCGGGACGTGGAGCGCCACGGTGCCCGCATGGTGCGGGTCGACCTGGACGACACGGAGCCGGAGCGGTCGTCGCTGACCGAACTCCTCCGGGACGCGGCCCCCCGCGTGCTCTCCGCGGACGGTTCCGAGCAGGAGGGGACGCTCGCGATCGACGGAGTGCTCTCCCTGCTCGCGCTCGACGAGGAGGCACTCGCCGAACACCCGGGCGTTCCGCGCGGCTTCGCCGGCACCGTGACCCTGGTCCAGGCGCTGAGCGACATCGACATCGATGTGCCGCTCTGGCTCGCCACCACCGGAGCCGTGTCCGTGGGCCGCTCCGACCGGGTCGGCAGCGTCAGGCAGTCCCTGGTATGGGGTCTGGGCCGAGTGGTCGGCCTGGAGTACGCACAGCGGTGGGGCGGTCTCGTCGACCTTCCCGAGTCGCCGGACGCGATCGACGACCGGGTGCTGAACCGTCTGGTCGGCCTGATCGGGCGCTCCGGTGACGAGGACCAGGTCGCGGTGCGCGCCTCCGGGATCTTCGGCCGGCGGCTCGTCCGGGCGCCCTTGGGCGACGCCAGGCCGGCTCGTACCTGGCAGCCTGGCGGCAGTGTCCTGATCACCGGTGGTACCGGTGCCCTCGGTGGTCGCCTCGCCCGCTGGCTTGCCCGTGGCGGCGCCGAGCACCTGGTGCTGACGAGCCGTCGCGGCCTGGACGCCCCCGGCGCGGCCGAGCTGCGGGACGAGCTGACCGCTCTCGGCGTGCGGGTCACCGTCGCGGCGTGTGACGCCGCCGACCGTGGCGCGTTGCGGGAGCTCCTCGACGGGCTGCCCGCGGAGTACCCGCTGACCGCGGTGGTGCACGCGGCCGGTGTGCTGGACGACGGCCTCATCGACACCCTCACCGTCCCCAGGACGCAGGGTGTCTTCCGGCCCAAGGTGGACGCCGTGGTGAACCTCCACGAGCTGACCCAGGACCTGGATCTGTCCGCGTTCATCCTCTTCTCCTCCTACGCCGGAACCGTCGGTGGTGCCGGTCAGGGCAGCTACGCCGCCGCGAACGCCTTCCTCGACGCCCTGGCGCAGCAGCGCCGGGCCCAGGGGCTGGCCGCGACCTCGGTGGCATGGGGTGCCTGGGGCGGCGGCGGTCTGGTCGACGACGCCACCTCGGCCCAGCTCAAGCGGCGCGGTATGCCGCCGCTGGTGCCCGAACTCGCCGTCGACGCCCTTCAGCAGGCGCTCGATCACGACGAGGTCGACGTCACCGTCGCCGACGTGGACTGGGAGCGCTACGCCCCCGGCTTCGCCTCGGCCCGGCCGCGTCCGCTGCTGAACGAGCTGCCGGAGGTGCGGCAGGCCCTGGAGGCGGCGCAGGCCGAGCTGGGCGCGGCACTCTCCGGGCTGGCCGAGCGCCTCGAGGGGCTGTCGGCCGTCGAACGCGAGGCGGAGGTGCTCGACCTCGTCAGGTCCCAGGCCGCCGAGGTGATCGGGTACCCGAGCGCCGACGCGGTGGAGCCGGACCGGGCCTTCAGGGACATCGGGTTCGACTCGCTGACCGCGGTGGAGCTGCGCAACGGCCTCAGCACGGCCGCCGGTGTGAACCTGCCGGTCACCGTGGCCTTCGACTACCCGACACCGACCGTGCTCGCCCGTTTCATCCTGGGTGAGGTGCAGGGCACCGACCCCGCGCCGGTGGACGACCTGCCGGTGGCGACGGGCACAGTCGTGGACGACGATCCGATCGCGATCGTGTCGATGAGCTGCCGCTTCCCCGGTGGGGTGCGCACTCCCGAGGACCTGTGGCGACTGGTCTCCGAGGGCAGCGACGTGATCAGCGCCTACCCGACCAACCGTGGCTGGGACCTCGACGACCTCTACGACCCGGACCCGGAGAACACGGGCACCAGCTACGCGAGCGGCGGCGGCTTCGTCTACGACGCCGACGAATTCGACCCGGTGTTCTTCGGGATCGCCCCCCGCGAGGCGCTGACCAT
>NZ_JAHLEM010000400.1 GCF_018883605.1 Streptomyces niphimycinicus | reverse complement strand
CGGGCACCAGCTACGCGAGCGGCGGCGGCTTCGTCTACGACGCCGACGAATTCGACCCGGTGTTCTTCGGGATCGCCCCCCGCGAGGCGCTGACCATCGACCCGCAGCAGCGGCTGCTGCTGGAGACCTCCTGGGAGGCGATCGAGCGGGCGGGCATCGACCCCTTGTCGCTCAAGGGAAGCCGGACCGGTGTCTTCGCGGGCAGCAACGGCCAGGACTACATCGGCCTGCTGCTGGCCGCCCCGGGCGGACCCGAGGGCTACCTCGGAACCGGCAACTCGGGCAGCGTGGTATCGGGCCGTATCTCCTACACCTTCGGCCTCGAAGGACCGGCCGTCACGGTGGACACGGCATGTTCCTCGTCGCTGGTGGCGCTGCACATGGCCGTGCAGTCGCTGCGCCAGGGAGAGTCCTCCCTCGCGCTGGCCGGCGGTGTCACGATCATGTCCAGCCCGGGCTCGTTCGTGGACTTCAGCCGCCAGAAGGGGCTGTCGACGGACGGACGGTGCAAGGCGTTCGCGGCATCCGCCGACGGCACGGGCTGGGCCGAGGGCGTCGGCATGCTGCTGCTCGAGCGGCTGTCGGACGCGCGGCGCAACGGCCACCCGGTGATGGCGATCGTGCGCGGCTCCGCCGTCAACCAGGACGGCGCGTCCAACGGCATCACGGCGCCGAACGGGCCGTCGCAGCAGCGGGTGATCCGCCAGGCGCTGGCCAGCGCCGACCTCGCCGCCCACCAGGTGCAGGCGGTCGAGGCGCACGGCACCGGCACCCGGCTCGGTGACCCGATCGAGGCGCAGGCGCTGCTGGCCACCTACGGCCAGGGGCGGCCGGAGAACGAGCCGCTGTGGCTGGGCTCCATCAAGTCGAACATCGGGCACACCCAGGCGGCCGCCGGTGTCGCGGGAATCATCAAGATGGTGATGGCCATGCGTGAGGGCGTGCTGCCGCAGACGCTCCATGTCGACGAGCCGACGCCGCATGTGGACTGGACGGCGGGCGAGGTCCGGCTGCTGACCGCGTCGACCCCGTGGCCGGAGAACGGCGAGCCGCGCCGGGCGGGCATCTCCTCGTTCGGCATCAGCGGCACCAACGCCCACACCATCATCGAGCAGGCCCCGGAGCCGGAGGAGCCGGCGACGGCGCAGCGGGTCCGTACGGACGCTCCGCCGACCGGTTCGGAGACGCTTCCCTGGACGGTCAACGGCAAGGGCGCCGAGGCGCTGCGCGCCCAGGCGAGGAACCTGCACGACTACGTGACGGCCCACCCCGAGCTCGACCTCGACGATGTGGGCTATTCGCTGGCGACCACCCGGTCCGCCTTCGACCACCGAGCCGTGCTCCTGAGCGGCGACCGGGACGGGCTGCTGAGCGGCCTCGACGCCATCGCCTCGGGCGCCACGGCCCCCGGAGCCGTCCAGGGCTCCGTGGGCACCGCCGGCAAGACGGCGTTCCTGTTCTCGGGCCAGGGCGCGCAGCGCCTGGGCATGGGCCGGGAGCTGTACGACGCCTTCCCGGTGTTCGCCCGTGCGCTGGACGAGGTGTGCGCGCATCTCGACGTGCTGCTCGACCGGCCGTTGCAGGAGGTGATGTTCGCCGCCGAGGACAGCGCGGACGCCGAGCTGCTCGATCAGACGGCCTTCACCCAGCCCGCGCTGTTCGCCATCGAGGTGGCGCTCTTCCGGCTGCTGGAGCACTGGGGCATCACCCCGGACGTGCTGATCGGCCACTCGGTGGGAGAGGTCGCCGCCGCGCATGTGGCCGGGGTGCTCTCGCTGGAGGACGCGTGCGCGCTCATCGTGGCGCGTGGCCGTCTGATGCAGGCGCTGCCCGAGGGTGGCGCGATGGTGGCGGTACAGGCGTCGGAGGAGGAGATCGCCGGTTCGCTGGCCGGCCGTGCGGCCGAGCTGAGCATCGCCGCGGTCAACGGCCCGACGGCCGTGGTGATCGCGGGCGATGAGGCCGCGGCGCTGGAGATCGCCGGAGAGTGGGAGCGGCAGGGTCGTAAGACCCGCCGGCTGACGGTCAGCCACGCCTTCCACTCGCCCCGCATGGACGCGATGCTGGACGACTTCCGAGACATCGTCACGGGCCTGTCCTTCCAGGCACCGTCGATCTCCTTGGTCTCCAACCTCACCGGCAAGCCCGCGGGTGCGGCCGAAGTGTGCTCCCCGGAGTACTGGGTGCGGCATGTGCGGGAGGCGGTGCGCTTCGCGGACGGGGTACGGGCCCTGGAGAAGCTCGGGGTCACCTCGTTCCTGGAAGTGGGGCCCGACGGTGTGCTCACCGCGATGGCCCAGGACTGCCTGGCGGCCGACGAGGACGCGGGCGTTGCCGCCTTCACCCTCGTCCCCGCTCTGCGCAAGAACCGCCCCGAAACCCAGTCGCTGACCACGGCGCTGGCCGAACTCCACGTCCACGGAACTACCGTGGACTGGTCGACGGCGTTCGCCGGGCGCGACGTCCGACGGGTGGAGCTGCCCACCTACGCCTTCCAGCGGCAGCGTTACTGGCCGAAGGCACCCGGCGCCATGACCGGCGACGTCGCCTCCATCGGGCTCAGCTCCCCCAACCACCCGCTGCTGGGTGCCGGAGTCGAACTCGCGGGCAGCGACGGATTCCTGTTCACCAGCAGGCTGTCGGTGCAGAGCCAGCCGTGGCTCGCCGACCACGCGATCGGGGGTGCGGCCCTGTTCCCCGGGACCGGGTTCCTCGAACTGGCCATTCGCGCCGCCGACCAGGTCGGCAGCGGCCGGGTCGAGGAGGTCACCCTGGCGACCCCGATGGTCCTGCCCGAGAACGAACCGGTCCAGGTGCAGCTCTGGGTGGGTGACAAGGATGAGACGGGCTACCGTTCGCTCAGCCTGTACTCCCGCTCGGCCAACGCGTCCTCGGACGAGCCGTGGACGCAGCACGCCGCCGGTGCGCTCGCCCCGGCCGGCCCCGAGCCGTCGTTCGACCTGAGCGCATGGCCCCCGGCGGACGCGGAAGCCCTGGACATCAGCGACTTCTACGAGCGCTTCGCCGCCACCGGGTTCGCCTACGGCCCGGTGTTCCAGGGACTGCGGGCCGCCTGGCGCTCGGGCGACGACGTCTATGTCGAAGTCAGCCTCGGGGAGCACGCGTCGGAGGCGGCCGACTTCGGCCTCCACCCGGCCCTGCTGGACGCCGCCGTGCAAGCGGTGACGTTCGTCGCCCTGGAGGACGTCGGGCTCTCCCGGCTCCCGTTCTCCTGGAGCGGGGTGTCGCTCCACGCCGGTGGCGCGTCCACGCTGCGGGTCCGGCTCAGCCGGCTCGGACCGGACTCGATCTCCCTCGCGGTGGCCGATGGAACCGGCCGCCCGGTGGCGTCGGTCGAATCCCTCGTGCTGCGCCCGGTGTCCGTGGAACACATCGACGCGGCCAGGACCGCGGCGTTCCGCGACTCGCTGTTCACGCTGGACTGGACCCCCGTCCCGGCCATCGCCCCGGCCGAGGTGGCAACGGCCCAGTGGGCCGTGGTGGGCACCGACCCCTACGGACTGGCCGCCGGCGAGATCGCCGGGGCCGAGGTGACCGCCTACGCCGATCTCGAGGCGCTGGGCGCCGCGATCGACGGTGGCGCCGCCGCCCCGGAGGCCGTGCTGGTGTCCTACGCGCCCGGTCTCGACGACCCGGCGGCGCAGGGCACGCCCACGAGCAAGGCGAAGGGCAAGAGCAAGAGCAAGGCCAAGCAGGGCCTGGAGCCCGCGGGCGCCATCCACGCGGTGACGCACCACACGCTGGGCATGATCCAGGGCTGGCTCGGCGACCGCCGGTTCGCCTCCTCCCGACTGGTCTTCGTGACCTCGGGCGCCATGGCTCCCGAAGACCGCGACGAGACCCCGGACATGATCCACGCCCCCCTCTGGGGCATGGTGCGGTCCGCGCAGTCGGAGAACCCGAACTGCTTCGTCCTGGTGGACCTGGACCCACAGGAGCCCACCGAGGCGTCCAAGGCGGCACTGGCCACGGTGCTCGCCGGCGACGAGCCGCAGGCCGTAGTCCGCGAGGGCACGGTGCTCGGCCAGCGCATGGCCCGGGTCTCCTCGGGCACCGCGCTGCTGCCGCCCGCGGGGGTCCGGGAATGGCGGCTGGACATGCACGCCAAGGGGACCCTGGAGAACCTGGCGCTGCTGCCCAGCCCCGATGTGACGGAGGAACTGGGCGCGACCGAGATCAGGGTGGCGCTGCGCGCCGCGGGCCTGAACTTCCGCGATGTGCTCAACGCCCTGGGGATGTACCCCGGCGAGGCCGGGCCGCTCGGGGGCGAGGGCGCCGGTGTGGTGACCGAGGTCGGCTCCGCGGTGACGGACCTCGCGCCCGGCGACCCGGTGATGGGCATCTTCGGCGGGTCGTTCGGCCCTGTCGCCATCACCGACCGGCGCGTGGTCGCCCGGGTCCCGGAGGGCTGGACGTTCGAGCAGGCGGCCTCCACGCCGATCGTGTTCCTGACGGCCTACTACGCCATGGTGGACCTGGCAGGTCTCGAGGCGGGTCAGTCGGTGCTGGTGCACTCGGCGGCCGGTGGTGTGGGCATGGCCACGCTCCAGTTGGCGCGACACCTCGGAGCCGAGGTGTTCGGTACCGCGAGCGAGGGCAAGTGGGACACCCTGCGGGCGCTCGGCCTGGACGACGAGCACATCGCGTCGTCGCGGACGCTGGACTTCGAGAAGCGCTTCCTCGACGCGACCGGCGGACGCGGCATGGACGTGGTGCTCGACTCGCTCGCCCGGGAGTTCGTGGACGCGGGTCTGCGACTGCTGCCGCGCGGCGGCCGGTTCCTGGAGATGGGCAAGACCGACATCAGGGTCCCGGACGAGGTGGCCGCCGAGTACACCGGTGTCTCCTACCAGGCGTTCGACCTGATGGAGGCGGGAGCCGACCGCATCCACGAGATGTGGGGCGTCCTGATCTCCCTGTTCGAGAGCGGAGTGCTGCGACCGCTTCCGGTGCGCACCTGGGATGTCCGTAGGGCACCCGACGCCTTCCGCTTCATCAGCCAGGCCCGCCACACCGGCAAGGTGGCGCTGACGATCCCGAGGACGCTGGACGGCCCGGGCACGGTGTTGATCACGGGTGGTACGGGTGGTCTGGGCGCGCTGTTGGCCCGTCATCTGGTGGTGGAGCATGGTGTGCGTTCTGTGGTGCTGACGAGTCGTCGTGGCGTGGAGGCGCCGGGTGCGGCGGAGTTGGTGGCGGA
>NZ_JAHLEM010000040.1 GCF_018883605.1 Streptomyces niphimycinicus | reverse complement strand
AGCGGGCGTATGTGGTGGGGGTGATCTGCCGTTGGATCGAAGGCGAGGTGGCGGCGGGCGGACGGTGAGGGATCAGCCCGGGACGCCGTCGAGCCCCAGTTCGCGGGCGGCGCGTGCGAGGGAGTCGTTCTGCTGCCGCGCGTAGAGCGCGAAGGGGTCCAGGACATCGCGGCCGATGGCGCCGGAGAGCCATGCCGCGTCGTGGGCGGTGCCCTCCTGGCCGTTGTCCCGTACGCCCTGTCCGCTGAGGTTGGACTGGAAGATGCCGGCGGCGGAGCGGGGCAGGAAGTCCTCGTAGACGATGGGCTCGGCCCGTAGCCAGCCCCGCTCCAGCAGTTCGCCGAGGGCGGCGGGCGGACGGCTGCCGTCGCGCGGGCGGTCCGGTGCCACGTGGTAGGTGAACCAGCCCAACCCCCGGGCGGCCAGCTCCCGTTCGGTGTGGGGCAGATGCTCCTCCCATACACCGCGGGCCAGTTCGCCCCGGTCCACCCCCGGGTGGCGGGCCACTTCATGGTCGACGAGGGTGAGCAGCCGGTCGTACAGGGCACGGCCGTCGTGGGTGAGGGCGATACCGCGGGCCTCGACCTCGCCGAAGCGCACCCGCAGGGCGCCGGTGGTGACGCCGCCGTCCGCGAGGCGCATCGCGCGGGGTTCGTCGAGGGCGCGGAAGGAGGTCTGGCGCAGCAGGACGTCGGGGCCCTTCCAGGCCGGTGGCCCCTGGATGGTGTCGATCATCTGGATGCCGCGGTCGGTCATCCGCCGGTAGAGCTCGTCGATGTCCAGGACGCGCGGGGTGAGGTGGTTGATGTGGGTGCTGCGGACACCGCCGATGTCCGCCGCGACGGCGGAGATCCTCTCCAGGGTCTCGCACCAGACCTTGTCCACCGGCCCGGGTGACAACTCGAAGGCGGACACGGCGAGGTGGAGGAAGCGCTCGGCGTCCTCCTCGGGCAGCCCGTGCCCGGCCGCCGCACGGTCGGCCAGGGCGAGCAGCTCCGGCGGGAACAGCTCGCGGCCGGCCAGGAAGGTCTCCAGCCGGGAGCGCAGATCGGCGTCGAAGAACCGCGGGTCGGCGGTGGTGAGCAGGGAGGTGAAGACGCGGAAGGGGTTGCGCGCCAGCTCCTCCCCGTCCACCGGCGGAAGGCGGTCGAGACCACGGGGACCGCGCTGGCGGCGGCCTCGCGCAGATCGTAGAAGCCGACCGGGTGCATGCCCAGGGCGCCGAAGACGCGGGCCACCTGCCCCAGCTCCTGAGGTGTTCCGACCCGGATGGCGCCGTGGCGTTCGGCGGTCACCCGGCCGATGGACCCCAGACGCTCGGCGTCGGCGCCCCGTGCGCGCAGCACGTCCTCGTTGACCTCGCGCGAGACGTCCACGAGCGTGGTGTACGCGGGGACTTCCCGGCCGTACATGTCGGAGAGCCGTGCCGCGAAGGCGGCGCGCAACTGCCACTGGCTGACCATGGGTGAATTCTGCCTTTCCGTCGGGGACGTGCCGGATCGGGGCAGGGGTGCCGAGGCCGGTCCATAAGTTTTTTGCCACCCGCGGAGCCGATCGGTAAACCTCTCCGGGTCCGACCGCGTCTTGATCGACAACGGACGCACAGCACCGGTGATCTTGGCAAGGCCGGTTTCCTGTCGTCTATACACGGCGTGTATACATAGTGCGCATACTCGCAGTGCATGCACTCGGTGTATAGCGGACAGCCGCGTGTTCCTGGGAACAACAGACGGAAAGGCATCCATGTACGGCAAAGCATTCGCTCCTGAGTACCAGGGCTCCCTCACCACCCTGTCTGTGAACTCCTCGCTGGTCGACGTGCTGGCGGCGGGCACCGAGCAGTTGCGGGCGGCCGAGCGGGGCGGCTCCCCGGGCGAGGCGGCCCGTGCGGGGCTCGCGGTCGCCGAGGCGCACCGGAGGCTGGGGCAGGTGGGCGAGGCCGACCGCGAGTGGAAGGCCAGTTACCGGGCGGCCCGTGCGGCGGGGGACGTCGGAGCGATGGCGTGGGCGCTGTGGAGCGGAGGCACGCTCGCCCGGCAGCGGGGCGCGCTGGCGCTGGCGTGGCGACTGCTCGGACTCGCGGCCGAATTCGGCGAACGCGGCGGGGACATCGTCGTCCGTGGCTACTCGCTGGCCGGGATGGCCGAGACCGGCCGCATCCAGGGCGACTACGAGGCCGTGGGCGCGCTGCACGAGCGGCTCCTCGCCGAGGCACGCAAGCGCGGCGAGGCGCGGCACACCGTGTGGGCCCTGGAGGGAATCGCCCAGATGCACCGCAACACCGGGTCGTACGACTCGGCCTACGCGATGTTCCAGGAGGCCGCGGAGATAGCCGCGGGCGCCGACGACCGGCGCGGACACGCATGGGCGCTGCGCGGCATGGCCGACATCGTCTCCGTGCGCGACGGGGACGTGGAGCGCGCACTGGAGCTGCTCTCCGGAGCCGAACTGACCTGCCGCGAGATGAACCTGGTGAGCGCGCTCGCGTACAACCACAAGATGCGCGGCAATGTGTTCTACCGCGCGGGGCGTTACGAGGAGGCCCGCGCGATGTATGAGCAGGCCCTGGAGGAGTTCCGCGGTATGAGCGAGCCGCGCGGCGAGGGTCTCGCCCGGCTCGGGCTCATCAAGTCCCTGGCCCGGCTGGGCCGCGACCGCGCCCGGACCGACGAGGACCTGACCGAACTGGCCGGTGTGCTGGAGCGGATCGGGCTGCGGCACGCCCGCCGGATGGTGGACCGTGCCCGGGAGGAGTTCGGCCTCACGGAGGCGATGGAGGTGGCACTGTGACAACGGCGTTCCCCGTGCTCCTCGGGGCATACGAGCCCACCACAACTGCGCACGAGCCCGCCGCGACCGCGGACGGAACCGCCGCGACCGCGGACGGAACCGCCGCGACCGCGGGTGAAATCCTGGACCGCTGCCGGGAGTTGGTGCGCCCGGTGCTGGCCGAGACGATCGGCCGGCTGCACCCATGGGTCGGCGAGATGGCGGCGTACTCCTTCGGCTGGTGCGATGTGGGCGGTACGCCCGCCGAGGGAGCGGGCGGCAAGGGCGTGCGCCAGGCCCTGGCCGTGCTGTGCGCGGAGGCCGCCGGGGCATCCGGCGAGGCGGCGGTGGCCGGAGCGGTGGCGGTGGAGCTGGTGCACACCTTCTCGCTGCTGCACGACGACATCATGGACGGCGACCAGACCCGCCGCACCCGCCCCACCGTGTGGAAGGCGTACGGGACCGGCCCGGCCGTGCTCGCCGGTGACGCCCTGTTCGCACTGGCCGTGGAGGCACTGGCCGCCGTGCCCGGCGCCGGAGCCGCGGCCGGGGTGCGGCGCCTGAGCGTGGCGCTGGGCGACCTCGTCCGCGGCCAGGCGGACGACCTGCTCTTCGAATCGCGCCCCTGGACCGGCCCCGAGGCGGTCGGACCGGAGGAGTACCGCAGGATGGCCGAGCACAAGACCGGCGCGTTGCTCGGCTGCGCCGCCGCCCTGGGCGCCGCGCTCGCCGGGGCGCCGGAGAACACCGCGGCCACCCTGGACCGGGCCGGACGGCATATGGGCGTGGCGTTCCAGGTGGCGGACGACCTGCTGGGCATCTGGGGCGACCCCGCGGTCACCGGCAAACCCGTCCACCGCGATCTGCGGCAGCGCAAGAAGACCTTCCCCGTACTCGTCGCCCTGAGCGCCCGCGGCCCCGGCGCCTCGGCCGCCGGGCAGTTGGCCACGCTCCTGGCGGAGTCCCCGGACGCCCCGGACGACGCCACCACGCGCCGGGCCGCCGATCTGGTCGAGCGGGCCGGTGGCCGCTCGGCGGCCCTGGCGGAGGCCGACCGTCACATCGACGCCGTGGAGAGGTGCCTGGACGGTCTGCCGCTCGCGCCTCGCGCGAGCGCGGAGCTGCGCACCCTGCTGGGCTTCCTCGCGCGGCGCGACATCTGACCCGGCGGGGGATGGCGCTTGACCCGGCGGGGGATGGCGCGCCCCTCGCGACGGGTGCGCATGTCACTCGGGTCCGCGAAACCCTCGGCGACAGCCGGGTGCTCCGGCTGATGTTCGGGTAGCTTCGCCGCCATCGTGGTGGCCGGCGTATGCGCGGTCACCGCCCTCCGGGGGTAGAAGGTCCGACTACACCGTCACGAGAGGAGAGGACGACACATGACACGCATCGTGCGCTTCGCCGATGACGCCGGGACCGTCCGGACGGGAGTGGCCGACGACACCGGCGGGGTACGGGCCTTCCCCGGAGCGCCGCTCATCGCCGAGCTGCTGCGGCTGCCCGTGGCGGAGCTGCGGGCCCTGGTGGAGAACACCGTCGCCGGACCGGCGGCCGTCCGTGAGCCGGATGTCCTGCCGCTGCCGCCGCTGGACGGGCTGATGGAGCTGTGGGCGGCGGGGGTGACGTATGAACGTTCGCGCGAGGCCAGGGTGGAGGAGAGCACCGAACAGTCGGTGTACGAGCGGATCTACGACGCCGAGCGCCCCGAGCTGTTCTTCAAATCGCCGCCCTGGCGGGTGGTGACCGACGGCGAGCCGATCGCCGTACGGGACGACTCCGCGCTGAACGTCCCCGAGCCCGAACTGGCGCTGGTGCTCAACCGGCACGGCGAGACCGTCGGCTATCTCGTCGCCGACGACGTCAGCTCACGGTCCATCGAGGGCGAGAACCCGCTCTACCTCCCCCAGGCCAAGATCTACGCCGGAAGCGCCGCCGTGTCCTCGGCCATCGTGCCCGCGTGGGAGATCGACGCGCCCGACGCGCTGGACATCACCATGGCGGTATGGCGCGACGGCGAGGCGGCCTACCGGGCGTCCACCTCCACCGCCGCGTTCCACCGCACCCCGCGGGGGCTGGTGGACCATCTGTGGCGCTCCCAGCCCTTCCCCGACGGCGCCGTGCTGTCCACCGGCACCGGCATCGTGCCGGCGCTCGACTTCACCCTCCACGCCGGGGACGTGGTGGAGATCTCCATCGAAGGGGTCGGCACCCTGCGCAACCCGGTGCGGGCCCGGCAGTCCGACCTGGACTGGCTGGTGGAGGCCATCAACCATCCGCTGACCCGCCGGGCCCACCGCAGCGCCTTCCCGGAGTGATCCGCCGCCGTGACGGCGGCGTACGGGACCGCCGTGGCCACCGGCGCATTCCGGTCGCGGCCCGTCACCACCAGGAGCTGCCCGCACCGGCGCGGGCATCCCGCCCCAGGTCCGGGGCCCCGGCCCCGGAAGTGGCGGCGCCAGGGTGACCGGACGCGGTGTGCGTCGTGGTGACCGGACGTGGTGTGCGTCGTGGTGTGCGCATGGCCATGGGCCGACCCCCGGTCGCTGACCTGCGGTGTCACCGCCGAAGCAGCCACGGCCGAGTTCTCCGCGTCCATGCTGTAGAACGTTTGCTCGATTACGCGGGTACGCTGCACATATGGGTGCGTATCTCCAAGGCTCGCTCTTCGACCAGACCGACGACATCGGTCTCGGCTCGTTGTGCGGGATGCGCAGGACCGAGCTCGGGTCCGGGGCCTGGATCGATCTGCTGCCCGGGTGGCTGAGGGGAGCGGACGACCTGTTCTCCCGGCTCGTCGCCGAGGTCCCCTGGAAGGCCGAGCGGCGGCACATGTACGAGCAGGTGGTGGACGTCCCACGGCTGCTGTCGTTCTACGGCGCGGAGGACCCGCTGCCGCATCCCGTCCTGTCCGAGGCCCGGGAGGCGCTCTCCACGTACTACGCCCCAGAGCTGCGGGAGCCCTTCACCACGGCCGGGCTGTGCTACTACCGCGACGGCCGGGACAGCGTGGCCTGGCACGGCGACCGCAACGGCCGTGGCGGAAGCGAGGACACCATGGTCGCCATCCTGTCCGTGGGCGCGCCCCGGGACCTGCTGCTCCGCCCGCGTGGCGGCGGCAGCGCCATGCGACGGCCGCTCGGCCATGGCGATCTGCTGGTGATGGGCGGCTCCTGCCAGCGGACCTGGGAACACGCGATCCCCAAATCCTCCCGCGCCACCGGCCCACGGATCAGCATCCAGTTCCGCCCCAGCGGCGTGCGATGAGGCCGACTGTCGACCATCCGACTGCCCGACCACCCGACCACCCCGACCACCTCGGCCACGGCCGTCCGCCGTCCGCCCCCGCCGTGATTGTTAGGCTGCGGCGGTGATTCTGCCGACCGCCGACGAGGTGCGTGCGCTGCACGAGAAGTACGCGCCGACGCGTGCGGCCCTGGACCTCGTGTACACCCACTGCGAGATCGTCTGCCACATCGCGGAGCAGCTCATGGCGCGCGCCGGGCTACGGCTCGACGCCTCCCTCGTCCGCGCGGGGGCGCTGCTTCACGACATCGGTGTGTATCGGCTCTACGATCACACGGGCCGGCTCGACGAGGGCGGCTACATCCGCCACGGAGTCCTCGGCCACGAGATCCTCCGCCAGGAAGGCTTTCCGGAGCCCCTGTGCCGCTTCTGCTCCCACCACACGGGCGTCGGCATCACCCGGGACGACATCCGCGCGCAGAAGCTGGATCTCCCTGCGGCCGACTACACGGCCGACACCACGGAAGAGCAACTGGTGATGTACGCGGACAAGTTCCACAGCAAGACCTCGCCACCGAAGTTCCTCACCGCCAACTCGTACGCCACCTATGTACGGAGATTCGGCGGCGCCAAGGTCGATGGATTCCAGCTTCTGCGCGAGCGGTTCGGCGAGCCCGACCTCACGTCCCTCCGGGCGCGGTACGGCCACTCTCCGGTCTGAGCCGGGGCCAGGGCCGCGACTGGTTTTGGTCCAGACCATTGACATATATGGCTCGGGGCGCTGTCATGAGGGACCGTCAGCTCTGGGGCGGATTGTCATGATCGGGGCAGCGGCAAAAGAGGCAACGTGGTCGCCGCCGCGGCCGGCTGGCGAACGGCACACCCGCGCTCACATCACACCACCACAACCCGAAGTGAGGTTCTCCGCCATGCGCAAGGGAACGCTGATCGGCCGAGTGGCGGCCGCCGCCGTCGCACTGACCGCCGTGCTGGGTGTCGCCCCGGCGAGCACCGCCGCGACCAGCGACACCCCGCCGGCCGGTGAGAACTGCTGGGCGACGCACTACGGCTACATACCCCCAGGCGCCTATACCGCCAGCGGCGAACTCTTCGACAACAACGCGGACACCGCGGCGACTTCTCTGAGCCGCGATCCGCAACTGCCGTTCGGGACCAGGGTGAAGGTCACCAATGTCGCGAACAACGCGTCGCTGGTCGTACGCGTCAACGACCGCGGCACCTTCGCGTGGACCCCGTCGGTGCCCAAGTGCCTCGACCTGACCGACGGGGCGTACGCCCGGCTCGGCGGCGTGCTCGACCCGGACTCCGGTCACATTGTGGTCAAGGAGGAAATCGTGCCATGAGCCGGTGAAGACCGTTCATTTCACGCCGTGCGACGGCCGGGTGCGACCGTCGCACGCCGGAGGCTTCCCTCCTTCCGGGGGCCATCCACCGGAAGCGCTACCCACCGACGTCGGGGCCAAGTACTCTCCGTGGCGACACGGGAACGTGATAGGTGCGATGAAACGGGGTAGCGGGGGTGCGGGTGATGGCGGAGGCCGGTGACCGGGTCGCCGACCGATATCTCCTCCAGGAGCCCATCGGGAGAGGCGGAATGGGCGTCGTCTGGCGGGCCCACGATGAGCTGCTGGACCGCCAGGTCGCGGTGAAGTGTGCCCGTCCGGACGACGACCGCGCGGCGCTGCGACTCACCAACGAGGCACGGAACGCCGCGCGGCTGCACCATCCGCATATCGTCTCGGTGTTCGACTTCGTGGAAGAGAGTGAAGTCTGCTGGATCGTCATGGAGTACGTGTCCGGGGGCAGCCTCGCCGACCTGGTGCGCGACCGTGGTGCGCTCACCCCGGAGGAGGCGGGCTCCATCGGCTGCCAGATCGCCACCGCGCTGGCGAAGTCGCATGCCGAGGGCGTGGTGCACGGCGATGTCACCCCGGAGAACGTCCTGATCACCGAGGACGGCGTCGCCAAGCTGACCGACTTCGGCATCTCCCGGGCGCTGTGGAGCGAGGCCACCATGACCCGGACCGGCGGGGTGCGCGGCAAGCCGCCGTATCTGCCGCCCGAGGTGGCCAGGGGAGACGCGGCCGACCGGAAGTCCGATGTCTTCTCCCTGGGCGCGACGCTCTACGCGGCGATCGAGGGACGGTCCCCGTACGGCGAGGCATCGCACCCCATGGCCTACGTGGCGCGGGCCATCGAGGGCTATGTCGAGACCCCGCACCGGGCCGGTCCGCTGGTGGACCCGCTCAGCGCGCTGCTGAACGTGGAGCCGAAGCGGCGCCCCGCCGCCGATCAGGCCGTACGGCTGCTGCGGCGGGTCGCCCCGTCGTCCCCCCACCTCGAACACATCGAGGACACCTACGAGGACCCGCACGACGGCGACACGCTGGACCGCACCCCATTCACGATGCGGCTGCTGCCGCCGTCGGTGCGAGGGGCATGGCGCCGCCCCACCCGCCGGGTGGTGATCACCGCGACCGCGATGGGCACCGCCGCGGCCCTGGTGGCCTGGGCCGCCCTCGTCGGCCCCTGGGGCGACGGGCACTCCGACGAGAGCGGCCGGTCCGGGCAGGACGGCGGGCGTGGCGCGTCCGGTACGGGCGGCTCGCTGTCACAGGCGGGACGGGCCGGCACCGTGGGCGACGCGCGGACGGCCGACCCCTGCAAGCTGCTCAACGCCGCATCGCTCAGCCGCTTCGGCGAGACCGTCATCGACCCGGACTACGGCGAGATCGACCGATGCGATGTCCTGCTGCGCGGCGAAACCGGCGATGACATCGCCGATGTCCAGCTCAACTTCGACGCCGACCCGCCGGAGCCGGGCGGCGACGTGCCCACCCGGAGGATCGGCAACGTCACCGTCGGCGCCTTCCAGCGCGAGGGGGACGAGTGCGTGCGGAACATCGCCTCCGCCGACCGCGAGCAGATCTGGATCATCACCGAGCGGCTGGACACCCCGGCGCCCGACCCGTGCCAACTGGGCGACGCCGCCACCGACTACGCGGTCAGTGTGCTGGACCGCGGTCAGGTCCCCCGGCGCTCGGGGCAGCCGGTCGCGAGCTCCCTGGTTCGCACAGACGCATGCCGGCTGCTGGACGGCGACGAGCTTGAGCGGATCGCCGGTATGCGGGTGAAGGACCGCGACCCGGGCTTCGGGGACTGGCGGTGCGAGTGGGCGGACAGCTCGGACGACGCGGGAGTGGAGCTGGAGTTCACCCGGGACAATGAGTTCTCCCCGGAGGACGGGCAGCGGGCGGAGATCGACGGGAAGCTGAGCTCCGTGTCGCCCAAGGAGTGGGACGACGACTCATGCCTCGTCCGGATGCTGCACCGCTCGTACCGCAACTACCTCGGTGACGACACCGTCGAGTTGATGGCGTTGAACGTCTACGGGCCGAAGCCCACCAAAAAGCTCTGCCAGACCGCCAAGGCGCTCGCCGCCACGGCCGCGAAGAAACTCCCGAGCTCATGACCACACCTCCCGGCAGCGATCGCCGCACCACCGGCTGGGCCCCCGCCGCCCGCCACCCCGCCACCGGCCGTCACGCCGCGGGCGGCCGCCTCCTGCCCGCCGCACACGGCAGCCTGGCCCGCGGTGTGACCGCGCCGGTGCCGGGCACCGCCTTCGCCCTCGCGCTGACCGGTGGCATGACCCTGGGCCCCGGCGACGGCCGTGAGCTGCTCTTCGGGCGGAACCGCCCCGAGGTGCACGTCTGCGTGGGCGAGGACGACCCCCAGGTCAGCCGCTGCCAGGGCAGACTGACCCACCGCCACGGCCGCTGGTGGGTCGCCAACAGCGGCCGGCTTCCCCTCCGTTTCCCGACCCGGCTGCTCTTCACTGGCGAGGAGCCACTGCCCCTCGAAAGCGGCTACACCCCGCTGTTCGTCCGGGGCTCGCGCGACCGTGAGCATCTGCTGGAGGTCTTCGTCAGCGGCCCCGAGGCCGAGCGGCCGGTAGCCCTGCCCGGGGAGGTCACCCGCCCGCCTCGGGTATGGGTGCTCACCGAGGAGGAGAAGCTCGCGCTCGTCGTCCTCGGCCAGCGGTATCTGCTCCACGAACCCCGGCCGCAGCCCCTCACCTGGAAGCAGACGGCCGCCCAGCTCGCCGAGTTGCGGCCCGGCGAGGGCTGGCGGGAAAAGCGCGTCGAGCACCTGGTCAACCGGGTCCGCATGATGCTGTCGCGGGACGGAGTGCCCTGGCTGACCCGCGAGGAGGTCGGTGAGCCGGTCGGCAACGCGCTCAACGACCACCTCATCCGCGCCCTGATGATGTCGACCACGCTCGTCCCCCCGGACCTGGCCCTGATCGACGCCGCCTGACCGCACACCCCCGCGCACTCGGCGCCCGCCGCCGCACCGGTCATTCGGTGTCCGCGCCGATGGCCTCCAGCATCGGGAGGCGGGCGGCCTGACGCCCCGGCCAGAGCGAGGCGAGCACACCGATCGCGGCGCTCGAGAAGAAGAAGAGGGCCGCCCTGCCCCAGGGGATGACGAGCGGAACCACCTCCTGGCCGAGGACCGCCGCCGCGCCGATGGCCGTACCGGCGACGACACCGAGCGCGGAGCCGAAGAGCGAGATGGTCACCGACTCCAGGCGCAGCACCGATCCCACACCGGCGCGGTCCAGTCCGATGGCCCGTAGCAGTCCGATCTCCCGCACCCGCTCGAAGACGGCCATGCCCATGGTGTTGACCACCCCGAGGGCGCCGATCAGCACGGTGACGCTGAGCATGGCGTACATGATGTTGAGGAACGGCGCGGACCGCGCGGTGGCGGCGGCCCTCGCGTCGGCGTGGTCCTGGACGAGCAGCGCCGGGTTGTCCAGGGCGCGCCGGATCTCGTCCTGGAGCGCGGCGGTGCGGCCGGGGGCGGCCTTGACCAGGACCGAGCTGATGGTCGGCCGGTCCTCGGCGCCGGCCGGACGCGGCAGGGCGCGGTCGGAGACGAGGGCGGGGGTCAGATCGTCCGGGCCGTCGTAGATCGCCACGACGGGCAGGCTCGTCGGGGTGCCCGGCTTATCCGAGCTCGCGCCGGTGAAGCTGCCGGTGACGCGGGAGCCGAGCCGCCAGCCGCGGGCGGCGGCCAGCTTCTCGGTGACGGCGATGCCATGGCCGAGGCGGTCCAGCGAACCCTCGCGGACGGAGAGCGATGCCGCACGTTCCACCGCGCCGGGGTCGACCGCGGTGACCGCCAGGGACGGCTCGTCCGGGACGTCGAGGTAGGTCTGGATGATGGGTGTGACGGCCTCGGCGTCGGCGAGCCGCCCCACCCGGGCCGCCGTGTCCTCGCCGATCTCCCCGAAGTCGACGGCCGTGATCCGCAGATCCGAGGTCATGGAGCTGTCCACCTCCTGCTCGTCGAAGCGGTTCAGGGAGGTGACGGCCACGGTGACGGCGGTGACCATCGCCAGGCCGACCATCAGGGTCGTCGCCGTGGCCGCCGTACGCCGTGGATTGCGGCGGGCGTTCTCCACCGCCAGCTTGCCCCGGATGCCCGCCAGCCGGGTCAGCGGGGAGCGCAGCAGCCCGGTGACGCCCAGGGCGAGCAGCGGGGTGAGGACGATCAGGCCGACCAGCAGCAGCGGCGCGGCACCGAAGAGGAGGTTCGGCTCGCCGATGGCGGCGGCGACCAGCAGCGCTCCGCACGCGGTGACGATCAGCCCGATGGTGTTACGGCGGCGCAGCGAGGCGGCGGTGGACGGCTGGACGGTCCGCAGCGCCGCCACGGGCGGTACGGCCGCCGCCCGGCGGGCCGGGACGTAGGCGGCGAGGACGGTGACGCCGATGCCGACGGCGAAGGCCGCGATGAGCGCCTTGGCGGACCACGCCTGCACGGTGGCGCTCCCTACACCGGAGGCGTCGAACAGGCTGCCCATCAGGTTCGCGGCACCGATGCCCAGCCCGTAACCGAGGGCCGAGGCGGCCGTGCCGACCAGGGCGGCCTCGGCCAGGACCATCCGCATCACATGGCTCCTGGTGGCGCCGACCGCCCGCAGCAGCGCGTGTTCCCGGGCACGGGCCGCGCTGAGCATGGTGAAGGTGTTGGCGACCAGGAAGGTGGAGACGAACAGGGCGACACCGGCGAAGCTCAGCAGCAGTGTGGTGAGCTTGTCCGTGTCCTGCTCGGAGGCGGCGCCGGACTCCAGCTCCGCGCGGGTGGCCGCCCGCAGCCCGGACGGCAGCGACTTCTGTGCCTGCTGGGCGAGTTGGGCATCCGTTGTGCCGTCGGCGGCGGACAGGGTGATCGCCGAGTAGCCGTTCGGCGTGGGAGCGAAGTGCCGTTGTGCGGTGGCGGTGTCGAAGGCGGTGAGCGTACCGCCGGAGTCCACACGGCTGTCATGGGCGGTGAAGACGCCGACCAGCCGCGCGTCGCGGGCCGTGCCGCCCACGACGATGCGCACCTTGGCACCCACCCGGTACCCGGCGCGCTCGGCGGTCCGCCGGTCGACGGCGATCTCGTCGGCGCCACGGGGGCCGTGGCCCGCGGTGAGCGGATAGCGGACGTCCTCGCCGCTCTCGTCGGGCACATAGTTGACGCCCGCGGCCTGGTAGAGATCGCCCACCAGAGTGCCGTCGGAGCCGACGAGGAACGAGGGGCCCTCCACCACACCGCGCGCCGCGGCCGCCGACGGCAGCGCCCGCAGCCGCCGCAGAAGCGTGTCGTCGAGCGGGTGTGCTTCGGAGGAGTCCGCGGCAGAGGAGTCTGCGGTGATCGAGACGGACGCATCGGGCTGGGAGTTGGCGTGTGCGCGGTTCACGGCCGCCTGGACGGAGTCGCCGTAGAGCAGCGACCCGGTCACGAAGGCCACGCCCAGCACGATGGCCAGGGCGGGCATCGCGAAACGGAGCCGATGGGATCGGAGGGTGCGCAGAGCGGTGCGGAACATCGACTGCCTTCGGAAGGGACAACGGTCGGAAGGGGCGCGGCGCATCGCGCTCGAGCGCTCTCCGGCCGCCCCGGATGCCATCCTTCGCGAGAGCGCGGCGCGGCGGATCCACCGGATTGCCGAAGCGATCCGCGCACCTTCCCCGGCTTCCTCGGCCGAAAGTCTGATGTGGCGACGGCGGCCGGGCCGTAGCGTGACCTGCCATGATCTCCGATTTCCGGTCCAGTTTCCGGTCCCTGTCCGGGTCCCGCTTCCGTTTCCGGCATCTGTGGCTGGGCCTGGTCGGCGTCAGCCTGATGGTCCTGGTGGTCCTGGAGGGGCTGAACGCGCCGCATCCGCCGATGGCCGCGGCGACGATGGTGTCCGGGGTGCTGTGCCTGGCCGCGTTCGCCGTGCCGGAACGCCTCTTCGTGCGCTACGCCATCGGCGCGGCGGCCGTCTCCTGCGCGCTGACCTTGGTGGAGGCGCAGCTCTCCCAGCGTCCCCCGAACACCCCGGGCCTGGTGGAGCTGGGTGTGCTGCTGCTGCTCATCACCCGCGCCGTGCGGCGCTGCCCGCCCCTGCGAGCGGCCGGGCTGGTCGCGGGAGCCACACTCGCCGCCGTGGTTCTTCCCCTGCGGATCGAGGAGAGGAACGGCAACCTGCTGAATCTGATCGCCGTCATCGCGGTCTGCGCCGTGCCGTTCATGGTGATGGTGGGGCTGTGTCTGCGTCTGTACGACACGCTGCGGGAGCGGGAGCGCGAAGCCATCCGCCAGGGGCAACGCCTTGAGCACGCACGGGAGTTGCACGATTTCGTGGCCCACCACGTGACGGCGATCGTCGCGCAGACCAAGGCCGCGCGCTTCACGGCCGCGGCCGGCCACACCCAGTCCCCGGAGGACCTGGACCGGATGCTCGCCCAGATCGAGCGGGCCGGATCCCAGGCGCTGGGGTCGATGCGCGCCATGGTCTCCAGCTTGCGGGAGCACACCACCGCCTCCGCCACGACCCGGCCCACGGGCGATCCGGCGGGGCTGCGCGGGCTGCGCGACCTCACCGAGGAGTTCTCCGAGGTGGGGCCGCCCGCCGAGCTGACCCTCGCCCCGGAACTCGCCGACCGGCCGCTGCCGCCCGGCATCCTCACCACCGTCCACCGGGTGGTGCAGGAGTCGCTGACCAATGTGCGCAAGCATGCCACCGGGGTCGGCCGGGTCGAGGTGCGGATCGGTGTGCGGCCCGGCGCCCCGGAGCAACTGGAGGTGTCGGTCGTGGACGACGGGCAGGGTGGTGCCTCGCCCGCCGCCGAGCGGTCGGTCGAGGGGGGCGGCTACGGTCTGGTCGGCCTGGCCGAGCGGGTCGAGAAGGTCAAGGGGCGTATCACCACAGGGCCACGGGACGGCGGCGGGTGGCACGTCGTGGCGGTCCTCCCGCTGAACAAGGCGGATATGGCGGATATGGCGGATAGCGCGGACAAGGCGAACGCGACGGACAGCGCGTACACGGCGACCCTGGGCAAGATGGCCCCGAACGCGGCCTCCTCCGGCTGACGGCCCGCGCGCCTGCGATCATGCATGACATGACGATCCAGGTGCTCATCGCCGACGACCAGGAGATGGTCCGTGCCGCTTTCCGCATGATTCTCGACTCCCAGCCGGATATGCGGGTGGTCGCCCAGGCGGCGACCGGTGTCGAGGCGGTCGAGCAGGCCCGCCGGCTGCGGCCCGACGTCTGCCTCCTGGACATCCGCATGCCCGAGCTGGACGGTCTGGAGGCCACCCGGCTCCTCGCCGGGCCCGATGTGCCGGACCCCCTCAACGTCCTCATCGCCACCACCTTCGACCTCGATGAGTACGTCTACCGGGCGCTGCGCAACGGTGCCTGCGGCTTTCTGCTCAAGGACGGCGCGCCCAGCCTGCTCACCGAGGCGGTGCGGGCCGCGGCCTCGGGCAACTCGCTGATCTCCCCGTCGGTGACCGTCCGCCTGCTCGCGCACATGGGCCCCCACCGCGACCGGTCGGCCCCCGCCGAGGCCCGTCCGGTCAGCCGGGGGAGGGGCGAGCCGGAGGGCCTGATCGAGCCGCTGACCCAGCGGGAACGCGAAGTGGTCCGGCGGGTCGCCCGCGGCCGTACCAATGAGGAGGTGGCCGTCGATCTGCATGTCACCCTGTCCACGGTCAAGACCCACCTCGGCAACGTCCAGCGCAAGCTGGCCGCCCGCAACCGCGTCGAGATCGCGGCCTGGGCCTGGGAACACGGCATGGTGGACCAGTCCTGGCCGAGCGACGGCGGGTGACCCGCCCGGCGGCATTCCCTGATGTGCGCGCTACCAGGTGCGGGCGGCGCGCTGAAGCCGCTCGCGGACCCGCGCCACGTCCGGGTTGGCGGGGCCGATGAGGCCGTTGCCCCCTACGAGGCGTTCAAGGCCGCGGGCCACGAGATCACCGTGGCCACCCCCGGCGGCGTCGTTCCGCCCGTCGACGCCGCCAGCCTCAGCCCCGAGGCCAACGGCGGCCCGGAGAACGCCGCCAGGATCAGGAGCGTCGCCGAGACCGCCGCCGAGTTCCACGCCCCCATCGCATTGAGCGAGGTGCGCCTGGACGAGTACGACGCCGTCCACGTCCCCGGCGGTCACGGCCCCATGGAGGACCTCGCGGTCGACGCCGACTCGGGCCGGATCCTCACCCAGGCGGTACGCGGCGGTATGCCGGTGAGCGTGGTCTGCCACGGCCCGGCCGCGCTGCTGGCGGCGGTCACCGAGGACGGCACCCATGCCTACGCCGGCTACCGGATCACCGCCTTCACCAATGAGGAGGAGACGATGGCCGGTAACGCCGACAAGGCCAAGTGGCTTTTGCAGGACCGCCTGACCGAGGCGGGCCTCACGGTGCGCGTCGGCGAGCCCTTCGCACCGCATGTGGAAGTCGACCGTAATGTGATCACCGGCCAGAATCCGGCCTCCTCCGGCCCGCTCGCGGACGAACTGCTCAAGAAGCTCGGCTGACCGCTCATCCCTCGTCCCCGTCCACCGCACCGGTGGACGGGCCGTGGTCCGAACAACCGCCTAGGAGCTGGGGGGCGCGGAGGGCTTGGCCGGCGGTTGCCAGCCCTGTGTGAGGATGTCGAAGATCGCGTCGACGGCGGCTCGGCGGTCCTGCCGGCCGCGGGCCAGGGCCGGGATCTCGAGTACGAATCGGGCAAGGGTCACACATGCGAGGTCGTCGTGGTCGACGCCGAACTCGTCGGCGATGGCCGCGCCGAGGCTGTCGGTGTGCCGGGTCCACATGCGTTCCGCATAAGCACGCAGTGCCGGTGTGGAGTCCACCAGGTTGGTGAACTCGGCTATCCGCGGATGCGCCGTGATCGGCAGCCAGGAGTCGAGGACATGCTGTCGGAGGGCGTCGAGGAGGCTCTGACCGGCGGCTCGTTGCCGCACCGCCGCGTTCAGTTGCGACTCCCGGTCCTGCTCCTGGTCGAATACCAGCGCTTCCTTGCCGGTGAAGTGCTTGAAAACCGTCGTCGTCGACACATCGGCCGCATCGGCGATGTCACGGATGCTCACCTGGTCGTAGCCGCGTTCCAGGAAGAGCTGTAGCGCGGCGTCGGCGATCGATTGGCGGGTGGCCGCCTTCTTGCGTTCGCGGCGGCCGACGGGGGGCTCGGTCATGGCTTGAGCATATCCGATAGTTGCATCGAGGGCTAAGTTGACTCGTTGCACTTTTCTACTGGGTCTGCTTTTCTGAGGTCTGCGAGAACCCGAGCGGCGCCTCTGCCTCGGCATGGTCCTCGCCCCTCTTCGCCGGTGAAAGGAACCACCATTGACCTCCCCCGAACCTGCCCACGCCCGCATCAGCGTCATCGGCGCCGGGCCCGGCGGCCTGACTTGCGCCCGCATCCTCCAGCAGCGCGGCATAGCGGTCACCGTCTACGACCGCGACTCGGGTCCCGGCGCGCGCAACCAGGGCGGCACCCTCGACCTGCACGCGGACAACGGCCAGATCGCCCTGCGCGAAGCCGGTCTGCTCGACGAGTTCTTCAAGCTGGCCCGCCCCGAGGGGCAGGAAATGCGCAAGTTCGACCCGGCCGGCACGGTGACGTTCCATCACATCCCGGAGGCCGACGAGCTGTTCAAGCCGGAAATCGACCGCGGCCAACTGCGCACCCTGCTGCTCGACTCCCTGAAGCCGGGAACGGTGCGGTGGGGACGCGCCCTCGACAGGGTCGGCGGACCCGCCGACGGGCCGCGGCAGTTGTCCTTCGCCGACGGCACGACCATCGAGACCGACCTGGTCATCGGCGCCGACGGCGCCTCCTCCCGGGTGCGCCCGGCCGTGTCCCCGGCCGTCCCCGGGTACACCGGGGTGAGCTTTCTGGAGGCATGGTTCTCCGACGTCGAGAACCGGCACCCCGACATCGCCGAACTGGTCGGCTCGGGCAGCGCGGGCGCGGCCGACGGCGAGCGCGGCCTGTTCGCCCAGCGCAACAGCGGAGACCACATCCGCGTCTACATCATCCGGCGAGCCCCGGTCGACTGGCTCGCCATGGGCGGCCTGACCGCAGACGACACCGACGGCATCCGCGCCCTGCTCCTCGACGAGTACGCCCACTGGTCGCCCCGTATGCGCCAGATGATCACCACCAACGACGGCCCCTACGTCGACCGCCCGCTCTTCGCCCTCCCGGTCCCGCACACCTGGGAGCACAACCCGACGGTGACCCTGCTGGGCGACGCCGCCCACCTGATGCCTCCGCTCGGTGTCGGCGTCAACCTCGCCATGCTCGACGCGAGCGAACTCGCCCTCGCCCTCGCGAACGCGGCCACCGTCGATGACGCCATCCGCGTCTACGAGAAGACCATGCTTCCCCGCTCCATCGAGATGGCCAAGGCCCTTGAAGGCGGCGCCGAGCACCTGCTGTCCGCCGACCTGCCCGACGGCTTCTGAAGCCAGAGGTGAAACGGACCGGTCGTCGCGTATCAGGCGGGCCCGGCCGTCGTGCCCCGGATGACGAGGTGCGGGGCGACCACGGCCTCGTCGGTGGGTGTCCGCTCGCCCTCCAGGCGGGCGATGGCCCGGCCGACGGCGAGTTCGGCGAGGCGGGGGATGTCCTGGCCGACGGTGGTGAGGTTGATATGGGCCAGGCGCGCCAGATGGCTGTCGTCGAAGCCGATGACGGAGACCTGGTCGGGAACGGAGACCCGGGCACGGAGGAAGGTGTCCAGGACGCCGGTGGCGCAGCGGTCGTTGAAGGCGAGGACGGCCGTGGGCAGGGGAGTGGCGTCGAGGAGGGCGTGGGCGCCCGTGGCGCCGTCCTCCTCGGTGAGCCCGCCGGGCAGGATATGGACGCGGTCGGCGAGGCCATGGCGGCTCATGGCGGTGCGGTAGCCGCGGCGCCGGTCGGCGGCGCCCGGTGCCCTGCCGCCGTCGATATGGGTGATGTCGCGGTGGCCGAGGGCCACCAGGTGGTCCACGGCCTGGCGAGCGCCCTCGTCGTCGGCGGTGCGCACCACCTCCACGCCCGGGGCGGTCCCGCGCAGCCGCCGGGCCACGGAGACGACCGGAAGCTGTCCGGCGAGTTCGGCCAGCCGCGCGGCCGGGGCCTGCGGGCCGAGCAGGATCAGGGCCTCGCAGCGGTCGGCGAGCAGCGCGTCGGTCGCCCGCTGCTCGCCCCGACCGGCGGCCACGGCGCTCAGCGCGATCTGGTACCCGGCGGGCTCCGCCACCGCGTAGATGCCCTCCAACAGGTCTGAGTGGAAGGGGTGCTGGAGGCCGAACTGCACCCCGAGGAGATGGGACCGGTGGCTGCGCAGCAGCCGGGCCCGGGTGTCCGGCCGGTATCCGATCTCCCGTGCCGCCTCGAGGACCCGCTCGCGGGTGGCGGCACCGGCGCCCTTGGCGTCCCGCATCACGATGGAGACCAGCGCCGTGGACACGCCTGCGCGCGCCGCCACGTCCGCGAGGGTGGGGCGCTTCCCATGGGGGACGGCCGGGGTCGGTGGCACCACTGGTCTCCCTGGTCGAGATGTCGGTCGAGATGTCGTCTTCGGGCGGAGCGGGGCGGTCGGCGTTTCGCCTTCCGGGCGACGATCGTAGCCCAGGCCGCGATGGGTGGCGCCCGGCTTCTATAACGTTCTAGCCATTCGGTCGTCGGCCCTTGACAGGGGTGGCCGGTGGCTGGCTTACTGCTGCTCGTTCACTAGAACGTTCTAGCAATTGGAGCGTTCTAGTTGGTGTCGGGGTCGTCGTAGAGAGGGCGAGCAGCGATGTACACGTTGGCGGTCTGCGCCGAGATGGTCTTCCGGGAGCTGCCGGTCCAGGAACGGGCACGGCGCATCCACGACGCCGGCTTCCAGGTCGAGATCTGGGACTGGAGCCGACACGATCTGACCGCCCTGGAGCGGACCGGCGCGGTGTTCTCCTCGATGACCGGCTATCTCCGCGGCAGCCTGACGGACGAGGACGGGGCGGCCGAGCTCCTGCGCACCGCCGAGGAGTCGGTCAAAGTGGCCGAACGGCTCGGCTGCCCCCGGCTGAATCTGCACGGCACCGGGCTGGACGGCGACGGCCTGCCGGTGGTGCCGGTGGCGGGCCCGGCCACCGGCCCGATGTGGATCGCCGCCCACCGCACCCTCACCCGCCTCGCCGAACTGGGCGAGCGCGCCGGGGTCACTTTCACCCTGGAGAATCTCAACACCGCCGTCGACCACCCCCAAGTGCCGTTCGCGACGGCCGCCGACACCCTGGCCCTGGTCGCGGCGGTGGACCGGCCGGGCCTGCGGATGAACCTGGATCTGTACCACGCGCAGATCGGCGAGGGAAACCTGATCGAGCTGGTCCGCCGGGCCCATGGCCGGGGCCTGATCGGCGAGATCCAGGTGGCCGACGTACCCGGCCGCCGCGAACCGGGAACCGGGGAGATCAACTACCCGGCCCTCGCCCGAACCCTCGTCGACCTCGGCTACGAGGGCACCGTGGCCATGGAGGCATGGGCCTCCGGCGACAGCGGCCTCGCTCTGGAGCGTTTCCGCTCCGCCTTCACCCGCTGACCGACCCCGCGGGCGCGACACCGTACCGCCCTGACCGCACCCGTTCTCACCCGTTCCCGCTACGGACCTCACGGAATCCACGGAGCATCCGCATGACCACGCGACACCCCCTCCCCGTCGGTCTCATCGGCGCCGGCCGCATGGGCTCCTTCCACGCCGAGACCCTCGCCCGCCGTCTCCCCGGCGCCCGTCTCGCGGCCATCGCCGACCCGGCCCCGGGTGCCGCCCAGGGGCTCGGCGACCGGCTGGGCGGCACCACGGCGTACACCGAGATAGCCGAACTGCTCGCCGACCCCGGGATCGAGGCGGTGGTCATCGCCACCCCGGCCCGTACCCACGCCGGGCTGGTCGAGGCAGCGGCCCGGGCGGGCAAGGCCGTCTACTGCGAGAAGCCCATGGCCGTCACCCTCGATGAGGCGGACCGCGCCATCGCGGCCGTGGCCGACGCGGGCGTCCCCCTCCAGGTGGGCTTCAACCGCCGCTACGACACCGGCTTCCACGCCGCCCACGAGAGGATCCGCGCAGGTGCCATCGGCACCCCGCAACTGCTGCGCTCGCTCACCCGCGACCCCGAGCTGGCCGATCCGGGCCGCATCCCGCCGTGGACCATCTTCCTGGAGACCCTCATCCACGACTTCGACACCCTGCGCCACCTCAACCCCGGCGCCGAGCCCGTCGAGGTCTTCGCGTTCGCCGACGCCCTGGTCCGCCCCGACTTCAAGGACCGCGGACTGCTCGACACCGCCGTGGTCACCATCCGCTTCGACAACGGCGCCCTCGCCACCGCCGAGGCGAACTTCCAGGCGGTGTACGGATACGACGTCCGCGGTGAGGTCTTCGGCTCGGCCGGCATGCTCACCATGGGCGACATCCGCCGCAGCCATCTGACCGCCTACGGCCCGGACGGCGTAGGCGCCGCATGCGTCACCTACGACCAGGATCTCTTCCACGACGCCTACGTCGCCGAACTCGCCGACTTCACCGAGTGCGTGCGCACCGGCCGCGCCCCCTCCGTCACCGGACAGGACGCCCGCGCCGCCCTGTCCATCGCGCTCGCGGCCATCGAGTCGGTCACCACCCATGGACCCGTCCGGGTCGGCGACGCCGTGGCGTAGGCCCTCACACCGCCTCGGCGGGCTTCCGGTAGACCACGACATATCCGCCCTCCGCGGTGAAGGGCGCCCGCGACCAGCCGTCCCAGCGCCCTTCCAGCCGGAGGCCCGCCAGCCGTGCCATCAGGTCCAGCTCGGTGGGCCAGGCGTAGCGGAACACCATGGGGTACAGCTTCGTCCCGCCCTCGGTGATGGCGACGTACTGCCGGTTGACCGTCTGCGTCACCCGGTCGAACTTCGAGACCCGCAGCACCACCTGGTCGAGTGCCACCTGAAGGGCGTCGCTGGCCTGCGGCTGGATCAGCCGGTGCGGATCGGGCACGAACACCTGGAGGACGAAGGCGCCACCGGGGGCCAGCCGCGCGGCCACGTTCTGGAAGCAGCGGATCTGGGTCTCCTGGTCGCGCAGCAGGAAGAACGTGTGCTGGACGGCGTAGACGAGGTCGAAGGTCCCGTCGACGGCGGCCTCCGCGAAGTCGCCCTGGACGGCCCGCACCTGGGCGCTGCCCGGCTTGTCGGCCATCTGCTGGAGCATGACGGGGGAGGCGTCGATGCCGGTGACCCGCACTCCCCGCTCCGCCAGCGGCAGGGCGACCCGCCCGGTGCCCACGCCGAGTTCCAGCGCATGGCCGGGCTTGGCCACGTCCACGAGGAACCCCACCGCCGCTTCCTCGTCCTTCGCGGCCGGCCAGCCGATGGCGTCGTGGTCGGTCATGCGGTCGCCGTAGGTCGACGATTGGTATCCCTGCACGTGCGCACTCCTTAAGGCTATGCGACTCGGCGCGGGCCCAGCAGGCCCTTGGCGGCGAACGGAACGAGAACGAGAGTGCATGCCGCGGAGAGCAGCAGTCCGCCGCGCGCACCGAGCGCGCTCACCAGCGGGCCGCTGAGCGGCAGGCCGATCGGGGCCGCCAGCGTCGAGCCGGTGGTCCAGAGCGTGATCACCGGCTGCTGCTCATGAGGCGGGAGCTCCGACTGCACAAAGGTGTAGGCGATGGGGGTGAACGGGGCGTAGATGAGTCCGCCCAGGGCGAAGGCGCACATCGCGACCGGCCCGGAGGGGGCCAGGGCGAGAAGCACCACCGAACCGCCCCACAGCGCGATGACCGCCACCAGGACGGCCTGCTGGTGCAGTTTCCGCAGGAAACCGGTGAGCGCCCCGCCGAGCAGCGCCCCGGCGCCGAAGGCGGTCCAGATGATGCCCAGGGTGTTTCCGTCGCCGTGGAGATCTCCGTTGACCAGCACGGGAAGCGCCACTTCCACCGGCATATAGGACAGATTGAAGAAGAAGACCACGAAGAACAGCCGGGCGGCCACGGGACGCAGCCGCAGGATCCGCCACCCGGACTCCGCCGACCGCTCCGCCCGGGGCGCTCTCGGCTGTGGTGGCACGACGAGCGCGACGGCCGCGAACAGCAGGAGGAAGCTGAGCGCTTCGAGGAGGACGGCCACGTCCGCTCCGAACGCTACCGTGACCGCGCCGCCGACCGCGGGCCCCACGACGTAGAGCGCCAGGCTGTTCGCGAAGCCCAGCAGTCCGTTGACGGTGAAGAGCTCGCCCTTCCCGGCCATACCGGTGGCGACGAGGCGCCGGCTGCTGGACGCCGTCTGATGCAGCACGGACCCCAGGAGCAGTGCCACCACCAGGAATCCGATGCCGATCCGGTCGGCCATGGCGGCGAGGCCCACCACCGTGAAGAGGACGGTGCGCAGCGCGCTGTCGGTGATGACCACGGCCCGGGTGGGCAGCCGCAGCCGTCCCAGGCCGATGCTGAGGGCGAGCACGGTCGACAGCACATACGGTGCGGTCATCACCAGGCCGACCGCCACGGGGGCGGAGAGCTGCCCGTGGTGGCGTAGGGCCAGCAGCGGCAGGGCGATCAGCAGGATGCCATCGCCCACGCTGGAGATCACATAACCGGCGAGCAGTACGGCCAGCCGCGGATTCCCCGTCAGCACCTGGCGGTAGGACCGGTGGCCGGCGGCCCCGCCCGCCGTCTCGTCCGTGGTGTCCGTGCTCATGGGCAGTCCGTTCGCGCTTCGCCGGGCGGGCGGAAGGACAGGTCCGCGATCCACAGGGTGTCGGGCACCAGCAGGGCCCAGCGGGTGCCCCGGGCGGACGGGTCGCCGCGCAGGCTGAACCGGGCGTCCCACAGCTCCTCCCGCTCGCCCAGGTACCGGGTGAGCTTGCGGCGGCCCCGGTCCGTGTCGAAGTCCACCACCCGGCCGCGGCCGCGGGCGATGACCTGGTGAACGGTGCCGGTCGCCAGGTCGCATGAGTCCACCACGAGTTCGAAGACCGGGTCGCGGGCCAGTCGCTCCGCCAGCCGGGCCCAGGGGCCCGTGAGCACCCAGAAGGCGTGGTCCTCCCACAGGAACCACACGGGCCGCACCCGTGGGCCCTCGGTGGCCAGCCGGGCCACCAGGGGCCGGGCCAGGAACGCGGCCACGTCGAACGGGGCCTTGTCGAGACCGGGGAAGGTTCCGTCGTCGTCCCTGGTGAGCTTCATGAGCGGGGTTCCTCGCGCAGGGTCCGCCACGCCCGTTCCAGCCGGGCGACGCCTTCGACGATGTCCTCGGCGCGGGTGCAGGAGAAGGACAGCCGGAGGGTGGACGGGTCGGGTTCGGTCGCGTAGAAATCGGTCCCCGGTACGAAGGAGACGCCTTCCTCGACCGCGGCGGCCAGCAGTTCGGTGGCGTCGGCGCCCCCGGGCAGCCTCGCCCAGACGAAGAAGCCACCGTGCGGCACCGCGAACTCCAAAGCCCCCTCGAAGGAGCCGGCCAAGGCGCTCACCAGTGCGTCGCGGCGCTTGCGATAGAGATGACGGGAGCGCTCCAGCCGGGTGGCCAGAAAGCCGGGCTCCTGGACGAGCTCATGCACCACCTGCTGCATCAGAAGCGAATTGCCCAGGTCGGCCGCCTGTTTGAACTTCATCAGCACATCGGTGAGAAACGGTGGGACGACCAGATGGCCCAGGCGCGCGGCGGGGAAGAGCACCTTGGAGAAGGTACCCATCCGTACGGCGGAGGCCGCGGCGGCAGGCCGGGGCGCGACGGTGTCGTAGCCGAGATCCCGGTAGGGGTCGTCCTCGACGAGGACGCAGCCGTACCGCTGGGCGAGGGCGGCCAGCCGGCGCCGGTGCGCGGTGTCCAGGGTGGCGCCCGTCGGATTGGCGAAGGTGGGGACCACATAGATGATTTTGGCCCGTTCCTCCACCGACAGTGCCGCTTCGAGCCGGTCGAGACCCTCGTCCGACCCCAGGGGAATGTCCACCACCCGGGCCTGGAAGAGACGGAAGACCTGGAGCGCTCCCACATAGCTGGGCCGGTCCACGAAGACCACGTCCCCGGGATCGAGCAGCGCCTTGCACAGCAGATCGAGGCCCTGTTGTGAGCCATGGGTGAGAAGCACCTGCCCGGCGTCGACCGGACGGCCGAGCCCGGCGGACTCCCGGGCCGCGATCCACGACCGGAGCTCGGGCAGCCCGCTCGCGTCGCCGTACCGCAGCGGCAGACCGCCCTGGCTCAGCAGGCGGGTGGTGACGTCGGCGAACTCCTGGTGGCAGTAGGTCTCCGGGGCCGGGCTGCCGGCCGCCAGCGCGATCACATCGTGGCCGTCGGTCAGCCGGAGCACGGCGCCGACGGCGGAGTCCGCGAGCTGGTCCGTACGGCTCGCCAGAGCCGGAAGCCTGCTGGGTGCGTCCGTGAAGGTCACCGGGGCTCCTCCCCGCCGTCGCTCGCGGCCGTACAGATCCGGCGCGGGGTCCGCTGACGGAAGATGAGGGTGTAGGGGACGTCGATGCCGTGCCGTTCCAGGAGGGACTGCCGCACCCGGGCGACGCCCATGGAGTCCCCGCCCAAGCCGAAGAAGTCGTCGTGGGCGCCGATGTCCGCGCGGCCGAGGACTTCCCGGAAGACGTCGATGACCCGCTGCTCCCTCTCGTCCCGCGCCGCGGCCCGACGACCGCGGAACACGATGTCCGCCGTGGGTTCCGGGAGCCGGCCGCGGTCCACCTTCCCGCTGGACAGCAGCGGCAGGGAGGGGAGGCGCACCAGGACGCCGGGCACCATCTGAGGGGGCAGCCGCCGGGCGACCGCGTCGATCACCTCATCGGGGGCCGGCCGGTCGTCGTCCGTGACCAGATACCCCACCAGCCGTGGCCGCTCGCCGTCGTGGACCCGGATCGAGGCCGCGGCCCCGGTGACCCCGGGCGCGGCGAGCAGCGCGGCCTCGACGGCCGCGAGGTCGACGCGGACACCGCCGACCTTCGGGTCGTCGTTCAGCCGGCGGACGAATTCCACCCGCCCCCGCTCATCGACGCGCACCAGATCACCGGTGCGGTACAGCCGCCGTCCGCCGCCGTGGAACGGATCGGGTACGAAGCGCCGTGCGGTCTGTTCCGGGTCGCCGAGGTAGCCGCGGGCCAGTCCGACACCGCCGATGAACAGCTCCCCGACCTCCCCGTCGGGCACCGGGGCCAGTGCGTCGTCGAGCACATGGACCCGGGTACCGCGGATCGGACGGCCCACGGAGGGGAGACGTCCGGTGGAACCCTGGGAGGGGCCGAGCCGGGCCGCCAGGCGGACGCTGGACGCCTCGGTGACACCGTAGGAGTTGACGACCTCGAAGGGCAGCCCGCGGGGCCAGACCCGTAACTGCTCACCGCCGGTCACCAGCAGGCGCAGCGGGCAGCCGGCCGGCCAGGGGACGCCGAAGAGCCGTTCCGCGAGCCCGGTCACCACGATGCTCCAGGTCACCCCCTGGTCCAGCAGCCAGTCACGGAGCGCCTCCGGCTCGCGGAGGTGGCCTTCGCCGGAGACGGCGATGGCGGCGCCCGCGGTCAGCGGAGTCCACAACTCCCATCGTGAGATGGCGAATCCGGGGGAGGCCAGCCAGCCGCTGCGGTCCTCTGGGCGGATCGAGAAGGCGTCATGGGACCACCGCGCCTCGTTCACGATGCCCGCGTGGGTGAGGGCCACCGCCTTGGGACTGCCGGTCGAGCCCGAGGTGAAGTAGACGCAGGCGACGGCACCGTCCTCGCCCTCCGGAGCCGGGGGCAGACCGGCGAGTGGCCGGTCCACGGGGGGATCCGCGACCTCGCTGATGGTCGGTCCCGGGCCCACGGTCAGCCGCACCCCGGCGATCCGCAGCATCTCCGCGATCCGGGCCGGGGGCAGATCGGTCGCCAGTGGCACATAGACGCCACCGGCCTTCCACACGGCGAGCGCGGCGATCACATGCTCGGCGGAGCGTGGCGCGCCGACCCCGATGGTCATGTCGCGGACCGCGCCCCGCGCCAGCAGGGCCTGGGCCAAGTCCGCCGCGCGCCGGTCGAGTTGGCGGAAGCTGAGGACGGTGTCGCCCTCGATCAGCGCCGGGCGGTCCGGCCACCGTAGTGCGGCGTCGCGCACCAGGTCGTGGGTGCGGGCCGGTCGGCCGGGTCCGGGCGGGTCAGCGGCCGCTGTCATGCCACACCTCCCCGATCCGCGTCCCGGGATCCTTGAGCATGCGTTCCAGGTTCTGGCAGTGGCGGTCGACATAGCGCTGTGCGCTGCTCGGGGTGAAGACCGCGCGGTTGTACGTCAGCTCGCCCTCCAGGCCGGTCGGGCCTGCGTAGAGGGTGGGCACCACGTTCTGGCCGTAGACATGCGCGTACCGATCGGCGTCCAGCTCGATGGGATAGCAGGTCTCCCTGGCGAACTCGAAGGAACTCACCTCGGCGTCGCCGATGCGCTCCGGCGGGCCGAGGTCGGCGTTGAGGACGCTGCCGCGCACCCACACGTGGTACAGCGCCCTCGCCGGCCAGGGCCGTCTGGCCGTGAAGTCCGGGTCGATCGCGTCGGCGATGCGCGGATACGGCAACTGGTTGTCGTAGGCGTCGAGCGCGGTGTCCCTGACGTGTTCCAGAAGCTCGCCGAAGGTGTGCTCGGGGCGCACCTCGATCGGCAGCAGCACCAGATCGGCGAAGTGCCCGACCGTATGCGGATCCGGTTTGAGCTCCAGACGGGTCAGCGTGGATCCGACCACGACGCGCCGCGCCCCGCAGAGGTCCGCGAGGGCGGCCACATAGGCCGCGACATGGATCAGATAAGGAGTGACGCCCGCCCGGCCGCGGAGCCCGGCGAGGGCCTGCGGATCGGCCTCGGCCCGGAACGGCGTCGTCTCCCGCAGAAAGACCGGCGGTGGGGCCGCGGGGTAGTCGGTGCGGACGTCGAGCGGGGCGGGCGGGGGGCTGAGCACCCGGCGCCAGTGCTCCAGACGCCGGTCGGCGTCCGCGGACGGCCGGGCGGCCCGCCGCACGAAGTCGCGGTACTGCTCCTGCCGCGCCGGAGGGGCGATCCCCTCGTACGCCTCGGCCAGGTGCCGGACGACCAACTGCACCGAGGGGGCGTCCAGCACCAGATGGGCGGCGGACAGGACCAGCACATGCTCGGTCGGGGAGCGGCGCACCAGCGTCGCCCGCCACAGCGGGCCCCGGACATAGTCGAAGAGGCGGTGCTCCTCGGTGCCGGCCACCAGCTCGCAGTAGGTGTCCTGATCCTCCGGTGGCATGCCGGAGAGATCCACCAGGGCGAGGAGGGGCGGGTGCGAGTCCTCCGCGTCCCGGACGTGGGTGCGGGGTGCGGTGCCCAGGTCGCTGAGGCAGGTGCGCAGGGCCTCGTGCCTTCGGTGGACATCGGCCAGCGCCCGTTCGAGCCGCCCGGTGTCCAGGGGGCCGCGCAGCGTGACCGCCAGACAGACATTGGTCCGGGTCAGCGCCGCGTCGTCCGGGTTCATGAAGCGCATGCTCTCCCAGATCCACTCCTGCTGCGGACTGAGCGGAACCGGCTCGCCGGACGCGGTCATACGCCCTCCATGAGCTCGGGCAGCACGCGCTCCCCGAGCAGCCGCACCGCCCGCATGGCCTCGGTGTGCGAGACGGACCCGAACCGCAACTGAAGGCTCAGTTCGGCACCGGGGTAGAGCTTGCCGATGCGGCGGAGGGTGGCGGCGGTCTCGGCCACCCCGCCCACGATGATGTTGTCGGCGGCCATCAGACCGGCCACCGTGGTCGTGCGGGCCGCCTGTTCCATGCGCTCATAGCCCTGGTACTGGTCCGAGGTGATGCCACGCCAACTCCCGTAAGCCTCAAGCTGTTTGGCCCGATACGCGGTGTAGTGCTCCTCGGCTCGCGCCACCGCCTCGCCCT
Organism: Streptomyces niphimycinicus; assembly: GCF_018883605.1. Classification (GTDB taxonomy): domain Bacteria; phylum Actinomycetota; class Actinomycetes; order Streptomycetales; family Streptomycetaceae; genus Streptomyces; species Streptomyces niphimycinicus. The sequence goes on along the minus strand of NZ_JAHLEM010000040.1, from coordinate 33,374 downwards.
GGCTCTCCGCCACATAGCAGTGGTAGCTGACATGCAGCCGGAAGTCGGGGGAGTGGCCGTGCTCGATCCGGGTGGCGCGGTACAGATCGAGAAGCCCGGTGAGCTTCTCATGGCTCGCCACCACCGGGATGATCATGAGGTGGTACCCCTTGGACGCGGCCCAGGTGAAGGTCTCCGGAGAGGTGGTGGCGGCGATGAACACCGGTGGCCGGGGCCGCTGTGCGGGGCGGGGCAGCATCGCGGGGAGTGGGCCGAAGCGGTGGAAGCGGCCCTCCCAGCGGAAGCCCTCGTCCGTCCACAGCCGCTCGACGGCCTCGACGTTCTCCTCCAGCAGCGCCCGGCTGTCGGCCATGTCCACCCCGAACGCCTCGAACTCCGAGGGCAGGAACGCCCGGCCGAACCCGGCGTCGAGGCGGCCGTGGGAGAGGTTGTCGAGGACCGACAGTGAGGCGGCCAGCTTGATGGGGTGGGTGAACGCGGGGGTGACCGCCCCGGTCACCAGCCGTACGCGGGTGGTCCGCCGGGCGATGGCCGACAGCAGTGCCACCGGGTCCGGGCTGTATCCGCCCCACTCGTGGAAGTGGTGCTCGACCAGCTTCACATGGCTGAAGGAGAGCCGGTCGGCCAGCTCGCTGAGCTCGATGATCTCGTCGTAGAACCGCTCGGCCGGCATCTCGCCGGGGCCCACGGTGGGCAGGAAGTTGAGCCCGACCTTCATGGTGTCACTTCCCGCGCCGGCAGGTCGTCTCGTACAGATTCCGGTACTGCCGGTCGGCGAATTCGAGCTTGGCCAGCGCGCGTCCGGTCTCCAGGGCCGTCTCGTGCGGGATCAGCCGCGGTGTGCCCACGGCCTCGGCCATGAGCTGGGACGCGGCGGCCCGTTCCATCACGATGAACAGCCAGATCGCCTCGCCCAGGGAGCGGCCCCCGGCCAGGAAGCCATGATTCTGCATGATCACGGCAGTGCCGTCGCCCATGGCCTCGATGACCTCCTTGCCCTCCTGGCGCGCGTTGACCAGACCGGTGAACCGGTCGTACAGGCCGTGCCGCCGGTAGAGGACGCAGGCGTCCTGAGTGATCGGATCGAGCAGTCGGCCCAGGGACGACCAGGTCTTGCCGTACATCGAATGGGTATGGGCGAAGGCCACCAGGTCCGGCCGGTTGCGATGCAGTTCACCATGGAGCGGGTCCACCGAGGGATTCAGCTCGCCCGACCCCTCCAGGACGGTGCCCCGCGCCCCGACGAGGAGCAGATCGTCGACCCTCACATGGTGGAAGTCCAGACCGAAGGGATTGACCCAGTAGGCATCCGGGTCCTCCGGGTCGCGCACGCTCACATGGCCCGCGATGCCCTCGCTGTAGCCCAGCTCCGCGAGCAGATGGATCCCCTCCACCAGAGACTGCCGCAGCACATCGCGCTCGCCTCGGTCCGGCATGGTGCAACCTCACTTTCCAGAAGCGTCGTATACGCAGCGAAAGCCGACCTCGTTGTGCCGGTCGGTGAGCAGGTCCTTGCCTCGGTAGAAGGTCGACAGGCAGACCGGAGGCGAGGTCCACGTCCCACCGCGCAGCACATGGAAAGCCTCGGGACGGTTCATGAATTCCTGGCCCGAACGCCCCTTGAAGAAGGGAGCCATATCGGCCCGGGTGAAGAAATTGGTGCGGGTGAGCTCCCAGACGTTCCCCGCCATGTTGAGGACGCCGTAGGGGCTCGCGCCGGCCGGATGGGAGTCGGCCGCCGCCACCGGGCGCTCGGGCCAGGAGACGGTGGTGGTGACGAGCAGCTCCTCCAGTTCCGCGAGGTTCCGGATGTCATCGCGGCCGTATGCCGTGAAGACGCTTTGTGCCTTGTCATTGCTCCATTCGTCGCCCCATGGGTAGATCCGGCCGTCGGTTCCGCGGGCGGCCTTCTCCCATTCGTTCTCCGAGGGCAGTCTGCCTCCGGCCCAGCGGGCGAACGCGTAGGCGTCGTACCAGTCGACCCCGACCACCGGGAAGTCCGGCCCGTTGAACCGGGGATCGTGCCAGTGCGCCGGGGTGTAGTCCTTGCCGTCGGGCTCATCGGGGTGGGCGAACTCCCTGGAGCCGCCCACCGCGTCGAGGAATTCCGCGTACCGGGCGTTGGTCACCGTGGTCCGGTCGATGTAATACGCGGGAAGTTCCTCGGCGCGCAGCGGATTGTCGGTGTTGTCCATCTGGAAGGGGCCGATGCCGTTCACCCGGGCCCCGGCGATGAAGGGCCCGGCCGGAATGAGTACGGCATCGCGCAGGTCCGGTTCGCGTCTGGCGGAGTCCACCGTGGCCCGCAGCCGGGCGAAGTGGCGGTCCTCCAGCTCGCGCAGCTCGTCCGGATCGGTGGAGTCGAAGAAGTCGAGGAGGGCGCGCTTGGTGAAGGCGGCTCCGCAGCCCACGGGTTTGCGGGCGTAGGCGGGCTTGGTGAAGTTGCTGGGCCAGCCGGAGATGCGGATCATATGGGCCACCGCCTCCGGCACCCGGTGCTCTCCGGCGACCTTGATGGCGGTGAAGGCCACCCAGTCGACGTCGTCGTGGATCGCCTCGGTGATCGCTGTCCGTGCCTCGGGCGCGTCGACGAACCGGGCGCCGAGGGTCTCCACGGCGAGGCGTCTGACGTTCCAGTCCCGGTGCCCGACCGCCCATTCGGCCAGTTCCTTCGGCGAGAGGTCGCCGTCGGCGGCATCGGTCAGCGCCTTTTCTATCCGCTGGATCCGATCACGATACTCCTGGCCTTGAAGGGAGTTTATCGATTCCTCGTTCAAGAGTCCGTGCAGCATTGTCCCACCCACCCTCGTACACACTGCCCCGACGGGGTGCCGGGCGAATACGGAGATCCGCCCGGCACCCCTTACCTATCGGTCGCGACGATTACCACTTCGTCGCGGCCTCACCCGCCTCGCGGGAAGCCAGGAAGTCCTCGGCTGTCATCCTCAGTCACCTCCATTCGCTCGCCGGTCGGAGTTTTCCAAGCCACGCGCACAGCGTGGCCACTCATGGGCGCCCGAGGGCGCGATGACGAGAAGGTCTCCCGTTTCAGAGATTCCTGAGAGATGCGTACCGGCCGTGATCGCACCGGGCCGGGATCTTGCACTGACGGGCGCTGTGGGTCAGCAGCGCACCATGCTCATCTGCATCTTCGAAAGAGTCCGAGGGGATCGCACCCCCAGGAAATCAGTGGCACTACACTTCCTCCGTTGCGTGACGTCCAGCATCCGCTCGGGGAGTCGCATGTACACCTCACGGCACTATAGGCATCCGTCACCTCCGTCACAACGGATGTGAGCCCAAAAGATTTTCGGCTTTATGTAATCTTGGTGTTCGAGCTGAATTGAGTATTCCATTCCGGTTGTGTTTCGATCTTCGCGTCACCCGTCTCCCGGGGGGGCACCCGTCTCCGGAGGGGCGGCCGTCGCCCGAGGGGACGGGGTCCGGGTGGTGCCCGCGATGCGGCCCGCCACCGTCACGCTCTAGGATCGGTCGGTGACCGCCGTGAAACAGCAGACCACCAGGGATCAAGCGGCACCGGGGCGGAAACGCTCGGACGGTGCCGGCCGGAGCGCCACCGTCAAGGACGTGGCGACGCTCGCCGGGGTCTCCCCGAAGACCGTGTCGAATGTGATCAACGGCTTTGTGCATGTGTCCCCGGCGACCCGGGAGCGGGTCCAGCGGGCCATCCGGGAGCTCGGCTACCGGCCCAACCGGGTGGCCCGCAACCTCCGCCGCGGCAGCACCGGCATGATCGGGCTGGTCCTGCCCGAACTGGACGTCCCGTACTTCGCCGAGCTGGGACGCCACTTCCTCACCACGGCCGAGGAGCACGGCCGCACCCTGCTGATCGAGCAGACCCTCGGTGACCGCGAGCGGGAGGCGGCGGTGATCCACGGGCTGGGCGACCAGGTGGTGGACGGCATGGTGGTGAGCCCGCTCGCGCTGCACGGCAGCGCGCTCGCGAACCATCTCGGCACCGTGCCGCTCGTGCTCATCGGCGAGCGCCCCAGCGGCGGCCTCGCCGACCATGTGGTGATCGACAACGTCGCCGCCGCGCAGCAGGCGGTGAGCCATCTGGCGGCCGGCGGGCGCCGCCGGATCGCCGCCATCGGGGTGCAGCCCGAGCCGTACATCGGCACACCGCTGCTGCGCAGGACCGGCTACCGCCAGGCGCTGGAGGAGGCCGGGCTGCCGCTGGACCCCCGGCTGGAGCGGGAGACCCCCCGCTACCACCTGGCCGAGGGCGCCCGGGCGATGGCGGCGCTGCTCGACCGGGCCGAACCGCCGGACGCGGTGTTCTGCTTCAACGACGCGCTGGCCCTCGGCGCCCTGCGCACCCTGTACGAGCGCGGGCTACGGGTGCCGGACGACATGGCCGTGATGGGCTTCGACGACATCGAGGCCGCGCGGTACAGCACCCCGAGCCTGAGCAGCGTGGCACCGGACAAGACCGCCATCGCCCGGCACGCCATCGATCTGCTGCTGGAGCGGATCGAGGCACCGGACCGCCCGCCCCAGGAGGTCGTCGTCGGACATACCCTTCACGTCCGCGAGTCCACCGAGGGCGGTGTCGCCCGGATCGCTCACTGACCTCCCAGACCCGTGGTGGCCACCGACCTCACGATCTGACGCTGGAACAGCATGAAGACGATCAGCAGCGGGATGGAGCCGAGGATGGAGGCGGCCGACTCCTGGGCGTTGCGCAGCCCGGTGGAGTCCTTCACCGTCGACAGCCCCACCGGCAGCGTCATGAGCTGCGGATCGCTTGTGCTGATGAACGGCCAGAGGAAGTTGTTCCAGGTGTTGATGAAGACGAATATCCCCACGGCCGCCAGGATCGGCCGGGACAGCGGCAGCACCACACTCCAGAACACCCGGAAGCTGCCCGCCCCATCGATCCGGGCCGCCTCCTCCAGCTCACGCGGAATGCCGTCGAAGAACTTCTTCAGGATGAACACCATCGCGGGCGCCACCACTTGCGGCAGGATCACCGCCGCATAGGTGTCGACGAGGTTCATCGCGAGCATCTGCCGGAAGAGCGGCACGATCAGGATCTGCGGCGGCACCATGATCGAGGCGATGGTGACGGCGAAGAACACGCGGCGGCCGCGGAAGAGCGTACGCGAGAAGGCGTACGCCGCCATCGCCGAGATGGTCACGGTGATCGCCGTGACGCATACGGCGATCACGACGCTGTTCACCGCCCATACCGGGAGATTGCCCTGCCCGAGGATGGTCCGGTAGGCGTCGAGGGTGAAGCCCGCCTTGGGGATCCAGCCGGCGCCCGACGCGCTCGCGTCGACCTCCGTCTTGAACGAGGTGTCCACGCCCCAGCCGAACGGCACCAGCCAGATCACCGTCATCAGCGCCAGCGCCAGCAGTGTCAGCACACGGGGGAGGGGACCCGTTCCGAGCGTGGGGTGCCAGGCATGGCCGCCGTAGCGACGCCGCCGCACCACCTCCCGGGGCATGGTCGAGCGGGGCTTTCCGGGGGTACGGGGGGAGAGTGTCTCGGTGGACATGGCGCGATCAGTCCTCCCTGCGCGAGAAGATCTTGAGCTGGGCGAGCGAGAGGATGATGATGATCCCGAAGAACACGTACGACACCGCCGAGGCATAGCCGAGCCGGTAGTTGGTGAAGCCGGTGTCGTAGATGTACTCCAGGATCGGCCGGGTGGCCCCGTTCGGGCCGCCCTTGGTCAGCAGATAGATCTGGTCGAACACCTTCAGCGACGCCATCACCTGCAACACCGCGATCAGTGCCGTGGTCCGGCGCAACTGGGGCAGGGTGACCGACCACAGCCGCCGCCACGCACCGGCGCCGTCGAGCGCCGCCGCCTCGTAGAGGTGGTCGGGGATCGCCTGCAACGCGGCCAGGTAGAGCAGGAAGTTGAAGCCCACCGTCCACCACAGGGTCACCAGCCCGATGGACCACATCGCGTACTTCTCGTCCGTCAGCCAGGCGATCCCGTCCATCCCGAACGTCTGGAGCACGCTGTTGAGCATCCCCCGGTCCGGCTGGAACAGCATGCTCCAGATCTGGTAGACCACCGCCACCGGCAGCAGATGCGAGGCGAAGAAGGCCAGCCGCCACAGCCACTGACCCGGCATCCCCGTGTACACCAGCAGGGCCATCACCAGGGCGACGATCACGAGCGGGACGGTGGTCAGGACGGTGAACCAGACCGTGTTGCCGAGGGTCTGCCACACCTGGCTGTCGCCGAACGCCTCGGTGTAGTTGTCCAGGCCGACGAAGACGCCGTCACCGTGTCCGGTCAGGCTGGCGTCGGTGAAGCTCATCCACAGGCCGATGCCGATCGGCACCAGGAGGAAGAGCGTGAAGAACACCAGGAAGGGGGTGGCGAAGAGCCACCCGGCGCCGCCCGGGGACCGTCGCCGGTCCATGGCGGCGGACCATCGGGACCCGGCGCGCCGGGATCCGGCCGCGGCCCGCCGAGCGGGTGTGGAGAGGGAAGCCATCACATCGCTCCTTTCTGCGATTCGGTCGCGATCAGGCCGGATTCGGCTGGGCCATCAGGGTGTTGATCTGGGAGACCATCGTGCGCACCGCACTCGCCGGGGACGACGAGCCGCCGAGCGCGGGATCGAGCGCCTGGCACATCCGCGTCTGGAAGTCCGAGCCGGAGCCCGCGAACCACACCGGCGGGTCGAGCACGAGCTGCTTCGCGGCGCCCGCGTACTCCGACTGCGGACGCAACTTGGCGTAGCCCGCGGACGAGACGGCCGGTGTGTACGCGGGAATGTGCCCCGCCGACGCCCACGTCAGCCCGGATTTGACCAGCTCGGCCACGAATTGGTGGGTGCGCCGCCGGTGCTCCGGATCCGGGTTGTCCTGGTGCGGCAGCACCAGCGCATGGCTGTCGGACGCCCCGGCCGGACGGTCGTAGAAGGTGGGGATGGGGGCGCCGCCGAGCCGGTCCCCCAGTGCCGTCTTGTAGGTGGCCATGTCCCACTCGCCCGAGAAGATCATCGGTGAGCGGCCGTTGGCGAACGCGGCGATCGCCGTCTGGACGTCCATGGTGCGGCTGTCGCGTGCCAGATCGGTCATGAAGCGCACCACCTCGACCGCGGTGTCCTCGTCGATCTCGGCCCGCTCGCCCGTGAGGTCGAAGGTGGCGCCGGTCTGGCTGAACAGCGTCCAGAACATCCGCCAGCCCATCGCCGCGTCGTTCGCATGGCCGAAGACCGGACCGAGCTTGCGGGTGTCCTTGCGGAGCTTGTCCATCAGCTCCATGGTGTGCTTCGGTGATTCGAAGGGCACGAGTTGCCCGTCGCCCGTGAGCAGACCCGCCTTGTCCATGACGTCCCGGTCGAAGAAGACGACGAAGGGATGGGTGTCCAGCGGAATGGCGTACGGGGTGCCCTCGTACAGACTCCGCTTGACCAGCGTCTTGTTGAGGTCGTCCTGCTTCAGGCCGAACTCCGCCAGCAGATCCGTGTCCCAGGGGTCGAGCAGACCGCCGGGGGCGTAGCCCGCCAGCCGGGTCAGATGCATGATCGCCACATCCGGCGAGCGGCCGCCGGCCGAGGCCATCGCCAGCTTGGTGTAGTACGGCGGGCCCCAGTCCAGCACCGTCGTCCTGACCTTGAGATCCGGGACGCGCCTCTCCACGTTCCGGGTCATCGTCTTCATCAGTTCGCCGTCGGGGCCGGTGAACAGGGTCCAGTACTGGATCTCGTCGGCGCTCGCCACGCTCCCGGCGATCGATCCGCAGCCGCTGAGCGCGGACGCCGATACGGCGGCGCCCGCCCCGTACACCGCGCCTCTCAGCAGCCCACGCCGTGACAGACCGCTCATCGCCCCTCCTCACCGGCCGGGCGCTCGAAGGCGGCGGGGCGCTGCTGGGCCGCGCGCACCCGCGCCACATCGAGCTTGCTGCTCCGGTCGAAGCGGTAGACGCCGTTCTGCTCCTGGAAGACATCGGTGAGCTGGGTGTAGCAGTAGCCGAACATCAGCGGATCGTCGAGCAGCACCGCGGTCAGCCCCGCGAAGCGCGTGTGGAACTCCTCCTCGGTCCGCGGCCGCTCGCCGTAGCCCCAGGAGACCTCGCGGTCGTCACCGGCCGCGGCCTCCGCCTCCTCCGGATTCCACCAGATGCCGCCGAACTCGCTACAGAAGTAGGGCTGGCCGCGGTACGGCAGCGACCACACCGCGTCGGTGTCCCGCTTGCCGGGGTTTCCCCGGTTGTCGGGGTTGAGGAACGGCTCGTCCTTGTCCAGCCCCGCCATCTGGCGGCGGAACGCCTCCGGGTCCTGTTCATAGCTGTGCGAGTCGTATACGTCGGTCTCGGCCACGCGGTGGGAGTAGCCGGAGGCGTCCAGGACCGGTCGGGAGGTGTCGGCGGCCTTCGTGGCCAGGAACATGCCCCGGGTCACATCGTCCAGGACGCTCTGCCGGTCGTGGAGCTCCTGGTGCGTCTCGTTCAGCGGGCACCAGCCCACGATGGACGGATGGGAGTAGTCCCGCTCCACGGCCTCCAGCCACTGCGCGACGAATCCGGCGGTGGGCTGCTGGTTGTCCCGGGTGGTGCGCCCGGTGCCGGCTCCCCAGTCGCCGAACTCGCCCCAGACGAGATAGCCGAGCCGGTCCGCGTGGTGCAGGAACCGCTCCTCGAACACCTTCTGGTGCAGCCGCGCCCCGTTGAACCCCGCGGCCAGCGACAGCTCGATGTCCCGGACGAGCGCGGCGTCGTCGGGCGCGGTCATCAGCCCGTCGGGATACCAGCCCTGGTCCAGGACGAGCCGCTGGAAGACGGGGCGGCCGTTGAGCAGCAGCCGCTTGCCGTCGATGGCCACCGACCGCAGCCCGGCGGTGCACTCGGCGCGGTCCACCGCCTCGCCGTCGGCGTCCAGCAGCTCGATCCGCACCCGGTACAGATGGGGGTCCTCCGGAGACCATGGCCGGTGCCGGTCCTCCGGCAGCACGAGCACCATACGGGGTGCCATATCGAGGTCGGCGCGCACCGTCGCCTCGGCCACCGTCTCGCCGTCCGCGTCGCTCACCCGGGCGGTGAGCCGGTGGCCGGGGCGGTTGGTGCTGAGCGGGAGTTCGAGGTGGAAGGCCCCGGAGGCGAGGTCGGGGGTGATCCGGGGCCTGCGCAGATGGACCTCGGACACCGGCTCCATCCAGACCGTCTGCCAGATACCGGTGGTGCGGGTGTAGTGGCAGTCGCTGTTGGCGTACTCGGTGGCCTGCTTGCCGCGCGCCTGAGGGCCGTGCCGGGCGTCCCGGGCCCGAACCACGATCACCACCTCGGTCCCTTCACCGGCCGGGTCCGCCACCTCGCCGAGGTCGGCGGTGAAGGAGGTGAAGCCACCGCTGTGCCGGGCCACTTCGCGGCCGTCGGCCCAGACGGTGGCGTCGTGGTCGACGGCTCCGAAGTGCAGCAGCACCCGTCGGCCGGCCCAGTCCGCCGGGATCCGGACCGTGCGCCGGTACCAGACCGCGGGGTGGAAGTCGGTGTCACCGATCCCCGACAGCTCGGACTCGGGGCAGAACGGGACCAGGATCCGCCCGTCCAGCTCCTGGTGCACCAGGCCGCGTTCGAGTCCACTGTCACCGGGGTCGAACGCGAACTGCCAGGTGCCGTTGAGATTGAGCCACTTCTCGCGGACGAAGCCGGGACGGGGATATTCGGGTCGCGGAACGGCGTTCGACACGTCGGGCGAAGGGATGTCGGTGTGAGCCATGGGGTCTCCGGGGCGGGGCGGGGAATCGGCCGGTCAGGGGTATGCCATCACCCGTTTACATCGTTGTAAAGATCCCGCGCACCATCTTTTGCCGCGACCTGGGCGACCGCCGGTGGGCCTGGCTAGATCTCGCCCTTCTTCACCTTGTACAGCTCGATGTCAGTGTTGGCGAAAAGGTGCACATAGCCGCAATTCCAGCAGATCAACCCGGTGGCCGATTCATTGGCCCAGCCGAACTTGAACAGCTCCATACCGGTGCTGTTGAGCTTCACCTCGCGGTCCCGGAAAAGGTCGCCCTTGCAGAACACACATGTGATCCACACGTCCCCGATCGCCGCACGTACAGGCTTGGCCACGCTCGCTCACCTTCCCCGGCCGCCGAAGCGGCCCCCGTCACGCATCAACAAAGTGATCAGCATAGGACGGGGCTCGCCCGGAAGGTCAGCGGCGGTAGGTGTGCACGTAGTCGAAACGCGCGAGGGCGCCCGCGGTGTTCTGCGCGACCAGCCCGATCCTGAGCCTGCTCGACGTCGGCAGGGTCCAGACGCCGGTGTGGACCCAGTGCGCACCGTCCGTGCTGGTGGCGGCGCTCACCTCGGTCTCGTCCCGCGCGGTGTCGGCGTGGTACGACAGCCGCATCCACAGCGTGTCCGCGGGCGGGTCGCCGAACATCGGCCCGTAGGCCACCGGGGTCGGCGGTGTGGTGGTGGGGCGCTCGCCCTCCTTCGCGAACTCCGTGACGTGCGTGGCCTTCCCGTCGGTGTGGCTCACGGGTCCTCCTCTTCAGCCCGGGCCCGGGGCGGGCCGGATCAGCCCGGACGGGCCGGGTAATGGCTGAGCAGGGGGGATTCATGCAGGACAAGGGCGATGGCGCCCAGCGCGCCACCGGCCTCGCCGAGCGTCGCCGGCCTCAGGTCCACATGGTCCCGTGAGATCGGCATGATGTGTGCGCGCAGCGCCCGTTCGACCGGCTCGAAGAGTGGTGTGCCGGCCGCGGCCAGTTCGCCACCGAGCACGATGACCCCGGGGCCGACCGCGTTGCACACCGCCGCCAGTACGGTGCCGATATGGACGGCGGCCGCCTCCAGCGTGCGCAGCGCCACCGGATCGCCGGCCTCCAGCGCCCCGAGGAGCGCGGCCAGGCCGTCCGCGTGTCCGCCCGCACGGCGGTAGGCGGCGAGCACGGCGCCCACCGAGGCCACCGTCTCCAGGCAGCCGGTGGCGCCGCACGAACATCGCCCGTCGCCCGACTCGACCGCGATATGGCCGAACTCGCCGGACAGCCCGTACGCCCCCCGGTGCAGGGAGCCGCTCACCACCAGCCCGCCGCCCACACCGTGCGACAGCCGCAGATACAGCACGTCCTGACCGCCCGCCGCCGCGCCCCAGGTGGCCTCGGCGAGCGCGGCGAGCCGGGTGTTGTTGTCCACCAGCACCGGGGCCTCGAAACGCTTGCGCAGCAGGGCGGGCAGCTCGTCGGAGGGGCGGGGTTCCGGCGGCCCGGAGTCGGGATCTGCGACCGGGCCGACCACACCCACCCCGATGGCGTTCAGCGCGCTCAGCCGCAGGGCGCCGTCGGCGAGTGTGCCGACCAGCCGCTCGGCCAGGGTGATCCGCTCCTCCCAGGGCAGTCTCGGGTCATGCGGTTCACTGGCCGAGCCGATCACCTCGTGTGCGACGTTCACCGCGGAGACATGCACCGCCCGGCGGGCGAAGTCGAGACCGATGGCCTGGCCCGCGCTGGGGTTGAGCGTCAGCGCCTCCACCGGCCGTCCCCGGCGGCGCGGGGCCGTTTCCGGCGCCGTGGCGACCACGGCGCCGCTCTCGATCAGCTCGGTGACGATATCGCTGAGGGTGGTCCGGGAGAGCCCGCTGTGCTGTCCCAGTTCGGCCCGGCTGAGCGGGCCGTGTTTGCGCAACAGCTCCAGTACCAAGTCTTCGTGGCCCCGCCGCAGCCGGGCCAGCGGGCCGTCCTGATGGGGGTGCATGCCGAACAGCATGGGCACCCCACGCTATTTCGTCAACATCCCGGAATAAAAGAAGGCTCAGGTGTCGCGGACGGTACGGAAGCCGGGGTCGCCGGGGGAGCCGTCGGGTGTGTGGCGGCGCGGACGGCCACGCGGCAGCGGTTTCACCGGAACCCGTCCGCGGGCCCGCCACCGCCGCCCCCTCCTGGGCGCCACCCCACTTCACCTGCTATAGCTGTTGGCTGACTCTTCATCACGGCGACATCTCCCGCCGCCGCTCAAGGAATGCGATCATGCTGACCTGAGCATGCCAACCACCCCCCCTCGTGGTGCCACACCGCGGTCGTTCAGGAGGACGCAGTGAAGAAGAGTTCGCGGATCCGTAGGGGATCCGCCATCCTCGGCAGCGCCATCGCGCTCGTCGTGGCCTTTCCGGGCAGTGCGCTCGCGGACCCGCCCACGGCGCTGCCCGCCAACGCGGACGGCACGGAGCAGACGTTCCAGCCCGCGTTCGACTACGACACCGACGGCTGCTACCCCACCCCCGCCATCGGGCCCGACGGGACGATCGCGGGCGGGCTCAACCCGAGCGGCGCCCTCAACGGCCAGTGCCGCGACTCCTGGGACCTCGACAACACCAACGGATACTCCCGCTCCAAGTGCAACAACGGCTGGTGCGCGATCATCTACGGCCTGTACTTCGAGAAGGACCAGGCCGTGGCCGGGAGCGGGCTCGGCGGACACCGCCACGACTGGGAGCATGTCGTGGTGTGGGTGCAGGACAACGAGGCCAAGTACGTCGCCACCTCGGCCCACGGCAACTTCAACATCTACAACCGGGACCAGATCCGCTGGGACGGGACCCATCCCAAGGTCGTGTACCACAAGGACGGCGTGAGCACCCACTGCTTCCGCCCGGCCAACTCCAACGACGAGCCGCCGGAGAACCACCACCAGACCTGGCAGTACCCCGCGCTGGTCGGCTGGAACGGCTACCCCGCAGGGCTGCGCGACAAGCTGAGCCAGGCCGACTTCGGCAGCGCCACCCTGGGCCTCAAGGACAGCACCCTCGCCTCGCACCTCGCGAAGGCCAAGCCGTCCGAGATCCCCTTCGACCCCAACGCGTGAGCGGTACCGCCCCGGGAGGCGACGTGGCATCACCGCCCGCGCCTCCCGGGCCGGTTCGGTCCGGGCCGGGTCAGCGCCGGGAAGGCCCGGCCGGCGGCGGCTCGACCTCGAGGTAACGGTGGCGGCGCGGCCCCCGGTACTCCAGCGCCTCCCAGCCCAGCCGCCGCAGCACGGCCGCGCAGTTGCGCAGCGCGTCCTCCGCCGCGTACCCGGCACCACTTCTCGGCGGCCCCAGCCACTCGACCCGCACCACCCCGGTCCGCTCCGCCGCGCCGAGGCAGTATCCGGTCGCCGTGCGGCGGCCGTCCGCGCCGGTGGCCGACGGCGGAACACCGGCGGCCTCCAGGGCCAGGGCCACGGCCCGCACCGGCTGCCGCCGCTCCCACTCGGCGGGCACACCCTCGGGGTCGGCGGCGTCGGCGTTCATCAGCCGGCGGATCTCCAGCAGCCCCTCGAACGCGGTTTGTACCGCGGCCCGGCGGCCCCGGTCCTCTCCCTCGGGGACCCCCGCGGAACCGGTGGCCACCTCGAACTCCGCCATCCCCTGCCCCCTTCGGACGTGGCGGCCGGTGGCCCGGCGGCGGTGTTCAGCGCCGTCGCAGACCGTCGGCCTCGACCACGGCATCGGCGAAGGCTTCGGGAGCCTCCTGGGGCACATTGTGGCCGATGTCCTTCAGCGTCCGGTGGGCGTACGGACCCGAGAACTTGTCCCGGTAGGAGGCACCGCCCCCGGCGGGGGTGAAGGGATCGCGCCCGCCGTCCAGCGTGACGGTGGGGACGCCGATGACGGGACCCTTGGCGAGACGCCGCTCCAAACCGTCGTACCGGGGATCACCCGCCGCGAGCCCCAGCCGCCAGCGATAGTTGTGGATCACGATGCGGACATAGTCCGGATTCCGGAAGGCGGCGGCGGTGCGCGCGAAGGTGGCGTCGTCGAAGTGCCATGTCGGCGAGTTGAACCGCCAGACGAGCCGCGCCAGTTCACGCCGGTATTCCGGATTCTCCAGCCCCAGCACACCCCGCTGCGTGGCGAAGTAGTACTGATACCACCAGGCCCATTCGACCTTCGGCGGCTGCGGCTGCTTGTTCTTCTCCCGGTTGGTGATCAGATAGCCGCTCACCGAGACCAGGGCCTTGCAGCGCTTCGGCCACAGCGCCGCGACGATGTCGGCCGTCCGCGAGCCCCAGTCGTATCCGGCGAGGATCGCCCGCTCGATCCCGAGGGCGTCCATCAGGGCGAGGAGATCGAGGGCGAACACCGACTGCTGGCCGTCGCGGAACGTCCGGGGTGACCGGAAGCGTGTAGTCCCATAGCCGCGCAGATACGGGACCACCACCCGATAGCCCTCGGCGGCCAGCAAGGGCGCCACCTCGACATAGCTGTGGATGTCATAGGGCCAGCCGTGCAGCAGGACGACCGCGGGGCCATGGGCCGGACCGGCCTCGGCGTAGCCGACGCTCAGCTCCCCGGCCTTGATCTGCCGCAGGGCGGCAAAGGACGTATGCGGCCGCGCGGACGGCGTCCGCCGCTCCTCCGGAACGTCCCCGGCGGCCTTGGCCGAGCCGGTGGCGCGGACGGCGAACGGCGCCCCGACCGCACTCGCGCCCACGATCTTCCCGAAGCTGCGCCTGTCGAACATCCGCACCCTCCACCAGTGCGACCGCTCCCGGGCCCTGGCATCCACCATGGCGCACGGGTGCGACCCTCGCACGCCGTGCGTCACCCGCCGGACAGGTGACACGCGAGGCGAGGGCGAGGGCGCGCCCTACTCGGCCAGTTCCTGCTCGTCGATGCCGGCTTGCTCCTCGGCGAGCTCCCGCTCCGTGGTCACCGCGAGCCGGCGTCTGATCACCGCGGCCGCCGTGAGCGCGCTCATGGTGAACGCCGTCGCGATCAGCCACGGCTGGTCCAGCGCATGGCGGGTGAGGTGATCGAGCGAGTAGCGGCCGGGCCCCGCGATCCCGAGCGCCGCCGACGAACATCCCAGCAGGGCGGGGAACTCATAGCCCCCGGACTGGGCGAAGAATCCGGCCGGCGCGTTCACCGACACCGCCCCCGCCATCGTCCCCGCGGCCGCAGCCCCGGCCGCGGGAGTGGCGAAGCCGAGCGCGAGCAGCAGCCCGCCGCCCGCCTCGCCCAGCCCGGCCGCCAAGGCACTGGCGCGCCCCGGACGAAAGCCCATCGCCTCCATGGCCTGGCCGGTACGGTCCAGGCCACCGCCGCCGCACCAGCCGAAGAGCTTCTGTGTGCCGTGCGCGGCCAGCACCCCGCCCACACCGAGGCGCAGTGCGAGCAGTCCGAGATCCTTGCGGTGGTGCATGGGGTCTCCTCCGCTCCCGTACGGGCACGCCACGGGCGGGCGCCCGGCGTCTCACCCAGTCTCGGTACGCATCCCGGGGCCCGCTGTCGCTGCTACGCCATCGGAGTGCATCAGCTCCGTCGCGGTGACCGCGCGCAGACCGCGCCCGCGCAGACCGTCGAGGACCGCGGGCAGCGCGGTCAGCGTCCCGGTGTGACCGAAGTGCAGACTGACCACGGAACCGGCGCGGACCTGGCCGAGGACCGCCTCCCGCACCGCGTCCGGCCCCGGGTCCTGGAAGTCCTGGGAATCCACGTCGTAGGAGAGGACGTGCGGGTACCCGGCGCGGGCCGCCAGACGGGTCACGAGGTCCGTGGCGGTACGGGCCCGCGACGGCCGGAACCAGCTTCCGATGGTCCCGGTGAGGCGGCGCAGCCGGTCGGCGCATTCGGTGATCTCCGCGTACGCCTCGTCGGCGGGCAGTGCGCAGACGGCGCGATGCCGCATGGTGTGGTTGCCCAGTTCATGGCCGCCGTCCAGGACCCGCCGGGCCAGCTCCGGGTGCTCGTCGAGCCAGGTGCCGACGGCGAGGACGGTGACCCGGGCCCCGGCCCGCTCGGCCTCGGACAGCAGCGAGCGGGCGAGCTCCGCGTCCCCCTGGCCGTGGAAGGTGAGGGCCACCGCGCCTGCGCCGCGCGGGCCGTGGGCGATCTGGGGTGGCAGTCCGGGGAAGCGCACCGGTCCGCGCGGCGCGGCTCCGGCGGGCGTGGCCGGGTCCGAGGCCGCACCGGAGGAGGGGGTCTCGGCGGGACCGGCCGGTCTGGACGACGAGGACACGGTGTGGTGGCCGCAGCCGACGCCGCACGTCGTGGCCGCCACGGCACCGCTCGCGGACCGCAGGACATCACGGCGGGAGGGAGAGGACACCTGAAGCATGAGAACACGCCTCTGGCCGATATGCGGCGATTTCTCGCTGGTGAGGTGTGTTTTTCCGTCGATCGCCGGGCCTGGCCATCGGCCCTCACCCGTGCGTGGCCATGGGCTCGCACCGAGGTCCGGGGCGCGTCGGGGGCGGCCGTCGGCACGCATGGCACGCTGGGCCTTTGTATGTTCATGCACCACCGAGGAGACGAGCCACGTGCCGCAGAACCACCCACCGGAGTCCATCGCCGCCCCGGCGGTGCTCGCCGAGGAGCGACGGCTCCATAAGGACCTCGGATTCTGGGGCCTGACCGCGATCGGGTTCTCCAACATCCTGGGGTCCGGGTGGCTGTTCGCGGCCATGTACGCCGCCCAGACCGCCGGCCCCGCCGCCCTGCTCTCCTGGATCGCGGCGGGTGTGCTGTGCGCCCTGATCGCCCTGGTCATGGTGGAACTCGGCGCCACCCGCCCGGAGGGCGGCGGCACCGTGCGCTGGCCGCTGTACGCCAGCGGACGGCTGGTCGGCACGATGATCGGCTGGTCCGTGCTGCTCTCGGTGGGCGGTACGGCGGCCGAGATCAGCGCGATCATGCAGTACGCCGCGCACTATCTGCCGGGCCTCTACAGCGGTGGCACACTCACCGTCTCGGGCCTCGCCGTGGCCGTGGCGCTCAGTGTCGTGCTGACGGTGTGCAACTGGTTCGCCGTGCGGATATTCGCCCGGCTGAACAACCTCATCTCGGTGTTCAAGGTCATCGTCCCCGTTCTCACCATCGTCGCGCTGTTCCTGTCCGGCACCCACTCCGGACGCCTCACGGACCACGGCGGTTTCGCGCCGTACGGCTACGCGGCCTGCCTGACCGCGCTGGCCGGTGGCGGCATCGTGTACTCCGTCAACGGCTTCCAGGCCCCGCTCGACTTCTCCGGGGAGGCGCGCAATCCGCGCCGTACCGTCCCGGCCGCGGTGCTCACCGGCATCGGCCTCGCCGTGCTGGTCTACCTCGGGCTCCAACTGGCCTTTCTGTTCACGGTGCCCGAGTCGCTGCTGGGCCACGGCTGGAAGGGAGTCAACTTCGAGTCGCCCTTCGGACAGCTCGCCCTGGTGCTCAATCTCCACTGGCTGGCCACGCTGCTCTACGCCGACGCCGTGATCTCACCGGGCGGATCGGCCTATGTGGGCGTGGCCATCGACGCTCGCCATACCTATGCCCTGGCCAAGAACGGGCTGCTGCCCCGCTTCTTCATGCGCATCCACCCCCGGTCCGGGGTGGCGCGCCGGGCGCTGCTGCTCAACCTGGCGGTCATCGTCGTCTTCATGCTGCCGTTCGGCGGCTGGCAGGACATCGTGAGCGTGATGGGGGACATGTATCTGTTGATTTACGCGGCCTCGGCGGTCGCCGTCGCGGCGTTCCGGGCACACGACCGCGAGCGGGGAGTGACGCGGGCCGAGGGCCGGGTGCCGGGGGTGCGCTGGATCGCACCGGTGAGCTTCGTGGTGGCCAGTGAGTTCGTCTACTGGTCGGGCTGGCACGATCTGCGGCTCGCGCTGCCCTTCGTACTGCTCGGCGCGGTGTTGTTCCTGTTTCAGCGTCGTGCGGACGGCGGCGCGTCCCTGGGGGAGGAACTGCGGCGCGGCGCCTGGCTGGTCTTCCATCTGGCGGCGCTGACCGTGCTGTCGTGGCTCGGCACCTTCGGCGGTTCCGCCCGCCTCCCGGCGCCGTACGACACCGTGGCGGTGGGCGTCCTCGCCCTCGCCGTGTTCGGGTGGGCGGTCCGCGCGGGCGCCCGGCATCTGCGCGCCTCGCAGGTCAGCGCAGTGTCGCCGTGAAGCTCCGGCCGTAGGCGTGGCGGGTGGTGACGACGATCCGGGTGCCGCCGGGCACCCGGCCCACCCGGATGCCGTCGTCCGCCGCCACGGTCCTCATCCTCCGGCCCCGGATGACGACCGATACCGTGTCGCGCTCGGTGGTCGGATCGGCCACCGCGATCGCCAAGGCGCCGTCCCGGGCTTCCCGCAGGAGCACCGAGCCGGGTCCGCGCACCGCCAGCCGCCCGGCGCGATGGGTGCCGGGGGCGAAGGCGTTGAGCGCGGTGATCCGCAGACCCCGGTGGGCCACGGCCTGTAGCCGGGTGGTGTTGGCCAGGACGGCGAGCGGCCGACGGGCGTAGGCGCCCAGTCGGCGTTCGGTGGCGCTTGGCACGAGGGCGTACGCCATCGAGGTGTGCGGCGCCCCGGCCGGCCGCTCCACCGCGACGGCGAAGAGCTGTTTGGTCACCGGGAGGTCGGGGTTGGCGAGACGGACGGTGCGGCGGCTGCGGGTGACGGTGTCGAGCGTGACCGTGGGCGGCGGCCCGTCGAGGAAGACATACCCGACCGAGGCGGCCTGGGTGGCATTGGCGTACCGCAGCCAGGCGAGCGGGGCCGTGCCGGTGCCGGACCAGGGCGCACCGCCGCGGAGCCGCCCGGTGAGGGCGAGGGTGTCCGAGGGGGCGGCGATCCGGGTGTCGAGGGTCGTCGTCACCGCGCGGCCGGCGGCGTCGCCGACCCCCGCGGCCAGCACCACGATCTCGTCGTCGAACAGGAACCACGACTTGGTGGCATCGGCGTTGCGGTACACCACGAAGTCGTCGGGGAGGTCGCCCGCCTGTTTCGCCTCGTACGCCACGTCATCGGACTGGACGAGCCCCGCCACACCGTACGCGCCCAGGGCGGCGCCACCGGAGAACGGGTGGGTGCCGCGCGGGAAGTAGACATAGGTGTTCTGCGCCTCCGAGGAGGAGGTGAAGCCACGTTCGGGGTTGTCGTACCAGAGCGTGCCGTACAGCTCGGGGACGGTGCGGCGGGTCTCCACGGGGGCGGTGACACCGGCGAGGCGGTGGGGCGGGACGGCGGTGAGGTAGTCGATGCCGAACGCCTGGGTCTGGTCCTGGCCGGAGAGATACAGATGGTGGGCGCCGTCCCCCTGGAACCAGGGCATCAGGTTCTCGCCGCTCATGTACTCGTATCGGCTGATCCTGGACGAGCTGCGGGCCAGGGCGAAGGCATAACCGGGGCGCCGGTGGACGGTTCTGTCCATCGCGTTGAACGCGACATGGCGCTCGGCGGGGCCGAGGTCCCGCGCCGGGATCGAGGAGTCGGCGAGGATGTCGGCGTAGCGGACGATGCTCACCGGGGACACGAACGCAGAAGGATCGAGCGTGGCCTTGGAGGTCTGCCGCAGATACGAGACATAGCCCTTCAGCGCCGTGGCGTCGGCGCCGGTGGCGTGGGCGGACAGGCCCACCACGGCCTCCACCACCTCGGCGGCGTCCGCGTACCCCGTCGCCGGACGGGACACCCCGCGCCCCTTGACGATCTCCATCAGCCAGCCCTCGAAGATCAGTGGGGCGAAGCCGTCCACCACCCACCCCTGGGCGACGCGGACCAGCCGGTCGTCGGTGGTGTAGCCGGTGCCGTCGAGCATCTTGATGGTCTGTACGACACGGGTGAGCAGCCCCTTGCCGTAGGAGCTCGTGTAGGCCACGGACGCGTGCTGGATGAAGGAGCCGTCGGCGTAGAAGCCGTCGGTGACACCGTGTCGCAGCGCGTACGGGTCGATCGTGGCCAGGATGGTCAACTGGTCGGCGATGGCCTTGGTGATCCGGGCGTCGTCGCCGAGCACGGCGCCCTGGAGGATGCGGTTGGTGGTGATGTCGGCGAGGTTGGCGCCGGTGTGGAAGCGTGAGTCGAGGTCGACGTCACCGGCCTTGCCATTGCGCAGATACGCGTCCATCGAGGCGACGTAGGTGGCGGCCAGTTCGGGCCGGTAGGCGGCGAGTTGGTCCACGAGCAGCGCAAGGATCTTGCTGACGTGGGTGGATATGCCGATCTCCCAGGTGAACCAGTTGCCGTAGTAGCCCTTCGACTGGTCGCCGTAGTAGTGCTCATGGAGCCATATCAGGCCGTCGATGACGCGCCGCTGGACACCGGTGTCACCGTGGAGTCGGGACGGGGTGCCGTCTTCCGGTGTGCGGGTGGCGAGGGCGATCTCGTAGAGGTACTGGAACGAGGTGATCAGGTTGGGATCGCTCGTGCCCAGTGCGAGGCCCTGGAAGAGTTCGCCCTGCCCGGCGCGGTCCATCGCGGTGAGCCGGGCGCGGGCGGTCGTGGCGATGGCCGCGAGTTTGGCGCGGACCTCGGGACGGGTGCCCACCTCCGGCGTTCCGGCGAAGACGGCCACGGTGTTGTCGATCAGCCGGGTGTGAGCGGGCCCGGCCCCTTCGCCGTCCGCCGTCCCACCGGATGCGGCCGGATGTCCCGCCGCCCGTGCGCGCAGCGGCAGGGCCATGGCCGACAGGGTGGCGGCCGGGAGCGTGGAGACGAGGGCACGACGCGAGAGAGGCACGGGCACGCTCCAACGGTCGACGGGGTCCGATGGGGAACCGCCGCACCATTCAAGCAACCCCGGCCTCCCCTGTCACGAGACCGGAATCAGGGGAACGTGAGCGGGCTCATGTCGCCAATATAGGCAACGAAATCGTTGACAATCTTGTTGGCCTAGATTTACCTTCGACAGGCACTCACTCAGGGAGGGCACGCAATGCCGAAGGAAGCTCGTCCAGGCACCGGAGAGCAGGCCAAGCAGCATGCGATGGAGCGGCTGCGGCAGGCGATTTTGCGCGGGGAGATGGCACCGGCCCAGCGGCTGGTGGAGAACGAGCTCGCCGAGCAATTCGAGGTGACACGGGCGAGCATCCGCGCGGCGCTGATCGATCTGGCGTCCGAGGGCTTGGTCGAGCGGATCCGCAACCGTGGCTCACGGGTGCGGGTGGTGAGCGTGGAGGAGGCCGTGGCCATCACCGAATGCCGCATGGTCCTGGAAGGGCTGTGCGCCGCCAAGGCGGCTGTTCAGGCCGGCGAGGAGCAGTTGACCGAACTGGCCGACCTGGGCACGGCGATGTCCAAGGCGGTCGCCGACGGCGAACCGCTGACCTACTCCGACCTCAACCACCAACTGCACGCCCGCATCCGGGAGTTCTCCGGCCAGCAGGTGGCGGTGGAGCTGCTGGAGCGGCTCAACGCACAGCTTGTGCGCCATCGGTTCCAGCTCGCGCTGCGGCCGGGGCGTGCCCAGCGGTCCCTGGGTGAACACCTGGCCGTGATCGAAGCGATCAGGGCCAGGGACCCACAGGCGGCCGAAGCGGCCGTCCGTGCCCACCTCACCAGTGTGATCGACGCCTTGAGCGAAGCGCCGGCGTCGTCGCCGTGACCACATGGCGCGGGGCTCGCGCCGCGGGGTGGGTCACCGACCTGTCCAGCAAGGAGAGATCAGCAATGACGCACGGTAACGCGGGCGACGCACCCGCTGCCGCACGGCCGGCCGGCGTGATCGTCACCGATCCGCCACGCGCCGGGGCCGAGCATGCGGACGCCCTGGGGGCGTATGGCGTGGCCACGGTGCACGAGGCCATGGGCCGCACCGGATGCCTCGGCCCCGGGCTGCGCCCCGTCCAGCAGGACGTGCGCATCGCGGGCACCGCGGTCACGGCGCTGTGCCGGCCCGGCGACAACCTGATGATCCACGCCGCGATCGAGCAGTGCGCCGAGGGCGACATCCTCGTCGTCACCACCACCTCGCCGTCCACGGACGGCATGTTCGGCGAGCTGTTCGCCACCGCGCTGCACCACCGCGGCGTCCGCGGCCTGGTCATCGACGCCGGGGTGCGCGACACCGCCGAACTGCGCGCGATGGGCTTCCCCGTATGGTCGGCGGCCGTGTGCGCGCAGGGCACCGTCAAGGCCACGGCCGGATCCGTCAATGTGCCCGTGGTGGTGGGCGGGCAGTGCATACGCCCCGGCGATGTGATCCTCGCCGACGACGACGGGGTGATGTGCGTACCGCGCGAGTCCGCCGCCACGGCCGTCGAGGCGGCGAAGGCGCGCACCGCGAAGGAGGAGGCCACCCGGGCCGCCTTCGCCGAGGGCCAACTGGGCCTGGACCGCTACGGGTTGCGGGAGACCCTGGACCGGCTCGGGGTGCGGTACCAGCCGTACGCCGAGCATGCCGCACACGCCCGCGGCGGGGCCGTCTCATGAGCGGGCCGGAGGGGGTGCGCTGCATGCTGATGCGCGGCGGCACCTCCAAGGGCGCCTATTTCCTCGCGGCGGACCTGCCGTCCGACCCCGGCGCCCGTGACGATCTGCTGCTGCGGATCATGGGCAGCCCCGATCCACGGCAGGTCGACGGCCTCGGCGGAGCGCACCCCCTCACCAGCAAGGTGGCCGTCGTCTCCACCGCCCAGGGGCCGGACGCCGATGTCGACTATCTGTTCCTTCAGATCGGTGTGGACCGGGCCGAGGTCTCCGACCGGCAGAACTGCGGCAACCTCCTGGCCGGGGTCGGCCCCTTCGCCGTGGAACGTGGCCTGGTCGCCGCCCGGGACGGGCGGACACCGGTGCGGATCAGGATGGTCAACAGCGCTGACCACGCCACCGTGACCGTGCCCACCCCGGACGGGCGCGTCGATTACACCGGCTCGGCCGAGATCTCGGGCGTACCGGGATCCGCCGCCCCGCTGGTGATCGCCTTCCGGCAGGGCAGCGGTCCCCTGCTGCCGACCGGCCACGCCCGTGACGTCATCGACGGCACCCCGGTGACCTGCGTGGACAACGGCATGCCGACCGTGCTGATCGCCGCGTCCGCCCTGAACGTCACCGGCCATGAGGATCCCGGCGAGCTGGAGGCGGACCCGGTGCTCGGCGTCCGGCTCCAGGAGATCCGGCGGGAGGCGGGCCGATTGATGGGCCTGGGCGATGTCAGCGCCACGACCGTGCCCAAGCTCAGCCTGCTGGCCCCGCCCGCCCACGGTGGCACCGTGATGACCCGCACCTTCATCCCGGTCCGCTGCCATACGGCGATCGGCGTCCTGGGAGCCGCGAGTGTCGCCGCCGGGCTGTGTGTCGAGGGAAACGTCGGCGAGGAGGTGGCCCGGCTCCCGGCGGCGGGGGAGCGGCTGCGCATCGAACACCCCACCGGCTTCCTGGACATCGACACGGCCGTGGACGACGGAGCCACGCCCGTGGCACGGGGTACGGCGGTTGTGCGCACCGCGCGGAAGATCTTCGACGGCACGGTCTTTCCCCGCCCCGCCTGATCCGGCGGCCGGTGGCGCCCACACACCGGTGCCCGGTCGCGCCCCACCCCGGCGACCGGTCGAACCCACATCACCTCTCCTCTTCGGCACCGCCATGCCTTCCCCCATCACGCCCCCATTCCCCGACCCACCGCCCAGTCTCAAAAGGAGTTGCCGATGACCCCGCCACTCGGGGACATCGCCCACCTCGGGCATGTCGAGCTACTCACCCCCGACCCCGACCGCAGTCTGTGGTTCTTCACCACCATCCTCGGTCTGACCGAGAACGGCCGCTCCGGCGACTCGGTCCACCTGCGGACCTGGGACGACTACGAACACCACAGCCTGACCCTCACCGCCCACCCGACCTCGGGCATCCGCCGCACCGCCCTGCGCGCGTCCGGTGCGGAAGCCCTCCACCGCCGGGTGAAGGAGGCCGAGGCCGCCTGCCTCTCCGGGCGCTGGGTCGAGGACGAACCCGGTATCGGCCCGCTCTATGTCACCAGCGACCCGGACGGCCATGAACTCGCCCTGTACTGGGAGACCGAGTGGTACGAGGCGCCGCCCGAGCTCAAGCCCGGGCTGAAGAACCAGCCCCAGGCCAAACCCGCCCACGGCGTGGGGGTGCGCCGCCTGGACCACGTCAACTTCCTCGCCTCCGACGTGGCGCCCAACGCCACCTTCACCCGCGATGTGCTCGGCGCTCGCCCCACCGAGCAGATCGTGCTCGACAGCGGACGGCTGGCCGCCCAGTGGCTGACGTTCACCAACAAGTCCTACGACATCGTCTACACCGAGGACTGGTCGGGCTCGCGGGGCCGACTGCACCACATCGCGTTCGCCACCGACACCCGCGAGGACATCCTGCGCGCCGCCGATCTGTGCCTGGACAACGGCGTTCACATCGAGACCGGCCCCCACAAGCACGCCATCCAGCAGACGTTCTTCCTCTACGTCTACGAGCCGGGCGGCAACCGCGTCGAACTGTGCAACCCGCTCACCCGCCTGGTCCTGGCCCCCGACTGGCCCCTGATCACCTGGACCCAGGCCGAGCGCGCCAAGGGCCAGGCGTGGGGTCTGAAGACCATCGAGTCCTTCCACACCCACGGCACCCCGCCGGTCGACTGACCGGCCACCCCCGAACCCGCCCGCAGGACACGCCTCCACGACGAGAGGAATGCCATGTCCTCCTTACCCACCCCCGCCGCCCGTTCGCGTGGCACCGCACTCGCCGCCCTCGTGGTCGCGCTGTGCTGGACGGTCGTCCTCTTCGACGGCCTCGACCTGTTCGTCTACGGTGCCGTGCTGCCCGGCATGCTCGACGACCCCGACCTCGGGCTGAGCCCCGGCCGGGCCGGTGACCTCGGCAGCTACGCGACCTTCGGCATGCTGCTGGGCGCGCTGTCGGCGGGCACCGTCACCGACTGGATGGGACGCAAGAAGGTGATCATCGGCTGTACCACGGTGTTCTCCCTGGCCTCCGCCGTGTGTGCGACGGCCCCCACCCTCGGTGTGTTCGGCGTCGCCCGGTTCGTCGCCGGACTGGGACTCGGCGGCCTGCTGCCCACCACCATCACCCTGGTCGCCGAATACGCCCCGCGCGGCCGCGGCAACCTCATGATCGGGCTGTTGATGACCGCCCATCAGGCAGGCGGCATTCTGGCGGCGTTGCTGGGCCTATGGCTGGTGGAGCCGTTCGGCTGGCGCTCCGCCTTCTGGGTCGGGCTGGCCCCGCTGCTCATCGCCGTACCGATGGTGGCGAGGTTCCTCCCCGAATCCCTCGGCTTCCTCCTCGCCCGCGGCCGCACCGACGAGGCCCGCCGGCTCGCCGACCGCTACCGGGTCGAGCTGCCCGCCACCGAACCGGCCCGCGCCACCGAACCGGCCCGCGCCACCGAACCGGCTTCCGCCACCGCACCGGTCCCCGCGACCGCGCCCGACCGCCGCCACGCCCTGACCGCGCTGTTCCGCGACGGCCAGTGGAGGAGGACCGTACTGTTCTGGTGCGCCTCCTTCGGCGGACTGCTTCTCGTCTACGGCGTCAGCACCTGGCTGCCGACCATGATGCGGGGCCAGGGGTATGAAGTGGGCTCCGCCCTGGCCTTCCTCATCGTCATCAACCTCGGTGGCATCGTCGGCATGCTGGTGGCCGGACGCATCGCCGACCGCTTCGGCGCTGCCCGTGTCGCGACCGTCTGGTTCGGCTGCACCGTGCACGGGCCGCCGTGCTCGCCCTGATCGCCCAGGCGGAGCTGACGCCCAAACCGGGGCTCGCCGACACCCGCGATCTTCAGGCCCGCGCCACCGGTGCGGATCTGCTCGCACTGCGCTGGTCGGCCAAGGCACTGGCGCCCGGGTTCGTGGCCATGGCCGCCGCCGCCCGCCGTCCCGGGGAGCCGACCCGGGCGCTGCGCGAGGAGCTGGGAGCCATCGGCCGCTGCGCCGAGTGGACGATGGCACGGGCCGGTGGCGGTGCGGCCACCGGCACCCTCCACCATGGCGCGCTGTGGGTGATGGGCCTGTTGGTGGCCGCCGCCGCGCTGCGGCCGGGCGCCGGGCCCGATGAGGTGACCGCCACCGCCAAGCGGATCGCGGACCACCCCGACCGTGGCGCACCGCGCCGGCCCTCACCTGGCTCGCATGTCTCGGCCACCTTTGGAGCGCCAGGGGTGCGCGGCGAGGCACGGGCCGCCTTTCCCATGTGCGCCGCGCCCTCGACGCCCTGTCCCGGGCGCGTGCGGCGGGGGCCACCGAGACCCGGGCGCGCCTGGACGCGCTGCTCACCGTGATGAGCACCCTCCAGGACACCGGTCCGCTGTACCGGGCGGGCCCGCCCGGCCTCCGACGGGCCAAGGAGGGGGCGCATGCCGTGCTCGAGGCGGGCGGCACCGCAACGCCCGAGGGAGCCGCCGCCCTGGCCGCGCTGGACGCGGACCTGCGTGAGCTGGGCATCGCGCCGCGCGGAAGCGCCGCACCGCTCGCGGGGGCCCTGTTCCTGGACGGTCTCCCGGCGCACGGTCTCCCGGCACCGGCGGTCATGGCCTCGCCCGTGCGGTGACTCCGTCCGGGCGGGTGTCTTCGCGGGGTCAGTCGTTCGCCGGTGCCGTCAGTCCGTGGCGGTGGAGGAAGGCGTCCACGAGCCGGTCGGTGAACTCCTGGCCGACGGGTTCGTCGGTCACCAGTACGCGGTAGTAGAGGGGGCCGATGAGCTGGTCGGTCTCGGCGGTCAGGTCCAGGCCGGGCGGCAACTCCCCGCGCTCCATGGCCCTCTCCAGCGGGAGGCGGTCGCGGCGGCGCTGGTCGTCGAGGTACCGGGACCGGAAGTCCCGGGCGAACGCCGGATCGTGCTGCGCCTGGGCGACCAGGGCCTTGAAGACGGCGCCGGAGTCGGACGCGCCGAGGAACCCGGCCAGGTCGCCCAGATAGCTGCGCAGATCCAGGGCGAGAGCACCGCGGTCGCGCACCGGCAGGTCCTCGGCCACATCCTGGAGGAAAGCGTCCATGAGGATGTCGGTCTTGGTGCTCCACCAGCGGTAGATCGTCTGCTTGGCCACCCCGGCCCGGGCGGCGATCCCCTCCATGGTGACGCCCGCGAAACCCTTCTCGGCCAGCAGGTCGTCCGCCGCGTTCAGCACCGCCAGCCGGGCCTGTTCACTGCGCCCGTGGCGGTTGCCGTGGTGGCGTGGTGCCGGTCGGCCGGTGCCGCTCGTCCCGGCGGTCTGTGTCGCGCGTGCCATCTCTCGCCTCCCCGGTCAGGATAGCCGCAGCCCAAGATCGCTCCGCCCGCATGGCTGGGCCCGCCGACCGGTGGGACATGACCGGCGGGCGGGCCCGGGCGCCGAGAGGGGCGGTGGCTAATCCCACCGTTCCCCTTCGGCCTGTGAGGGAGTCGTCCTCTGTACGTCGGGGTGGCCGGTGTCCCGTTCGTCGTCGCGCTCGCCCTCGGCCTGCGAGGGGGTCGTCCAGGGCACGTCCGGGTGGTCGGCTTCCCGTTTGTGTTCGGCGTGGGAGGGGGCTGGCTCGGTCATGTGATGCCTCCGCTCCTAGTGCGGACCATGCCGATTTTACGCCTGAATGTTCAGGTTGGCGTCAGTGTGGCCGGGCTCCGGCCCCGCCCCTCGGACGGCCTGCCGTCCAGCAGCCCCTTGGGCTTGGACTGTCCGCCGGGTACCCGCGTGTGCGCGGATGACCTCGCGGGGCGTGCGTCTCCTGGCCGATCGGGAACGGGCCGACCGGCGATCACGACGGCCGGAGCGAGACCGGGAGTTGGCGGTTCACCAGTGCGGCGTACCGGCCCTGGGCCAGCATGAGGTCGTCGTGGACACCACCCTCGGTGAAGCGGCCGTCGTGCAGTACGACGATCTCGTCCGCATCCATGATCGTGCTGATCCGGTGCGCGACGACGATCCTGGTGCAGCCCAGCGCGGACAACTCGCCGGCCACCTCCGCCTCGGTCACGGCGTCCAGGTGGCTCGTGGCCTCGTCCAGCACCAGCAGCGCGGGGTCGGCCAGGAGCGCACGGGCGATCGCCAGACGCTGGCGCTGGCCCCCGGACAGTGCACCCCCGCCCTCCGCCACATGTGTATCCAGTCCCATGGGCATCCGCCTCACATCGGCGAGCAGCCCGGCCCGGCCGAGCGCCTCGAAGAGGGCCTCGTCCGGCATGTCCCCCCCCCGGCCGAGCCGCAGATTCGACCCGATGGTGCCGCCGAAGACATGGGGTTCCTGTGTGACGACGCCGAAGCGGCGGCGCAGGCTGTCCGCGTCGTACTCATCGATGTCGCGCCCGTCGACCAGCACCGTGCCCTCGGTCGGCCGCAACAGCCCGGCGAGCAGGCGGATCATTGTCGTCTTGCCGGAACCGCTGGCCCCGACGACGGCGAGTTTCGCGCCCGCGGGAACGCGCAGTGTCAGATCGCGCAGGATCCACGGCCCCTCCCCGTAGCGGAACCCCACCCCGCGCAGTTCGATCTGGCCCCGCACCGCGGCCGGGGCGATGCCGCCCGGCCGTCGGACCTCCGGTCGCTCGTCCAGCACATCGTGCACCCGCTCCAGATGGGCCCCGATGGTCTGGAGGTAGCGCATGCTCGTGGCCCGGCGACGACGACATCCGTGGGCAGGCACCTGCGGCGGCCCACGGTCACCCGTCCCTGCTGGGCCCGGCCGAACTGGCCCTGCCGCTGCTGCGCTGGGCCAGGGGGAACTGCGGAGCCGGGTGACGGGGCTGCCTTCGCACCATCCCCTCCTCCTCCCCGCCCTGGACACGATCTCCGGCATGGTGTCCCGTGTCCTGGTCCTGGAACTCAACGTGGCCAGGGTGACCGGGGGCCTGGCCGGCGCCACCCCCGAGGAACGGTTCGCCTCGTTCCTGGCCACGGTCCGCGACCCCGGGCGGGCGCTGGAGATCCTCTCCGAATACCCCGTGCCGGCCCGTGAACTGGTGGCCTCGCTACGCCACTGGATCGACGTGAGGCAGGAGTTCGCCGAGCGATTCCTGGCCGATCTGCCCCGGCCGCGCGCGGTGTTCGGCGGCTCCTGGTGTGGCCTCGGCGATGTGACGGACATCGGGTTCGGCGCCGGTGACACCCACAACGGCGGCCGGTCGGTCGCACTGCTCACCTTCTCCGACGGCACGAAGCTGGTCTACAAACCGCGGTCGGTCGCCGTCGAGCGCCACTTCAACGATCTGCTCGACCACCTCAACGACCGGGGGCTGCGCCATCCACTGCGTACCGTGGAGGTGCTGTCCCGCCCCGGGTACGGGTGGGTGGAGTACGTGGCCTCCGGGACGTGCGCCGACGAGTCCGAGGCCGACCGGTTCTTCTGGCGCCAGGGCGCCCATCTGGCGCTGTTCCACGCCATCTGTGGTGCGGACCTGCATCTGCAAAACCTGATCGCGGCTGGGGAGCACCCCGTCTTCGTCGACTTGGAGGCCACCTTCCTCGGCCGGTTGCGCGCCGTGACCGACCCCGTCCTGCGGATCGCCGGCGCGGTCCCCGATGTCCTCAACGACTCCGTCCTGGGCATGGGGCTGCTGCCGGAGCGGATCATCGAGGTGGACGACACCGACGAGCTCCGCGCCAAACGGGACGAAATCGACCGGGCACGCCCTCACGGACCCGTGGCTCCCCACCCGGCCGTGCGCTGATGTCGGTACGTGAGTATGTCTAGACCAGTGTCATGTTCACTGCCATGATGACCCCGCACCCTCAGCACCATCAGCCCCCCATTCCCCCCGCTGACGCGGCCGTGCCGCCGCGCGAGAGGTGATGTATGTCCAGACGCGTTTCCACCCGATTCCGGAGCCTGCCCTGTTGGGCCTCAGCCCTGCTGCTCGCCCTGGGCATGACCGCACTGGCCCCCGAGGCGTCCGCCCGGTCGGCCGTGCCGAGCACGATCCCGCTGAAGTTCACCAACAACTCCGGGCGCGGCGACCAGATCTACGTCTATACGATCGGCACCCTGCTCTCGACCGGCCAGCAGGGCTGGGCCGATGCGTCCGGGACCTTCCACCCCTGGCCCGCCGGCGGCAACCCGCCGACCCCGGCCCCCGACGCGTCGATCGCCGGTCCGGCCAACGGCCAGGCCCTGACGATCCGCATCCCGAAGCTCTCCGGCCGGGTCTACTTCTCCTACGGCCAGAAGCTGGACTTCCGGCTCACCACCGGCGGCCTGGTGCAGCCCGCCGTGCAGAACCCCTCCGACCCCAACAGGAACATCCTGTTCAACTGGAGCGAGTTCACCCTCGACGACTCCGGCCTGTACATCAACAGCACCCAGGTCGACATGTTCTCCGCGCCGTACGCGGTGGGCGTGCAGGGCGCCGACGGCGGCGTGAAGAGCGCCGGTCACCTCAAGCCCGGCGGCTACAACGGCGTCTTCAACGCACTGCGCGCCCAGCCCGGCGGCTGGGCGGGCCTCATCCAGACCCGCCCGGACGGCACCCTGCTGCGGGCCCTCGCACCCGGCCACGGCATCGAGGCGGGCGGCCTGCCCGCGAACACGATGGACAACTACATCAACCGGGTGTGGCAGAAGTACGCCGGCTCCACCCTGACGGTCACGCCCTTCGCCGACCGGCCGAACACCAAGTACTTCGGACGGGTATCCGGCGACGTCATGAACTTCACCAACGGTGCCGGCGCCGTGGTCACCAGCTTCCAGAAGCCGGACTCCGACTCCGTCTTCGGCTGCTACAAGCGCCTGGACGCGCCCAACGACGAGGTGCGCGGCCCCATTTCGCGGACCCTGTGCGCCGGTTTCAACCGCACGACCCTGCTCACCAACTCCAACCAGCCCGACACCAGTGACACCGGGTTCTACACCGACGCGGTGACCAACCACTACGCCCGTGCGATCCACGCCCAGATGGCCGACGGCAAGGCGTACGCCTTCGCCTTCGACGACGTGGGCCAGCACGAGTCGCTCGTCCACGACGGCAATCCGCAGCAGGCGTCCATCACCCTGGACCCCTTCAACTAGACCGGCAGGAGGCATGGCATGAGACGCACCAGACCGCTGCGCACCCGCCTGGCCGCCCTCGCCACCGGAGCGTTCGCCCTGCTGGCCACGCAATTCCTCCCGGCCACGGCCCAGGCGGCGCCGTCCGCCACCATCTGCAACAAATACTGCGACACCCGTGACCCGGCGCTCGCCCCGCAGAGCCGCAACCCCGTGACCGCCACCCTCTTCTCCCGCTCCATCGCCCTGCACTTCGACGACGCCGACGCGATGGGCTGGGCCTCCATCGACAACGGCAGCCCCGGTGACGAGGTGTGGCTGGACCGCTCGTTCGACGGCGGCCGTAGCTGGTCCTCGGGCAGCCGCCTCGGCAACACCGCCATCCCGTCCGGGCAGCGGGGCTGGCGCACCCTCATGTACAACGTGGACGACTGGGGCGCCCATGGCGTCGGCGCGCTGCGGGCCTGCGGCAAGGCCGGTGACCGTCCCGACATCGCCTGTACGCCCTGGGCCCGTACGACCTGGAACGCGTGGGACCGCCGTACGGCCGCCGCCACCGCGCAGATGGCGTTCTACTCCTACGGCACCGGGCTGTTCTCCACCACCGGCTGGTGGAACTCGGCCAACGCCCTCACGGCCGTCATCGACAACATCCGCGTCACGGGCATGCGCAGCTATGAATACGCGATCGCCCGCACCTACGACCTCAACCTCGGTGCGCAGGGCGGGCAGTTCCGCAACGACTACATCGACGACACCGGCTGGTGGGGCCTGGCCTGGGTGGCGGCCTACGATCTCACCGGTGACTCCCGCTATCTCGCCACCGCCCGCGCCGACGCCGACTACATGGCCTCCTACTGGGACTCCACCTGTGGCGGCGGTGTGTGGTGGAGCACCGCGAAGACCTACAAGAACGCCATCGCCAACTCCCTCTACCTCCAACTGAACGCCGCCCTGCACAACCGGATCCCCGGCGACACCACCTATCTCCAGCGGGCGAAGGCGGAGTGGTCCTGGTTCCAGGGCACCGGCATGGTGAACGCCTCGAACCTGGTCAACGACGGCATCGACCTGGGCACCTGCAAGAACAACGGCCAACCGGTGTGGTCCTACAACCAGGGGGTTCTGCTCGGCGGCCTCGCCGAACTGCACAAGGCCACGGGTGATGGTTCGGTGCTGGATACGGCCCGCCGCATCGGCACCGCCGCCACGACGTCGTCCCAGCTCAACACGGCCGACGGCATCCTCAGGGACCCCTGCGAGACCGGCGACTGCGGTGCCGACGGCCCGTCGTTCAAGGGCGCCCATGTGCGGGGGCTGGCCAAGCTGGACGCGGCCCTGCCCGACCACCCCTTCACGGCCTATCTCAAACGGCAGGCGGACCGCGCCTACGCCTCAGACCGCAACGCCCTGAACCAGTACGGACTGCGCTGGTCAGGGCCGCTCGACAAGACCGACGCGGCGCGACAGCACAGCGCACTCGACCTGATGAACGCGGCCCCCTAGACCCGCCGGGCAGGGCCCATCAGGGCCGCAGAACGAGCTTGCCGCGGCTGTGGCCGGTCTCGCTCTGCTCATGGGCCTCGGCGGCGTCGGCGAGCGGGAAGCTCCGTACGACGGGCAACCGCAGCCCGCCCTCCGCGGCGAGCCGGGCATAGCCGGCGATGGCCTCCAGGGGGCGGTTGCCGCCGCCTCCGGAGAACGTGACACCGAGATCGGCGGCCGCGGGGTCGGCGATGGTGACGATGCGGTCGGTCGTGCCGCCCCGCAGCTCGATCGAGACGGGCAGGGCGCCCTGGCCGGCCGCGTCGTAGACGGCGTCGACACCACCGGGGGCCACCGCGCGCACCCGCTCGGCCAGGCCCTCGCCGTACGCCACGGGGATCGCGCCGAGCGAGCGCAGATAGTCGTGGTTGGCGGGGGAGGCGGTGCCGATGACGGTGGCGCCCCGGGCCACCGCGAGCTGGACGCCGACCCCGCCGACCGCACCGGCGGCCCCGTGCAGCAGCAGCGTCTCGCCCTCCGCGAGCCGCAGCAGGTCCAGCACGCGTGCCGAGGTCTCGGCGGCCACCGGCAGCGCGGCGGCCGTCTCCCAGTCGAGCCCGTGCGGCTTGGGCGCGACATCGGTGGCCAGGGCGTACGGGGCATAG
This sequence comes from Streptomyces niphimycinicus, assembly GCF_018883605.1. Taxonomy (GTDB): domain Bacteria; phylum Actinomycetota; class Actinomycetes; order Streptomycetales; family Streptomycetaceae; genus Streptomyces; species Streptomyces niphimycinicus. The sequence goes on along the minus strand of NZ_JAHLEM010000040.1, from coordinate 620 downwards.
GCGCCGCTGTCCGTCCAGCCCAGCACCTCGTCGCCCACCGAATAGCCGGTGACCCCCTCGCCGACCTCGTCGACGATCCCGGCCGCCTCCGAACCCGGGATCGCGGGGAACGCGGCCGGGCCCATCTGCGGCATCCAGCCACGGCGGATCTTGTAGTCGATCGGGTTCACGCCGGCGGCCATGACCTTCAGCCGCACCTGTCCGGGACCCGGATGGGGCGCCTCAGTCTCCTTCAGCCGCAGCACTTCGGGGCCGCCGTACTCCTCGTAGACGATCGCCTTCATGTCTCTCACTCCCGTCAGCCCGTCAAGAGGCGTTTGTACCGACAACGCCATCCTCGGCCGGGACATGCCCCGCCCCGGCCGCCCTCTCCCCGGCGGCGCGCGCCGAGGGAAGCTGGCAGGGCCGGGCGCGGATGGCGGGCGCCGAGGTGCCCGTACTGGCCCTGTACAGCGACGCCACCGCGCGGGGCGCGCTGCTCGTCCTCGTCCTGACCGAGGAGACCCCCGTCCCGGCCGGATCCGTGGCGGCCGCCCGCACCCTGTGGGACCTGGTGACCGCGCACCGCGACCGGATGGCGGCGGAGGCGGTCCCCGGGACGCTGGCCCAGTCGCGGGCCG
>NZ_JAHLEM010000004.1 GCF_018883605.1 Streptomyces niphimycinicus | reverse complement strand
CGGGCCCGGACCGCCGCGCCGGGCGGGCGCTGCCTCCCCCGTCGGCGCCGACGTGCGAGCGCGGCCTCGATCCACCGGGGGACCCACCGTGGCCTGCGGGGCCGAGCCGCACTCACGCCGCCCCCCAGTCCAGGAGAACGACCGGCTCGGCCGGGCGGTCGGGGGTGGCCAGCGAGTCGAACAACTCCGGGGCCCGGCTGCCGGGCACGGTCCGGCACCACAGATCCGCCAGGTCGGCGTCCAGGTGGCCGGTGAGCCAGCGGGCGACCCTGGTGAACGCCTCCTGGTACGCGCCCTCGGAGGCGGGGGCCAGTTCGTGCATGCCCACCAGTGTCCAGGCCGCGCGGTGCACCTCCAGGGTGCCGAGCCGGGCGGTGGTGTCGGGTGTGCCGAGCAGGCCGATGACACCCCCGGGCGCGGTGAGTCCGGCCGCGCTCGCGGGGACGCCGGCCGCGTCGATGACCAGTCGCCCTCGGCCCGCTTGCCCGGGAGGCACACAAATGACCCCCGGAGCCCGGCTGATCGGGGGACGGCGCCGCGCGGTCACCACGCGGATGCGGGAGGCGCCGCGGCGGGTCAGCTCCAGCACGCAGCCCAGCGCGACCGGTCCGGATCCGACGACTGTCACATCACCGAGGTCGGTGGTCGAAAGACGGTCCAGGCCCAGGCAGGCCATCATCTGGAACCGTGCCAGCGCCACCAGGCGCGGTTCCGTTCCGGGCGGAGCGGTCACCGCACCGGGACAGGAGGGTTCGAACGAGGCGCCGTGCGGCACGGGGGCCAGCACCCAGGGGCCGGTGTCCTCGGTTCTGCCGAGTGTCATGTAGCCGGCCTCGCGGTCGGGCCCGCTGAGATGCCGCCGCTCGGTGCCGGGGCTCAGCACGCTGAAGCGGCCCTCCACCATGCCCGGTCCGGGCTCAGCCGCCGGAACCGGGCGGGCCCGCCCGCCCTCGAGACGGATACGTGCTCCGGCGTACCGGCGGCGCCCCTCGTGCTTGTCCCTGGGCATCGGCCGACCTCCGTCGTCTGTGTGGGTGTGCCAGTGGGGGAGGGTTCTCGAACCACTCCGCGATGCGGACGGGCGGCGGATCCGGCGTGGGCGGACGGCTCGTGGCGGGAACCGGGCCGTGGTGGTGCGGACCCCCGCGTGGCCGCGACGGAGGCCGGGCTCCCTGGTCTCGTTCATAGCGTCCTCCGTGCTGTGCGATGGGAGCTCATGGTGGCGTCGCCGCCTCCACGTCGGATCTGCGTCGGGTCGACCGCCGTCCGCGATCGGTCAGCGTTCGATAGACGACCAGCTCAGGGTGTGGACGGGGCCGGGCTCAGGTGCGGGTGCCCCGGACCAACTCGGTGCGGACGGTGCGCGCGGGGCGAGGCCGGGGCCGGATGTCCGGCCTCCAGCGGGTCGCCACCGGCGGAGGCTGCCGTCGGGGCCGGGCCGTTCGCGTCAGCCGGGCCGCGCAGCCGGTCGGCCAGGCGCGAGATCCTCAGCAGTGGTCCCGGGTCCGGCGCCCCGACGGGAGCCTCCCCCGTGAGGGTGTCGATGCCCCGGCGGATCGCAGTCTCCAGGGGCGAGTCGGTGATCAGGCGGTCCTCCACGAGTTCGCCGGAGCGCCGCACCGTCAGCCGGTGCGTGTTGCGGGGCAAGGACCAACCGCCGGGGGCGATTACGGGGTCGAGGTCCACCCGGGCGTGCGTCTCGCCGGCCTGCATGCAGACGTACCGTCCGCGGTCCGCCCTCGCGGCGCCGGGCGGCAGCCACCGCGAGGTGTCCCGCGGCGCGGGTGCGTCGGACACGTACGGTTCCAGGATCGACGAGTACATCTCCAATGTGGTACCGCTCGCCAGGACGGTGCGCTCCTCCAGGGCGGTCGTGTGGAACTCCGGGTGGTAGGACGCGCGTAGGAGGCTCTCCCCGACGTCGCCCGTCAGATACGCGGTGTTCGCCGGGGCCGGCAGGACCCGGCGCAGGACGGCCAGCATATGCAACCACTCGTAACCGAGCACCCCGTAGTCCCGGTCGACGAACCGGCCTGCCGCGATGTCGGCGGCCCGGTCCTTGGTGAACGCCACCCGCACCCGCTGAGGCACCGGCCGGCCCGGCTCATGAGCGGCCAGGGTGGTCCCGAGCGCGTCGAGCGCCCTGGCGTGCGCGTACTGGTCGATCACGACCACCCGAGCGGTCGGGTGGCTTGCCAGCAGTTGCCGGAAGTCGTCGACCTCGGCGCTGGCGCAAGCGGGTTTCTCCAGCACGACCCGGGCCGAGGGCTGCCTGGCCAGGATGCGCCGCAGAACGCCGAGGTGGTCCGCGGTCGGGCAACACACGGACCACACGTCCGTGCCGGCCACGGCCGCCGTGGGCATCGCGTCGACGCTCGGCCAGGAGGGGGCCTCACCCGCGCGCTCCTGCTGCGGGTCGACCACGGTCAGCCGGGCGCCCATGCGTCCGAGGATCGATCGGTGCAGCCGTCCCGCGACTCCGAGCCCGACCAGAGAGATCCGCAAAGGTGTGGTCACCATGTCCTCCAAAGTGTTGTGTCGCGCCGGCGTTCGGTCGGCCGGTGGTGGTGTGCGGGTGTTCGACGAGGGGCCCTCACGGCCAGGTGCCTCCGCTCCGCGGACGCTCCCTCGCCGTGGTCAGCCCGCGCGGCCGACGGCCGTCCTGAAGGCGTCCTCGATGTCGTCCAGATGGCCGAGAAGGACCTCGACGGTCCGGTGGCGCTGGAACCAGAACGTGTCCAGTTGGTCCTGGAGCGGACCGGCACGGCCGTAGTGCTGCCTCGCTCCGTACAGGCTGCCGAGCAGATGGATGAGCCAGACCCGGGCGCTGTACACGATGTCGTCGGCGCGTGGCGCCGGGTGTGCCCCGGCGTAGGCCGAGACCAGTTCGGTGGCGATGGCCGACCAGTTGGAGTGCCTGGCCACGTTCGCCGGGGACAGGGCGATCCGGCCGATCTCGTAACTGCTGTAGAAGGGGTTCGGGGGCCTGAAGTCCAGTACGGCGACGAGCCGGTCGTCCCGGAAGACGAGATTGGGCACGCTGTAGTCGCCGTGGATCACCTGGCTGGTCAGCGGCGGCAGACCGTGGACGAGGGCGGGCAAGCGGTGGGCGAGGGCGAGGCGCTCGCGCAGGATGGCCATGGTGCGCCGGTCGAAGTCGTCGTGCTCGGGCCGCGCGGCGATCATGTCGAGCAGCCTCGTGATCCTCTCTCGTACCGCGTCCGGACCGGTCCCGGCCCAGGTGCGGATCAGCCGAGAGCTCGTGCCCAGGACCGGGTGCTCCGCGAACCGTGCGTGGATGCGGGACAGCATGTTTCCGGCGGCCCGCGACCTGACGGCGCAGGACATGTCCCCGGTGCGGCCCGGCAGGTACTCCCACACGGACAGACAGCGTTGTCCCACCACGGCCACGGTCCGCCCGCCAAGGGTGCGCAGCACGCCCGGTACGGGTACGCCGCCGGTCACCGCGTCCTCCGCCAGGGCGATGGCCGCCTCCTCCTGTGCCAGGTCGGCGGTGGCCGGGTACTGCTTGACGAACAGCGGCCCGCTCGGCCCCAGGGCGGTGTAGTTGGTCGTGCCGTGTCCGGCGGCCAGCCTGCGCACCGAACGGACGGTGATTCCGTAGGCGAGGGTGATCGCGGCCGCGACCGCCGAGGTGTCGTGCGGTTCGACGGGGCAGGCCACGTCCGGTGGCCGCGGCGGTCGGCTCGGCATCAGAGCCGGTCCCCTCGCGCGGTGCCGTGCGGACGCCCGGCCCAGACGGACGCGACCTCGATATGCGCTTCGGCGATCTTCTTCCACTGCGCGTTCTCGTCCCGCTCGGGACGTCTGCCGCGGGTGTCCGGTGTGCCGGCGGCTCGCACCAGCGCTCCGGACAGTTCACCAGGAGTGTCGTACAGGAACGCCGGGTGTCCCTGTGTCATCTCGACGACGCTTCGCAGTCGGGGGGCGACCAGAGGCACCCCGCAGACCACGGCGGTGCCCACGGAGCTGGGGTAGAGAGCCTGCGTGAAGAACCGTTGTCCGCCCTCGGCCCGGTAGGTGCAGACCGCCACGCGGGCGGCGTCGTGGAAGTGCCTCACCTGGTCCGGCTCCACTCGCCGCGCCCACCGAACGACACGTTCGTCATGGTGGATCAGCCGAGTGATGGAGGCTTCGAGGTCCGCGTCGCGGCACGGGCCGACGACGTAGAGACGGCTGTCCTCGATGTCCGCCCGCCGGAACTCCTCGACGAGTCCGGGGACGTCCTTGTAGCGGGCGATGTTGCCGAGGATCAGGAAAGCGTGCGAGTCCCGCATGGCCGCTGTGATCCCGGCGGAGTGCGCCGACGGCGTCGGGGCGGCGGGCGCGGGTGGTCCGGCCCAGCCGCAGGTTTCCACGCGGCCGCGCGAAGCGCCCAGCGAGCGGATGTGGGCGGCGTCCGACCGGGTGTGGCAGAGCACGGCGTCCGCGAGAGCGAGGACGCCGGCAGTCGCGGTCCCGTCGGCCTCCGTCAACCGCGCGCGGTCGATGGGGTAGAGGTTGTGGACGGTCCACACGACACGCCATCCCCGATCCCGCAGCGCGCCCAGCCGGCGTACCAGGCCGTGTGCGAGGTTCAGGTCGGGCCGGCCGCTCGCGTCGCGGTAGAGCCGCTTGAGCCGGTGCAGATTGACGATGCCGGGAGGTTGCTCCGCCAGGCCGCTCAGGTCCGGCTGGAAGCGCAGGTCCAGGCGATCCGCGACGGCCGCCTCGAACTGGGCGAAGTACGGGCTCGGCCAGTTCGGGTAGTCACAGATCACCACCCAGGGAACGGCCCGGCAGCGGTCGGCGCGGGTCACCAGATCTTCTCCGTCCAGGTGACGGCCCGGCGGTAGCGGTCGAGGCAGGCGGTCGCGGAACGGTCGGGCCCGGTCCATTCGAAGGCCAGCTCGGGACGGGCTCCGCGCCGCATCGCCTCCCGCAGGGCGTCGACGACCAGCCGGTGGCCCGGTTCGGCGAGTCCCGAGCCGTCGTCCGAGAGGTGGACCACCGCCGCGGCGGTCACCAGCCGACGCGCCGAATCCGGTGTGGCGTCCTGGGCGTGCCGGCTGAACTGAAGGGTGTCGACGAGCAGGGAGACACGGGGATGCGAGTCGGCCAGCCGGAGTGCGGCATCGATCCCGTCCGGGGTGAACCAGCCGGGAGCGTGCAGTTCCACGAGGAGCCGGCCGCGGGCCGGCACCTCGGGTGGACCGATGCGGGCCGCCCAGGTCTCGGGGGTCTCGGTGGCGAGCAGCCGTACCGACCTCGCACCCAGCAGCTCACCGCGCAGGGCGCTGGTCCGGACCTCTGCGAGCGCCGTCGCGTCCGCGTGCAGCAGGTCGGCCAGTTCGACGTCGGTCGTCACCGCGGTGATCGGCACGGTGCGGTCGGCGACGTCACGCCAGGCGGACATCTGGTCGTCGTCGCGCCGCGAGATGTGCAGACCGCGGGCGCCTGCCCGCAGATGGACGAACGGTATGCCGTTGGCCCGGGCCCAGGGCAGATGGCGGGAGGGCTGGAAGTCGCGGACTCCGATGCTGTAGAGACCCAGGGGCGGCGGGCCGGGATTCATGGCTGGCTCCGATCGGGGATGGACGGCGTCGGCGCCGGACGGCGGCCGGCACGGCGCGGTGTGCGGGCGGGGCAGGACACGACGGTGAGCGCGGCTCCGGTACCGGTCCGGCTCGGCGTCGGCCCGGGAGGATCCGGATGCAGATGCCCCGGTTCCGGCGGGCCTGCCGTGCGGTGGGTGGGTTCGGGTGCGGCGCCGGTGGTGTCACGGGGCGATCAGGCGGTCACGGTGGTGTTCCTCCAGTAGGGCCGGCAGCTCCGCGAACCGGCTGATGACGGGAACACCGGGGTCGGCACCCGCTGATGCCGCCCGGTCCGGAGCGACCCAGACGGCCGGCATGCCGTGGGCCCGGGGAGTTTCGACGTCCTTCGCGAACGTGTCCCCGACGAACAGGACCGCTGCGGCGGGCTGTCCGGCCGACTGGAGAACGTGCTGGTAGAAGGGCGGGGCCGGTTTGGCGTGGCCGATCGACGAGGACAGCACCAGAGAGCGGAAGCAGGACAGCACACCGGCAGCGGCCAGCGTCCGGCGGCGGACCGGCACCGGCCGTCTGGTGTTGCAGGCCAGGACGATCGCGTAGCCGGCCGCGTGCAGGGTGTGCAGTGCTTCCGCCGCGTCCGGCCGCACCGGGCTGTCGGGCCACAGGGACCACAACTCCTCGGTGATCACGGCCGGCGAGGCCGGTAGCCGGAAATCCAGCTCTCGCGCGGCACCGGCGATCACTGTGGCGATGTCCGTCCGCCGGCCGCGGGACCGGTGTGCGCGGGCCTCGGCGTCGAACGCCGCGGCGAACGCCTCGGGCGCGTCGGCCCCCACCGCCGCGGCCACGAGGGTGCCGGTGAGCACCGGTCCCGGATCGGCCAGGGTGCCGGAGTAGTCCACCGCCAGACAGCGGATGCGAGTCCGCTCGGGTGGCCGGCGCCCCGTGCCGGGAGCTCTCGGATCGACCCGCGGATCGGTGGGCCTACCCGTCTCCCGTGAACGTGCGGCGGGCACGGAGCGGTCGGTCGCGGGCGTCATGACGTCGCTGCGCGGGGACGGCCGCTCCGGCCGGCCAGCAACCCGTCGAGCCGGGCAGCGATGGCCTCCGGAGTTCCCAGGGCGGACCAGAAGGGCAGCGCCGCGGCGAGCCGGGACGTCAGGACCAGCCTCCTTCTGGTGTAGGCGGCGGGTTCCAGGGGGCGCAGCGCCACCGGGTGACGGCGCGTCACCCGGTCCAACTGGCGGCCGCTCGCCTGATAGACGAGCGAGTGCGCGAGGTGCTGGCCCGGCGCCTCGATGACGGCGCTCTCGCGGGTCTCCACCCGGACATGGAGAACGGCACTCAGGCGGGGGGACGGCGTGCCGGGCGACGGGGGCGGGAAGAGCGAGCTGATGTCCGTCTTGCCATGGGACGGAGTGGGAGCGTTTTTTCCCCGCAGGTAGAGGTGGGCCCGGTCCGGCAGGTAACGGGCCACGGCCTCCTCGCGGATCACGAACCCGGAGGTGCCGCCCCGGAACCGGGGTGCTCCGTTACGGGGAAAGCCGACCAGGGAGATGTCACCGGAGAGCGGCTGCCAGCCGCGCGCGTGCAGGGCAAGGGCCGTGAGGGTCTTGCCGCCGCCGTGGCCCCCGAGCAGCAGAACCGCGTCGTCGCCGCGGGCGACGACGACGGAGTGCAGGGTGAGTAGCCCCTGACCGAGGTGGCGGCAGTGGAGCAGAGCCCCGAGCATGCGCCGCGCGTCATCCGTCTCCACCGCGCCGGGCAGCACGGCGGCCGCGAAGCGTTCGTCGAACCACTGGCCGCCCGGGACCGGACCGAGGTCGGCCCGCCGACCGCAGGAGCAGGGGTTCACCGCCGCGACCGGCAGGTGCGGGAGGATACGGGGCCAGGCGTCGCCGAGTGCGGCGGGGCCGTGCAGGTGCAGCGGTTCACCCGCCGTGGTGAGATCCCAGTCACCGTGGTCGGGCGACTGCGGCTGGGAGCCGGCCACCGCGAGTTCTGCGGTGTTCATGCCGCACCGCCTGAGAGGGGCACCGCGGCGAGGGGCCGCGCGGGGCCCGTCGGAGCCGTGAAGTCACGCAAGGTGTCCGCGAGCCCGGCGACGGTCGTGTACCGCACCGGCGCCAGGGACTCGCAGTGGCGGAACACGTCGGCGACGAAGGTGGCGAAGTCCATACGCCAAGCACCCTCCGGCGTCAGGAAGTCCCACCAGTGGAACGTGAGGACGCCCACCCCGGCCGGGGCCGCGATCTCCATGACGGACGCGGCGAGCAGCTCGGCGTCCAGGCCGGAGCGCCGGACCCGGCCGTAGTCGATCCCGGCCGTCTGGTAAACGTCCACAGCGCCTCCGACGAGGCGGAAGGGCCGGCGGCGCTTGGCCTCGCCACGGGCATCGGCGGCTGCGGGGTCCAGGCCGAGCGCGGTCACTTCCCGGCGGGTGACTGCGCGCGAGACGTTGTATCCCCCGGCCAGTAGCCGGTCGGTCAGTTCCGGTGCGATGTAGTTGTGCGGCGCGACGAGGGTGCGGGTGCCGAAGCGTGCGCGCCAGGTCTTGAGGCAGGTCATCAGGCGGTCGGAGCGCTCGGACGACGGGAAGACCAGCTCGGCGGCGGCAGGGCCGGCGGGGGAACGGTGGTCGGCGTGCGTGAGCCCGTGCAGGGCGACCTCCGCCGCCCCTCGGGCCCGTCGCTCGTCGAGGTAGTCGACGAGCTCGCTGTTGCGCAGGGTGGACCGGTGGCCGTGGGTCTCGCGCAGGGCGGCGACGGGGCCGAGACAGCCGCGGGCGGGGAAGGGGATGGTCCCCAGAACGACGGGCCGGCCCGCCCATACCTGCGCGTCCAGCTCCCGAAGCACCTGTAGGGGTGTCAGGCCGTGCACGTCGTCCAGACGCAGACACATCGACACCGCACCGGATGCTTGCGGGGCACCGGGTGCTGCGGGGGGACTGCTGTGGGACATCGGTCATGCTCCTTCTCGGGCGAAACGGTTCGCTTCCAGCGCTCGCAGAGCTGCCTGGTAGAGCTCCTGGCTCACGAGTTCCTGGCCGACCAGGACGAAGTCCGCGAGCGGGGTGAGCAGCAGGGCTCCCTGCGCGAAGGTCTCGATGCGCGACACCGGCCAGTCCGCCCGGTCCGCGTCGCGCAGGAGCAGACCGTGGACGGGCAACTCACGGGCCAGGCGTCGCCGGGCGTCCGTCTCCCGGGCGTCGGCGCCGGGAAGGGGG
>NZ_JAHLEM010000399.1 GCF_018883605.1 Streptomyces niphimycinicus | reverse complement strand
GGCACGGTGTTGATCACGGGTGGTACGGGTGGTCTGGGCGCGCTGTTGGCCCGTCATCTGGTGGTGGAGCATGGTGTGCGTTCTGTGGTGCTGACGAGTCGTCGTGGCGTGGAGGCGCCGGGTGCGGCGGAGTTGGTGGCGGAGCTGGCCGGGCTCGGTGCGCAGGCGCGGGCTGTGGCGTGTGATGTGGCGGACCGGGCTTCGGTGGAGAGTCTGCTGGCCGGGTTCGGGTCGGAGCATCCGCTGTCGGCGGTGGTGCATGCGGCGGGTGTGCTGGATGACGGTGTGGTGGAGTCGCTGACGCCGGAGCGGGTGGACAAGGTGCTGCGTCCGAAGGTGGACGCCGCACTGCATCTGCACGAGCTGACCCGCG
>NZ_JAHLEM010000398.1 GCF_018883605.1 Streptomyces niphimycinicus | reverse complement strand
CATCCGCTGTCGGCGGTGGTGCATGCGGCGGGTGTGCTGGATGACGGTGTGGTGGAGTCGCTGACGCCGGAGCGGGTGGACAAGGTGCTGCGTCCGAAGGTGGACGCCGCACTGCATCTGCACGAGCTGACCCGCGACCTCGACCTCTCGGCCTTCATCCTGTTCTCCTCCGTCTCCGGCACCTTCGGCGGCGCGGGCCAGGCCAACTACGCGGCGGGCAACGCCTTCATGGACGCCCTGGCCCAGCACCGCAGGGCCGCGGGACTCCCGGCTGCCTCGCTCGTCTGGGGCCCGTGGACGCAGGACGGTGGCATGACCACCGAGCTGGCCGACGCCGACGTCACCCGCATGACCAGGACCGGTATGGTCGCCCTCACCCCCGAGGCCGGGCTCGCACTGTTCGACGCGACCCGCGATCTCGACGGTGCCGTCCTGGTGCCCATGACGATGGACATGTCCTCGGTGGGCGAGCCGGTACCCGCACTGCTGCGCGGACTGGTGCGAGGCCCCGCGCGCAGGACCGCGGAGTCGGCCGCCACCAGCACCGGGGTCGACCCGGCCGCCGAGCTCAAGCAGCACCTGGCCGGGAAGTCCGAAGCGGAGCGCGAGCGCATCCTGGTGGACCTGGTGTGCGACCAGGTGGCCATCGTCCTCGGCTATGCGTCGGGACAGGCGATCGAGCCGGGACACGCGTTCAAGGACCTGGGCTTCGACTCCCTGTCGGCCGTCGAACTGCGCAACCGTCTCAACGCGATCACCGGAACGCGGCTGCCGGCGACCCTGGTGTTCGACTACCCGACCCCGGCGTCGCTCGGACGATTCCTGCGCGAAGAGGTCACCCCCGCCGACGGGCCCGCGACCGAGCCCGTCTTCGGAGAACTCGACCGCCTGGAATCCACCCTGTCGGCGCTCGACTCCGACGGCGAGACGCGCGACAAGGTCATGGCGCGGCTCCAGGGCCTGGTGGCCAAGTGGTCCGCCGGCGGAACCGGGCAGGTGTCCGGCACCGCGATGGCGCTGGACGACGAGATGGACGACGACAGCGAGATCGAATCGGCCACCGCCGACGAGATCTTCAAACTCATCGACGATGAATTCGGAACCTCCTGACGTGGCGAGCTGGAACTCACAGAGTGTTTCAAGGGGCTGGGCATAGTGGCGGAAGACGAAAAACTCCTTGACTACCTCAAGAAGGTGACGGCTGACCTGCGTCAGGCTCGTCGGCAACTTCGACAGGTGGAGGAGCGGGACCGGGAGCCCATCGCCATTGTGGCGATGAGCTGCCGGTACCCCGGCGGTGTGAAGACGCCGGAGGAGCTGTGGCGGCTTGTCGCCGAGGGCGGCGACGCCATCAGCGAGTTCCCTCCCGACCGGGGCTGGGACGTCGATGGCTTCTTCGACCCGGATTCGGAACGGTCCGGTACCTTCTCCGTCCGCGAGGGCGGATTCCTGGAGACTCCCGGCGACTTCGACCCCGGCTTCTTCTCCATGAGCCCGCGGGAGGCGCTCGCCACCGACCCCCAGCAGCGGCTGCTGCTGGAAACCG
>NZ_JAHLEM010000397.1 GCF_018883605.1 Streptomyces niphimycinicus | reverse complement strand
CTTCTCCGTCCGCGAGGGCGGATTCCTGGAGACTCCCGGCGACTTCGACCCCGGCTTCTTCTCCATGAGCCCGCGGGAGGCGCTCGCCACCGACCCCCAGCAGCGGCTGCTGCTGGAAACCGCCTGGGAGGCGTTCGAGCGCGCCGGAATCGACCCGGCGTCGGTGCGGGGCAGCCAGGCCGGTGTGTTCGTCGGCGCCTCGCCCTCCGGCTACGGCGCCGGAGTGAGCGAGATGCCCGCGGACGTGGAGGGGCTGATGCTCGCGGGCAACGCCACCTCGGTGGTGTCCGGGCGGGTGGCCTACACCCTGGGCCTGGAGGGGCCCGCCGTGACGGTGGACACCGCGTGCTCGTCGTCGCTGGTGGCCCTGCACTGGGCCTGCCAGGCGCTCCGTCAGGAGGAGTGCTCGCTGGCCCTGGCGGGCGGCGTCGCCGTCATGTTCACCCCCAGCATGTTCGTCGAGTTCAGCCGGCAGGGCGGGCTCGCGCCCGACGGCCGGTGCAAGGCGTTCGGCGCGGGCGCCGACGGCACCGGCTGGGCCGAGGGCGTGGGCCTGCTCCTCCTGGAGCGGCTCTCCGACGCCCGGCGCAACGGCCACCCGGTGCTGGCCGTCATCCGGGGCTCGGCGATCAACCAGGACGGCGCGTCCAACGGTCTGACCGCGCCCAACGGCCCCTCGCAGCGCCGGGTGATCCGCCAGGCGCTCAAGAACGCGGGCCTGACACCGGCCGATGTGGACGCGGTCGAGGCACACGGCACGGGCACCTCGCTGGGTGACCCCATCGAGGCGCAGGCCCTGATGGCCACCTACGGCAAGGAGCGGCCGGAGAACAAGCCGCTGTGGCTGGGCTCGCTGAAGTCCAACATCGGCCACTCCCAGGCCGCCGCCGGTGTCGGCGGGGTCATCAAGATGGTGATGGCCCTGCGCAACGGCATGCTGCCCAAGACGCTCCACGCGGACGAGCCGTCCAGCCAGGTGGACTGGACCGAGGGCGACATCCGGCTGCTGGCCGAGTCGACCCCCTGGCCCGAGACCGAGCAGCCTCGGCGGGCGGGTGTGTCCTCGTTCGGCATCAGCGGGACGAACGCGCACGCGATCCTGGAGCAGGCTCCGGCGGCCGAGGTGGCCGAGGAGACCCGGGCCGAGGTCGCCGACGGTCCGCTGGCCTGGGTGGTGTCCGGCCGTAGCGCGGCGGGTCTGCGGGCCCAGGCGGGCCGGCTGCGGGAGTTCGTGGCGGAGCGTCCGGAACTGGGCGCGGCCGATGTGGCGTTCTCGCTGGTGGCGTCGCGGTCGGTGTTCGAGCACCGTGGGGTGGTGACGGGCGCCGACCGTGCGGAACTCCTGGCGCGGCTGGGCGCGTTGGCCGACGATGAGGTCGCCTCGGGTGTGACGCGCGGTGTGGCCGATGTCCGTGGCCGCTCGGTGTTCGTGTTCCCCGGTCAGGGTGCGCAGTGGATGGGCATGGCGGTGGACTTGCTGAAGTCCTCGCCGGTGTTCGCGGAGGCGATCGGCGAGTGTGAGACCGCCCTGTCGGCCCATGTGGACTGGTCGCTGACCGAGGTGCTGCGCGGCGCCGAGGGTGCCCCCGGTTTCGACCGGGTGGACGTGGTGCAGCCGGTGTTGTTCGCGGTGATGGTGTCGCTGGCGAAGTTGTGGCGTTCGATGGGTGTCGAGCCGGACGCCGTGATGGGTCACAGCCAGGGCGAGATCGCCGCGGCGTGTGTGGCGGGCGCGCTGTCGCTGGCGGACGCCGCCAAGGTGGTGGCCCTGCGGTCGCAGGCCATCGCCGCGGGTCTGGCCGGCCGCGGTGGCATGGTGTCGGTCGGACTGCCGGCGGACCAGGCCAAGGAGCGCATCGCCGCCTGGAACGGCGCGATCTCGGTCGCCGCGGTCAACGGCCCGGGATCCGTCGTGGTCTCCGGTGACCCGGATGCGCTGGACGAGATGGTCGCGGAGCTGGAGGGTGAGGAGGTCCGGGTCCGCCGGGTTCCGGTGGACTACGCCTCGCACTCGGCACATGTGGAGGCGATTCGCGAGGAGCTGCTGAAGGTTCTCGCGGACATCGCGCCGCGCTCCTCCGAGGTGCCGTTCCACTCCACGGTGACCGGTGAGCTGGTGGACACCGCCGGGCTGGACGCCGAGTACTGGTACCGCAACCTGCGGCAGACCGTCGAGCTGGAAACCACCACCCGCACCCTCCTGGGCAAGGGACACACCACCTTCATCGAGGTGAGCCCGCATCCGGTGCTCACCCTGCCGGTGCAGCAGACGGTGGAGGCCGCCGAGGCGCAGGCCGTGGTCGTCGGCACGCTGCGGCGTGACGAGGGCGGCCTGGAGCGGTTCCTGACCTCCGCCGCCGAGGTCTTCGCGCGTGGCAAGAAGGTCGACTGGCTCACCACACTGGAGAGCCGTGGCGCCCGCCGGGTCGAGCTGCCGACCTACGCCTTCCAGCGTGAGCGCTACTGGCTCGATGGATTCGGCCTGCCGCCCGGCGGAGAGGCGGCCGAGGTCACCGGCTCCGTCGACGCACGGTTCTGGGACGTGGTGGAGCGCCAGGACCTGGAGTCGCTGGCGGGGACGCTGGCGGTCGACAGCGAGGCGCCGCTGAGCGCGGTGCTGCCCGCCCTGTCCGCGTACCACCGCAACAACCGTGACCAGTCCACGATCGACGGCTGGCGCTATCGGGTGTCGTGGAAGCCGCTCTCCCAGATCGCCGACGGCTCGCTGTCGGGGACGTGGCCCGTGGTCGTTCCGGCGTCCCGCGCCGGGGACGAGCTGGTCTCGGAGGTCGTCGCCGGGCTCGAGCGGCACGGCGCGGATGTGGTCTCGATCGTGGTGGACGAGCGGGACCTCGACGCGAACACGCTGGCGGAGCGGCTGCGTCAGGTGGCCGCCGACGCACCCGAGCTGGGCGGGGTGCTGTCGCTGCTGGCCCTGGACGAGGAGCCCTGCCCGGGGTACCCGGCGCTGTCGGGCGGCTATGCGCTGACCCTGGTGCTGGTGCAGGCCATGGTCGAGGCCGAGATTCCGGCCCGGCTGTGGTGCGGTACGCGTGGCGCCGTGTCGGTGGGGCGTTCGGACCGGCTCACCAGCCCGGCGCAGGCGATGGTCTGGGCAATGGGCCGGGTGGCCGGGCTGGAGCTGGCACCGCTGTGGGGCGGTCTGGTGGATCTGCCCGAGTCGCTGGACGGGCGCGGTGCGGAGCGGCTGGCCGGTGTGCTGTCCGTCGAGGGCGGCGAGGACCAGGTCGCGGTGCGCGGCTCCGGTGTCTTCGTACGCCGTCTGGTGCGGTCGGCCGCGGCCGACGCCGAGGGGACCTCGTGGCAGGCGCGCGGCACGGTGCTGGTGACCGGTGGCACGGGCGGGCTCGGCGGCCAGGTGGCCCGCTGGCTGGTCCGTAGCGGTGCCGAGCATCTGGTGCTGACCAGCCGCCGCGGTCTCGAGGCCGAAGGCGCCGCCGAGTTGAAGGCGGAGCTGGAGGGCATGGGCGCCGAGGTGACGGTGGCCGCGTGCGACGCGGCGGACCGCGAGGCGCTCGCCGCCGTCCTGGACGCCGTGCCGGAGCACCAGCCGCTCACCGCGGTGGTGCACGCGGCGGGTGTCACGATCGCGGCCTCCCTGATGGAGACCGAGCTCGCGGACGCGGCGAGGGTGGTATCGGGCAAGGTGGCGGGCGCCGTCAACCTCGATGAGCTGCTCGGCGACCGTGAGCTGGACGCGTTCGTGGTCTTCTCGTCCATCTCCGGTATCTGGGGCGGCGGCAGCCAGGGCGTCTACGGCTCCGGAAACGCCTTCCTGGACGCGCTGGTGGAGCAGCGCCGTGCGCGGGGTCTGGCGGGCACCGCCGTCTCCTGGGGCCCGTGGGCCGAGGGCGGCATGGCGACCCGGGACGACGCGGGGGAGCAGTTGGCGCGGCGTGGACTGCCCGCGATGGCACCCGAGTTGGCGATCGCCGCGCTGGAACGCGCGGTGGCCGGGGACGACGGTGTGGTGACGGTCGTGGACGTGGACTGGGACCGGTTCGCGCCCTCGTTCACCGCGGTCCGCCCCAGCCCGTTCCTGAGCGACCTCGACGAGGTCCGGCGGCTGGAGGCCAAGGGCGACGGCGGCGAGAGCTCCGACGCCGCCGGGGCGCAGTTGCGTGAGCGGCTGAAGCCCCTCACCGAGGGCGAGCGGGACCGGGCGCTGCTCGATCTGGTGCGCAAGCACGCCGCCGCCGTGCTCGGTTACGCCTCCGCGGAGATGGTCGAGCCGAACCGGGCCTTCCGCGATCTGGGCTTCGACTCGCTGACCGCGGTCGACCTGCGCAACCGGCTGGCCGCCGAGACCGGTCTCAGCCTCCCCGCCACGCTGGTCTTCGACTACCCCAGCGCCACCACGCTCGCGGCGCTGCTGCGCACCGAGGTGCTGGGCACGACGTTCCCGGCGGTGGCCACCGGATCCGGGGCTCCCGCGGGTGTCGGCGCGGACGACGAACCCATCGCGATCGTCTCCATGAGCTGCCGCTTCCCCGGTGGGGTGCGGAGCCCGGAGGACCTGTGGCAGTTGGTCGAGAGCGGCGGTGACGCCATCTCGTCGTTCCCGTCGGACCGCGGCTGGGACCTGTCGGGCATGTACGACCCGGACCCGGACCGGCCGGGCACGTTCTATGCCCGTGAGGGCGGATTCCTCTATGACGCGGCCGAGTTCGACCCCGGCTTCTTCGGGATCTCGCCGCGTGAGGCCCTGGCCACCGACCCGCAGCAGCGGCTGCTGCTGGAGACCTCCTGGGAGGCGTTCGAGCGGGCGGGCATCAACCCCACCTCGGTGCGGGGCAGCCAGGTCGGTGTGTTCGTCGGCTTCTCGGGCTCCGGATACGGCAGCAGTCTGGAGACGGTGCCCGAGGATGTCGAGGGCCATCTGCTGACCGGCAACGCCGGCAGTGTCGTCTCCGGCCGCCTCGCCTACACCTACGGACTGGAAGGCCCCGCCGTCACGGTGGACACGGCCTGCTCGTCGTCGCTGGTGGCCCTGCATCTGGCCTGCCAGTCGCTGCGTCAGGGCGAATGCTCCATGGCGCTGGTCGGCGGTGTGACGGTGATGTCCACCCCGATGGCGTTCGTCGAGTTCAGCCGGCAGGGCGGTCTCGCGCCCGACGGCCGCTGCAAGCCGTTCGCGGCCGCGGCGGACGGTACCGGCTGGAGCGAGGGCGCCGATGTGCTGCTGGTGGAGCGGCTGTCGGACGCGCGGCGCAACGGCCACCAGGTGCTGGGCATCGTGCGGGGTTCCGCCGTGAACCAGGACGGTGCGAGCAACGGTCTGACGGCGCCCAACGGCCCGTCGCAGCAGCGGGTGATCCGCCAGGCGCTGGCCAGCGCCGGGATATCGGCCGCCGAGGTGGACGCGGTCGAGGCGCACGGTACGGGCACCTCGCTGGGTGACCCCATCGAGGCGCAGGCGCTGCTGGCCACCTACGGCAAGGAGCGTCCGGAGGGCCGCCCGCTGTGGCTGGGCGCGCTGAAGTCCAACATCGGACACACCCAGGCCGCGTCCGGACTCGCCGGTGTCATCAAGATGGTCATGGCGATGCGGCACGGCGTGCTGCCGAAGACGCTGCATGTGGACGAGCCCTCGCCGCAGGTGGACTGGTCGGTGGGCGAGGTGCGGCTGCTGACCGAGGTCACGGCGTGGCCGGAGACGGGTCAGCCGCGCCGGGCCGGTGTCTCCGCGTTCGGTGTGAGCGGCACCAATGTGCACACCATCATCGAGCAGGCCCCGACGGACGCCGAAGACGAGCGACCGGCCGAGGTGACGGCTCCCGACGACCGTGGTGCGGCTCCCTGGACGCTCTCCGCCCGGAGCGCGGACGGGCTCCGCGCCCAGGCGCGGCGGCTGCGGGCGCATCTGACGGCACAGCCGGAGCTGAGCCTGACGGACGTGGGCTACTCCCTGGTCGCCACCCGGTCGGTGTTCGAACACCGTGCCGTGCTGACGGGCACGGACCGCGCGGAGCTGCTGCGCGGGCTCGAGGCCGTCGCCACCGGCGAGGAGGCCCCCGGGGTCGTGCGCTCGGTCGCCGCTCCGACGGGAATCACCGCCTTCCTGTTCTCGGGCCAGGGCGCGCAGCGCCTGGGCATGGGACGGGAGCTGTACGAGGCGTTCCCGGTGTTCGCCAGTGCCCTGGACGAGGTGTGCGCGCATCTGGACATGCTGCTGGACCGTCCGCTGAAGGACGTGGTGTTCGCGGCGGAGGGCAGCGCGGACGCCGAACTGCTGGACCAGACGGCGTTCACCCAGCCCGCGCTGTTCGCCATCGAGGTGGCGCTGTTCCGGCTGCTGTCCGCCTGGGGTGTCGCCCCGGATGTGGTGATCGGCCACTCCATCGGTGAGATCGCCGCCGCGCAGGTGGCCGGGGTGTTCTCGCTGGAGGACGCGTGCACGCTGGTGGCCGCCCGTGGCCGGCTGATGCAGGCCCTTCCCGAGGGTGGCGCGATGGTCGCCATCGAGGCGTCCGAGGAGGAGATCGCTCCGTCGCTGGCCGGCCGTGCGGCCGAGGTGAGCATCGCCGCCATCAACAGCCCGACCTCTGTCGTCATCGCGGGTGACGAGGGAGCGGCGCTGGAGATCGCGGAGCAGTGGGCGGAGCAGGGCCGCAAGACCCGCCGCCTGAAGGTCAGCCACGCCTTCCACTCGCCCCGCATGGACGCGATGCTGGACGACTTCCGCAAGGTGGTCGAGGGGCTGTCGTTCGCCCCGCCCTCCCTTGCCCTGGTCTCCAACGTGTCGGGCAAGTCGGCGGGCGCCGATGAGGTGTGCTCGCCGGAGTACTGGGTGCGGCACGTCCGGGAGGCCGTGCGCTTCCTGGACGGGATGCGCTCCCTCGAAACCGCGGGTGCGACCAGGTTCTTCGAGGTGGGCCCCGACGGTGTGCTCTCGGCGATGGCGCGGGAGTGCCTGACGGTGGACGAGGCTTCGGCCCCCGTCGTGGTGCCCGCGCTGCGCAAGGACCGCCCGGAGGCCCAGGCGCTGACGACGGCGCTGGCCGAACTCCACGTCCACGGCGTCACCGTCGACTGGGAGGCCCTGTTCGCCGGGCAGGACGTCCGGCGGATCGAGCTGCCCACCTACGCCTTCCAGCGGCAGCGCTACTGGCTGGACGCCCCCGAGAGCGATGCCACCACCGGCCCCGCGTCCGTGGACTCGGTCGACGCCCGGTTCTGGGACGCGGTCGAGCGTGCGGACCTGGAGGCGCTGACCACCGCGCTGAACGTGGACGGAAACGCCTCGCTCACCGAGGTGCTGCCCGCCCTGTCGTCCTACCGCAAGGGCCATCGTGAGCGCTCCACGGTGGACGGCTGGCGCTACCAGATCGCGTGGACCCCGGTCTCCGAGCTCTCGGAGCGGGCGCTGACCGGGACCTGGATGGTCATGGTCCCGCGGTCGCACGCCGACGACGAGCTGGTCACCTCCGCGGTGACCATGCTGGAGCGGCAGGGCGCGCAGGTGGCGCGGATCGTGCTCGACGGCGCCGCGGACATCGACCGCGCGGCGGTCGCCGAGCGGCTGCGCACGGCGGTCGAGGGCGCGTCGGACGGGGCCGTCGGCGGGGTCCTCTCCCTGCTGGCCCTGGACGAGAGCCCCAGCCCCGAGCACGCCGTCGTGCCCCAGGGGCTCGCGCTGAACCTCATCGCGTTGCAGGCACTCGTGGACGCCGGTGTCGAGGCCCCGCTGTGGGTGGCGACGCGCGGCGCCGTGTCGGTGACCGGCTCCGACACCCTGCGCAGCGCCGCGCAGGCGCAGATGTGGGGCCTCGGCCGGGTCGCCGGTCTGGAGCACCCCCGGCTCTGGGGCGGTCTGGTCGACCTCCCGGAGACCCTCGACGAGCGGGCCGCGAACCGGCTGTCCGGTGTGCTGGGCGGCGGCGCGGGCGAGTTCGAGGACCAGGTGGCGGTGCGTACGTCCGGCGTGTTCACCCGGCGTCTGGCGCGGGCCGCCGCCCCGCAGACCACGGCTCGGCCATGGAGCGCGCGGGGCTCGGTGCTGGTGACCGGCGGCACCGGGGGAGTGGGCAGCCAGGTGGCCCGGTGGCTGGCACGCGCCGGCGCCGAGCACCTGGTGCTGACCAGCCGCCGTGGCCTGGAAGCCGACGGGGCCGCCGAACTGCGCGACGAACTCACCGCGCTGGGCGCCGAGGTGACCATCGCGGCATGTGACGCCGCCGACCGCGACGCCCTGGCCGCCGTACTGGCCGCCATCCCGGAGCGGCATCCGCTCAACGCCGTCGTGCACGCGGCGGGTGTCCTGGACGACGGTGTCCTGGACTCGATGTCGGTGGAGCGGGTCGCGGGCGTGCTGCGTCCCAAGGTGGACGGGGCCCGTCATCTGCACGAACTGACCGAGGGCCTCGACCTGTCCGCGTTCGTGCTGTTCTCCTCGCTCGCCGGAGCCATCGGCGGCGCCGGGCAGGGCAGTTACGCGGCGGCCAACGCCTACCTCGACGCCCTGGCGCAGCAGCGCCGGGCCCAGGGACTGGCGGCCACCTCGGTCGCCTGGGGCCCGTGGGCCGAGGGCGGCATGGCGGTCGACGGGGCGCTGGAGGAGCGGCTGCGGCGCGGCGGTATGGCCGCGATGACCCCGGAGCTGGCGGTCAAGGCCCTCCAGCAGGCCCTCGACCTCCAGGAGACGCACCTGGCCATCGCCGACCTCGACTGGGAGCGCTTCGTACCCTCCTATGTCGCCGTTCGGGGCAGCCGGCTGCTGGACGAGGTTCCCGAGGCACGCCGGATCCTGGAAGCCGCGATGGGCGGCGGCAGCGCGGCGCAGTTCGAGACCGGTGGCTCGGAACTGCGTGAGCGGCTCGCCGGAATGTCGGAGGCGGAGCAGGAACGAGCGCTGCTCGACCTGGTCACCACGCAGGTGGCGATGGTGCTGGGCTTCCCGTCGGTGGAGCTGGTCGAGTCCCAGCGGGCCTTCCGCGAGCTCGGCTTCGACTCGCTGACCGCCGTCGAACTGCGCAACCGGCTGGACGCGGCGACGGGCCTGCGCCTGCCCGCGACGATCGTCTTCGACCACCCGACGCCGGTCGCGCTCGC
>NZ_JAHLEM010000396.1 GCF_018883605.1 Streptomyces niphimycinicus | reverse complement strand
GCTTCGACTCGCTGACCGCCGTCGAACTGCGCAACCGGCTGGACGCGGCGACGGGCCTGCGCCTGCCCGCGACGATCGTCTTCGACCACCCGACGCCGGTCGCGCTCGCCCGCAGGCTGCGTACCGACGTCGTCGAGGACGGGATCTCGGCGGCCGCACCGATCCTCGGTGAGCTGGACCGGATCGAAGCGGCGATGGCCACGATCTCCGCCGACGACGTGGACCGGCCCAGGATCACGACGCGTCTTCAGACGCTCCTCCTCAAGTGGGGAGAAGCGGAGCAGGATTCGGGCAACTCCGGTAAGAAGGCGGTTTCGGACAAGATTCAGTCGGCGACGTCGGACGAGATCTTCGACTTCATCGACAAGGAGCTTGGGATCTCCTGAGCTGGCGCGGTCGGTTCCCGAGCGTCGTCCCTTACTACTTCCATGGGTGACATAACAATGAACGAAGAGAAGCTTCTCGACTATCTCAAGCGGGTGACCGCGGATCTCCAGCAGACTCGCCAGCGCCTGCTCGAGGCCGAGTCAGCGGACCAGGAACCGATCGCGATCGTCGCCATGAGCTGCCGGTTCCCCGGAGGGGTGAACTCTCCGGAGGACCTGTGGCGGTTGGTGGCGGAGGGCACCGACGCGATTTCGGAATTCCCCATGGACCGTGGTTGGGACATCGACGCCCTCTACGACGAGGACCCGGACCGTCCCGGCACCAGCTACACGACCGAGGGCGGCTTCCTGGAGAACGCCGACCAATTCGATCCGGCGTTCTTCGGGATCTCGCCGCGCGAGGCGCTCTCCATGGACCCGCAGCAGCGACTGCTGCTGGAGACGTCGT
>NZ_JAHLEM010000395.1 GCF_018883605.1 Streptomyces niphimycinicus | reverse complement strand
GTCCCGGCACCAGCTACACGACCGAGGGCGGCTTCCTGGAGAACGCCGACCAATTCGATCCGGCGTTCTTCGGGATCTCGCCGCGCGAGGCGCTCTCCATGGACCCGCAGCAGCGACTGCTGCTGGAGACGTCGTGGGAGGCGTTCGAGCGGGCGGGCATCGACCCGATGTCCCTGCGGGGCAGCCGGACCGGCGTGTTCGTCGGAACCAACGGCCAGGACTACTCCATGCTCACGCTCGGTGCCGCCGAGAGCACGGAAGATGTCGAGGGCCACTCCGGCACGGGCAACGCGGCGAGCATCGTCTCCGGCCGGATCTCCTACACCATGGGCCTCGAGGGCCCCGCGCTCTCCGTGGACACGGCGTGCTCGTCGTCCCTCGTGGCCTTGCACCTGGCCGTTCAGGCACTGCGCCAGCGCGAGTGCACGCTCGCGCTGGCCGGTGGCATCACGGTGATGTCCACCCCGGCGGCGTTCGTCCAGTTCAGCCGGCAGCGCGGCCTGGCCGCGGACGGCCGCTGCAAGCCGTTCGGGGCGGCGGCCGACGGCACCGGCTGGGGTGAGGGCGTCGGCATGCTGCTCGTGGAGCGGCTGTCGGACGCGCAGCGCAACGGCCACAAGGTGCTGGCCA
>NZ_JAHLEM010000394.1 GCF_018883605.1 Streptomyces niphimycinicus | reverse complement strand
AGCGCGGCCTGGCCGCGGACGGCCGCTGCAAGCCGTTCGGGGCGGCGGCCGACGGCACCGGCTGGGGTGAGGGCGTCGGCATGCTGCTCGTGGAGCGGCTGTCGGACGCGCAGCGCAACGGCCACAAGGTGCTGGCCATCGTCCGGGGTTCGGCGATCAACCAGGACGGCGCGTCCAACGGTCTGACGGCGCCCAACGGCATATCGCAGCAGCGGGTCATCCGGCAGGCGCTGACCAGCGCCCGGCTGTCGGTCACCGATGTGGACGCCGTGGAGGCACACGGTACGGGCACCACCTTGGGTGACCCGATCGAGGCGCAGGCGCTGATGGCGACGTACGGCCAGGATCGGCCCGCGGACCAGCCGCTGATGCTGGGCGGCATCAAGTCCAACATCGGCCATACGCAGGCCGCCGCCGGTGTCGCGGGCGTCATCAAGATGGTGATGGCGATGGTGGAGGGCGTGCTGCCGAAGACGCTCCACGCGGACGAGCCCTCGCCGCACATCGACTGGACCGGCGGTGCCGTCTCCCTGCTGCACGAGTCGACCCCATGGCCGGACCGCGACCGCCCGCGCCGCGCCGCCGTCTCCTCGTTCGGCATGAGTGGCACCAACGCGCACACCATCCTGGAGCAGGCTCCGGAGGCCGAGCCGGCCGAAGCCCCCGAGGCCGGGGCCGTCGACGGTCCGGTGGCGTGGGTGGTGGCGGGCCGTAGCGCGGAGGCGCTCCAGGCACAGGCCGGACGACTGCGGGAGTTCCTCGCGGAGCGCCCGGAGTTGGGCATCGCGGATGTGGCTCTCTCACTGGCCACGACCAGGTCCGCGTTCGAGCATCGGGCCGTGGTGACCGGGGCCGGCCGGGAGGAACTCCTCCAGCGTCTGGAGGCGGTCGCCGAGGACGCCACCGCGTCCAACGGAGTGGTGCGGGGGAGGACCGGCGACGCCGGCCGTTCGGTGTTCGTGTTCCCGGGTCAGGGTGCGCAGTGGCTGGGCATGGCGGTGGGCTTGCTGGAGTCCTCGCCGGTGTTCGCGGAGGCGGTCGGTGAGTGTGAGTCGGCTCTGTCGGCTCATGTGGACTGGTCGCTGACGGATGTGCTGCGGGGTGCTGAGGGCGCTCCTGGTTTCGACCGGGTGGATGTTGTCCAGCCGGTGCTCTTCGCGGTGATGGTGTCCCTGGCGAAGTTGTGGCGTTCGGCCGGTGTGCAGCCGGACGCGGTCATGGGTCACAGTCAGGGTGAGATCGCGGCGGCGTGTGTGGCGGGTGCGCTGTCGTTGGAGGACGCCGCGAAGGTGGTGGCCTTGCGGTCGCAGGCGATCGCGGCGGGTCTTGCGGGCCGTGGTGGCATGGTGTCGGTCGGGCTGCCGGTCGGTCAGGTCAAGGAGCGCATTGCCGCCTGGGA
>NZ_JAHLEM010000393.1 GCF_018883605.1 Streptomyces niphimycinicus | reverse complement strand
CTGCCGCCGGGGCTTGCGCCGGGCCCGTCCGGTCCGCAGTGCCTTGGCGAGTTCGCGGCGTAGTTCGCCCCGGCCCTGGACGTAGAGGGCCTGGTAGACGGTCTCGTGGACCACGTGCATCTCCGGCCGGTCGGGGAAACGGTTGTGCAGGGCCTGGCAGATCTGCTCAGGGCTCCACCGTAGGTCCAGACGGTCTTGGATGAAGGCACGCAGTTCGGGGTTCTGGCCGATCTTCCCGGGCTTGGGGCGGGGGCGGCGCGCATCGGCCCGGGCTTGGGCAGCGTGTGGACGGTAGTGCCACTTGCCGCGGGTTCCCACGGTCCGGTTCCGGCGTATCTCCCTGCTGATGGTGGACGGGCTGCGGCCGAGTTCAGCGGCGATCGCCCGGATCGTGGCCTTCTCCCGTAGCCGGTCGGCGATGTAGATCCGGTCGTCGTCGCGCAGGTACCGGGACGCGCCAGAAGGCGGCACCGTCGGTCGGACCGGAGGTGCCGCCTTCTGCTTGCGGTCGGCGCTGCGACCGTTGCGCCATCGTCGGCCGGTCTTCGGGTTGATGCCGACGATCTGGCATGCCTTGCTGTTGCTCAGGCCCTGCTGCATGAGCTGGAAGTATGCCTCCCGCTCACGCAGCAGCTTCTTACGTCCCTGAGCTACGGTCCGCAACTCCCGGATCTTGAAGTCCATCGCATCCCCTGAACTGGGGTGTTGCGACGACCACTAGAACAGAAGGAGTCAGTACCGGGCCTGATTCGTTGTGCGTGACTCACTGCGTGACTACCGCTTCAGGGGCGGGGTCGTACCGAAGACGCCGTCCATCGCAGTGGCCCCGGTCTGGATCAGCGGGCGGATCTGCTTCCGGTAGACCTCTTCAGTCAGGAGGTCTGAAGTCGGGGGTGGTGCCGCTGAGCTGGTGGTCTGACGGCAGTCGTTGACGGCAGTTCCCTGCCTTCGGCGCTTGTGCAGCCGGTCCATGTGGCCCATGGCCTCCCGTCGGCTGTCGTCGTTCACCGGGTCCTGGCGTCGGGCGAGTCCTGGCCATGCCCGAGCCCAGACCGGGCAGGACACCGTTCAGTAGGCGTAGATCGATGTTGCCTTGATCCTCCGGTAGGCACCCCACGTCGTGCACAACGTGGTGCTGGTCTTGTTGTACTGGGTGCCGTGTGCCGCGATCTTCCAGCCCGGGTACGCGATGAAGCCGCCGCCCTTCTTGTACAGGCCGCCGTTGCCACCCATCGTGTAGCCCTCCAACAGATAGTGGTATCCGGCCGCGGAGCGCAGGTACACGCACCCGTCGGAGTGCTGATAGGTGCCGTAGAACGTCCCCGTGCGGGACGCGGCCGTCGTCGGCGCGGCCGTTGCCGGTACCGCGGCGCCGAACACGATGGCCAGAGCGCTTGCCGCCAGAGCCGCGTTCCTCTTCATCATGCTTCCTGCTTTCTCCGGTGCTACGAGTCGATCACTGCCCCGTCGCGGGGCCCTGGCATTGAATCCTTCCTAGTCTCAGGAGGAATGTCCTTGACGCTCAGCGCACTCGTATTGACCCACAACGCCCTGCCGCCCGCGGTGAGTGACGCACTGCGTGACAACGACGAGTTCGCCAACGGCACATCGATGACGCGCGCCAACTGGGCGCCGTCATGAGGTTCTGTCTGTACGCAGGAGAGGACCGGTTCCGCTCATGCCTGCCGACCGAGCAGGTCGGGCCGCGGGTCGACCTCAACTCGCCGGTGCGGCGGCAAAGATGGCGTCGGGGCGGTACGTATCCGTCCGGCCGGACCGCTATTGGCGGCTCAGGGAGCGGGTGACGCCCGCCGCGATGGTGGTGGCCAGGATCCAGCCGGTGACGATGAGGATGTAGGAGAGCCACTGGGACCAGCCCTGTGGCGCGAAGGCCGACTGCTGACCGAAATCGGTGATCGGCAGGAGCAGGTCCACGGTGTAGAAGACGGGGTTGAAATCGGGCGCCTCATCCGCTTTCAGGGGGCGGGGGTGGTTCAGGGCGAAGGCGAGGGTGCCGGTGAGGAGAAGGGTCAGCAGCCAGCCGGCAGCGCGCATGGGACGGAAGCCGTAGCCGACGGTGAGGTCCTGGAGATGGCCCCAGGCCCTGGCGTACCGGGGAAGGGTGCGGCGGTGCCGGCGGAGCTTGGCCAGTTGCACCGTGCGGGCGGCGGCGTCATCGCCGGCGGTGCGGTAGGCGGCGGTCAGCTCCTCGTAGGCGTACGGCAGATAGCCCGACTCCTCGCGCGCCAGCAGGGTCAGGCGTTGTTCGGCGGGGAGGTCGGGGGTGAGCCTGCGATAGCTGAGGCCGTCGATCCTGACTCGGTCGGGCCACGTCTCCGGGGCGATGTGCAGCAGATCGATCTGCGAGCCGCGGAGGTTCACCGCGCCCTCGATCGGGGCGGCTTCGCGCAGCCACAGCTCGCCGATGACGCAACTGCTGGCGCGCAGGGCCTGGCCGCCGGGGTTGGAGAGCCGGGCGTACGCGAGGTTCAGATGACGGGGGATTCTGGCGCCGCTGAGGTTGACCCGCCCATGGGCGCGCAGCCGCATGGCACGCAGGTCGGTGCCGACCGACAGCGTCTCGGCGTGCAGGGCAGTGTGGCCGGGATGGTGCAGCAGGGCGTCGTCGAGGTTGGCCTCACCGGTGACGGTGGCCCCGTTCAGCCGGACCTGGCCGTGGCAGACGAGCCCGGCCGCCGCTATGTCGTTGCCCACGACCACGTGGTTGAGCTCCAGTGCCGGCTCCTGGAGCGCGTCGGGGAACGCGCCATCGGGGGCGTGGCATGCAGCGGAGACATCGGGGGCGTCCGGGGAGACGCCGAGACGCGCCCCGTCGAGGAAGATCGCCCCGGCGATCTGGGCCCCCGCAAGCCTTACGGGGCCCGCGATACGGCAGCCGCTCATCCGCAGCACCCCATCGACGCGGAGCGCTCCCGCGGTGAGGTCGGGCAGCACCGAATCGCTGAGCACCAGGGCACGCAGCTCCGCCCCGTAGAGCATCGGACCCCGCGTGAAGTGGCAGGACCGCAGCCGTATGGGGTGCTGGACCGACCCGTATCTGAGGTCGAGCTGCCCGGTGACGCGCGCACCCGCCAGCTTCAGCCCCGCTATCTCCCCGCCCCGGCTCGGCCCGTCGACCAGCAACGCCCGTAATACCTCGGCCCTTACGGTCCGCTCCGGCCCCCAGGACCCACCGGCCGCCGGGTCGTCGTCGGCGCGCTCGCGCATATCAACGCCCTCGCCCAGCGGGAACGCCTCCCAGACACGGCGCTCGGCAGGGGTCAGGTCGGCGATCTCCATCGGCGGGATGGTGGCGCGGGGGTGCTCGGGGTGTCAACTGCCGGGGCGTCGGTCACCGGGGCGTCGGTCACCGGGCCGC
>NZ_JAHLEM010000392.1 GCF_018883605.1 Streptomyces niphimycinicus | reverse complement strand
ACGCCCTCGCCCAGCGGGAACGCCTCCCAGACACGGCGCTCGGCAGGGGTCAGGTCGGCGATCTCCATCGGCGGGATGGTGGCGCGGGGGTGCTCGGGGTGTCAACTGCCGGGGCGTCGGTCACCGGGGCGTCGGTCACCGGGCCGCCGGTCGGCGGTCGGCGGTCGGCGGTCGGCGGTCGGCGGTCGGCGGTCGGCGGTCGGCTATTCGGACGCCTTGGATGCGTCGGACGCGTCGGACGCGGCGGATGCGTCGGACGCGTCGGATGCGGCGGACGCGTCGGATGCGGCGGACGCGTCGGTCCAGCCCTGGCGGCGTAGGACGGCCGGGATGTCGGGGGGCTGGTAGTGGGCGCCCTTGAGGACCTTGCCGTCGGCGCGCAGGGTGGGGCGGCCGTCGGGGCCGAGTTTGGTCATATTGGCCCGGTGGATCTCGGCGATCACCTCATCGAGGTCGATGCCGTGGACCAGGGCGGTGCCATAGGCGACGTAGACGACGTCGGCCAGTTCATGGGCCAGGTGGTCGACGGCGCCGTGGGCGCTCGCCTCGGCTACTTCGGCGCACTCCTCGGCCAGTAGGTCTTGGCGGTGGGCGGCGAGTTCCGGTGAGACCTGGGTGGGGGTCGTACGGGCGTCGAGGCCGAAGGCCAGGTGGAATTCGCGGACGAGGTCGGCGGGAGAAGGGCGCATCCGTCCGATCGTACGTGGGGGTGGGCGGTCGGATGGGCCGTCGGGTGCGCCTGGGCGGTCGGGACGCCTGGGGGTGGTCGGTGTCTGGGGGTGGTCGGTATCTGGGCGGTCGGTGCTGGGCGGGCGGCCCGGCGTCGTACCGGGCGGGCGGGTGCCGCGCGTCGTATGGGGTCCGGTGGTCGTGTGGGCGGTGTGCCGTGGGGGAAGCGTCATGCGTCGGCGCGCGGATCCTTGGGTGGGTGCCTAGGGTGAGGCGTATCAGGTCCTCGACCTCCGCCTCCGGGGTGGTGCGCCCATGAGTCTCAGCATTCGCAATCAGCTCCCCGCCACCGTCGTGTCCGTGACGCCGGGCGAGGCCATGGCCATGGTCCTGGGGCGGCTGTCCGGGGGGCAGATGGTGACGGCCGCCGTGACCATGAGTGCCGTGAAGGAGCTCCGCATCGGGGAGGGCTCCGAGGTGATGGCGCTGGCCAAGGCCACTGAGGTGGCTCTGGCCACCGGGGAGGTCTCGGGGCTGAGCATCCGCAATCGTTTCCCGGGTACGGTCACCCGCCTCACCCTCGGTGCCGCCATGGCCACCGTTGTCGTCGCCATCGGCGGTGACCAGGAGCTCACGGCCGCCATCACCCAGGACGCCGCGGCGGAGCTGGGGCTCACCGAGGGCAGCCGCGTCACCGCGCTGATCAAGTCGACCGAGGTGTCGCTCGCCACCGCGTAGTCCGATGCGTCGGTGGTAGCCGGTCGTGGTCTGTGGTGGTCCGTGGTGGTCTGTGGCCAGCAGGCGGGGTCGGTCGATGGGCCGATTACCTGCGTCCCCGACGCGGGACCGACCCGTCCCCGCCCCGGTCCCGGCACCCCAGATCGCGCCAACCTCTCCGGCCTCCATCTCGCCTACTTCTACAGTGCTGTAGATTTTAACTCCGGTCCACCGAGCACTGGAGGAAAACGTGGGAGTTTCCCTGTCCAAAGGCGGCAACGTCTCGCTGAGCAAGGAGGCGCCGGGCCTGAGCGCGGTCATCGTCGGCCTGGGCTGGGACGTACGGACGACGACGGGCGCCGCCTACGACCTCGACGCCAGCGCCCTGCTGTGCGACGAGGCCGGGAAGGTCGCGTCCGACCGGCACTTCGTCTTCTACAACAACCTCACCAGCCCCGACGGCTCCGTGGAGCACACCGGCGACAACCTGACCGGTGAGGGCGAGGGCGACGACGAGGCCATCAAGGTCAATCTGGCCGCCGTGCCGGCCGAGATCGCCAGGATCGTCTTCCCGGTCTCCATCCACGACGCGGACGGCCGCGACCAGAACTTCGGCCAGGTCCGCAACGCCTTCATCCGGGTGGTCAACCAGGCCGACAACGCCGAACTCGCCCGCTACGACCTGAGCGAGGACGCCGCGACCGAGACGGCGATGGTCTTCGGCGAGCTCTACCGCAATGGCGCGGAGTGGAAGTTCCGCGCGGTCGGCCAGGGGTACGCCTCGGGGCTCGCGGGCATCGCCTCCGACTTCGGCGTCAATCTCTGACGCCCTCCCCAGCGGCCGTCGGGCCCGCCCTTCCCCCCCCTGAGGCGGGCCCGACGGCTGGTTCACACGGCGCGCGCAACTGGCGGTACGCCGCGCGGCTACGCGGTTCGGACACATCGAGGAAGCGGATATGACCGCCCCACCCGGGTTACAGGCCGAGGACAGGCCCGACTTCGAGCGGGCGCTGCACCAGGCGCTGCGTACGGCGGAGATCCGTGAGGCCCTGCGGCGCGACGGGGCCATCGGGGACGCGGACATCCAACGGCTGCGCTCCCAGGCGCTGGTGGAGAGCGAGGCGATCGCGACGGCCGCCGCGCCCGAATACGCCGCGTACCTCCGGCAACGCGCCGCCGCGGCGATGAGCCCGTCCACCGCGCCCGTTACGCCCGCCCTCTCTTCCCCGGCTGCCCTTTCTGCCTCGCCCGCCCTTTCAGCCTCGGCTGCACCATCTGCCTCGGCTGCCCTGTCTGCCTCGGCTGCCCCATCTCCTGCGGGCGCCTCCTCCCGCACGGCAGGCGTCCGTGGGCTGCTGCCGGCGCTCGCCGTCCTCGCACCAGCTCTGGCCGGTGTCTCGGCCGCGGCCTTTCTGCTCCTCGGCGGACTGCTGAAGCTCTTTCACTCCCAACGCGAGCTTGGCGAGGCACTGTTGACCGCCGGGCTGACCAGCGCGACGATCGCGGCGGTCACCCTGGCGGCGGGAGTGGCCTGCCTGCTCGCCACCGCCGTACGGCATCGCACCTCGGCCCCCGACCAGCACCCGCGCTCCCAACGCTCCCCACGTTCCCCGCGCTCCCCGCGCTCCCCGCGCTCCCAACGGCATCCGTACACACACCCGCCCCACATCGGGCGCCGGGATGACGCGGCCGTGGCCATGGCCCGCGACGCCTGGCTGAGGGCCCTTCTGCACCGCGGCATCCTGCCGTTTCTGCGCGACCGGCTGAAGATGTCGCAAAAACCATCCCGGATCAATCAGAAGAGCGAGAAAGGAAGCACATGACCGTAAATCTGGCCAAGGGCCAGCGGATCAGCCTGAGCAAGTCCGACGGGGGCGAGCTCAGCGCGGTGCGCATGGGCCTGGGCTGGCAGGCCGCGCCGCGCAAGGGGCTGCTCGCCCGGTTGACCGCCAAGGAGATCGACCTGGACGCCTCGGCCGTGCTCTTCGCCGGGCGGGAAGCCGTCGATGTCGTGTTCTTCCAGCATCTGACGAGCGACGACGGATCCGTACGGCACACCGGCGACAACCTCGTCGGTGGCACCGGCCAGGGCGGCGACGATGAATCGATCCTGATCGATCTACAGCGCGTTCCGGCCCATGTCGATCAGATCCTGTTCACGGTGAACTCCTTCACCGGGCAGACCTTCGCCGAGGTGCAGAACGCCTTCTGCCGTCTGATCGATGAGACCAACGGACAGGAACTGGCCCGCTACACCCTGAGCGGCGGCGGCCCCTACACGGCCCAGATCATGGCCAAGGTGCACCGCGAGGGCGGGGCGGGCGGGGCCTGGCAGATGTCGGCGATCGGCGCGCCCGCCACCGGCCGGACATTCCAGGATCTGCTGCCGGTCCTCGCCTCCCACCTCTGAGCTGACGGAGCAAGCCTCCCCCTCTCGGCATCTGACAAGCGGGCTGAAACGGCTGTGGCGCGTTTCGGGCCATCCGAGGGAGAATCTCAGGGTGACCGAGCGAAAGCCACCGGGCATCAGCTTCGAAACATGGGCCGACCGACAGATCCGCGAGGCGGAGGAACGCGGCGCGTTCGCGAACCTCCCGGGAAGGGGAAAACCTCTCCCGAATCTCAACAAGCCCTACGACGATCTGTGGTGGGTCAAGGAGAAGATGGCCCGCGAGAATCTGTCATTTCTGCCGCCGACACTTGTGCTGCGCAAAGAGGCGGAGGACGCGCTCGCCGCCGTGGAAACGGCGCCCTCGGAACGGCGGGTGCGGGAGATCCTCTCGGAGGTCAATGACAAGATCCGGGAGGCGATCCGGCGGCCCCCACCCGGCCCGCCGCTCCATCTCACGCCCTTCGACATCGACGAGGTCGTACGGGAGTGGCGAGAGCGCCGGGACGGGATGGAGCACGACGGGGATCAGCCCGGCTGACCGTCGGCTGCCGACCGCTGATCGCTGATCGCGGATCGCCGACCACTGGCCACCACCCAGTGACCATCACCCAGTGACCGCGACGAAGGTGGGCCGGGGCGCGTGCGCCCCGGCCCGCTCATGGTTCAGGGTCCGCCCGATTCGGGGCCCATGTTCCAGGGCCTCCCCGGGCTACTCCTCGTTGCCGTACGGGCGGGTGATGATCTCCATGCCATGACCGGCCGGGTCCAAGAAGTACAGCCCGCGGCCGCCGTAATGGTGGTTGATCTCGCCCGGCTGCTTCAGATGGGGATCGGCGTAGTACGTGACCCCCTGCTGCCGGATCCGCTCGAAAGCCGCGTCGAACTCCTCGTCCGAGATGAGGAACGCGTAATGCTGCATGACGATCGACTCACCGGGAATGGTGGCGAAGTCCAGGGTGACACCGTTACTCGTCTCCAGCGGAACGAACGGGCCCCACGCTTCTCCCACCTCGAGATCGAGGATGTTCGCCAGGAATTCCGCGGATTCGCGGTTGTCCAGGGAATGGACGATCGTGTGATTCAACTCGACAGACACTGTGGAATGCCTCCGTAAGGCAATCTCACGGGCACCTCCATGCCTCACCCAGTCGGTGACCGACACGCGATGCCGTATCTCCGATCGTAGGCGGCACCACCTCCGACCGTCGAGGCCCAGTGCGACGTCGAGGCCCAGTTCCTCAGCCGCACGCCACGGAAGCGGATTCCCCGTCGGCGGCTTCTTTCCTGACCGCCGCCACGTTGAAGATCCCGCCCTCCGGGTCGCGCAGCGCCGCGACGCGCCCATAGGGGGTGTCGGCCGGCGGGGAGAGGATGCCGCCGCCGAGTTCCGCGGCTCGTTCGGCGACCTCGTCGACGTCCTTCACGCAGAAGTAGACCCGCCAGCGGGGCCGGACGTTCGGGTCCGGGGCGGCCTCGATGGCGCCGCCGCGCAGCCCCGCGACCGCCTTACCGTCGATATGGAGGACCACCCGGTCATGTTCGAAGCGGACGTCGCAGCGCTCGCGCTGCTGGCTGTCCCAGCCGAAAACCTGCCCATAGAAGAGCGCCGCCTCGAAGGCGTCGCGGGTACGCAACTCCAGCCATACGGGCGCGCCCGGTCTGCGCTCGCCCCACCAGGCGGAGGTCAGATCGCCCTCCCAGATGCCGAAGTTGGCCCCGTCCGGGTCGGCCGCCCAGGCCACCCGCCCGCTGCCGAACTCCAGCGGCCCGACCGCGACCGTGCCACCGCGCTCCTGGACGCGCGAGGCCACCTCGTCCGCGCTGTCCGCCGCGAAGTACGTGGTCCAGATGACCGGGAGGGTCACCCCCGCCGAGGGGGACGAGGCGCCGATGCCTACGGTCGGTACGCCGCCCTCGGTGTACGCGATGGTGTAACGGCCGTGCCCCTGCCGGGTGGGGCGGAAGGCCCAGCCGAAGAGCTCTCCGTAGAAGGTGTGCGCGCGGTCCAGATCCGCTGCCATGAGACTCACCCAGCACGGTGCGCCCTGGACAGCACGGAACCTCTCCCGCAAGGCCGCTCACCTCACTCATGTCCCTGGGGGCGCCACAGGCGTGCCCAGGCAGCCGTCATCGCTCGCGCTTCCTGCCCGATATCTCCACTTTGCTCTGATTTCGTGGTCGGCGCCACCTTGGTGCCCACCGGCGCGCCCGCCCGGGCAGGGGGCACATGCGTTGTGGCGCATCACACCGGGGCACGTCCGGCACCGAGGCATGGCCGGCCGGCCATGGCAGGGCAGTATTGCGCCCATGTCGAATCTCCGCTCAAACATCGTGTCCTGGCTGGGCCGCAAGTACTTTTCGAGAATTCAGAAAAATGGCTTCGACTTGTCCAAGATGTCGTTCCTCCCGGACGCCACGCTGGCGCCGCTGAGGCGCGATGGACTCGACCCGATTGCCGATCTGTCCCGAACCAGGACAAAAGAACCCATCAGCAAGATATGGCTGCCTTTCGGCATCAATGCCTGGCTTGTCACCGGATATGACGAGACCAAGGCGGTGCTCGGAAAGGCGAAGGGGTTCAGCTCCGATTTCACCAACCTCGCGGAACGGAACATCGGCGTCGCCCCGCAGCAGAATCCGGGAGGTCTCGGCTTCAGCGATCCACCGACGCATACGAGACTGCGACGCCTGCTGACGCCCGAATTCACCATGCGGCGACTCAGCAGGCTCACCCCGCGCATCCACTCCATCATCGAGGAGCGCCTCGACGAGATGGCGGCGGCCAAGGGCCCGGTGGATCTCGTGGAGGCATTCGCCCTCCCCATTCCCGCGCTGGTCATCTGCGAACTGCTCGGGGTGCCGTACGAGGACCGCGACGACTTCCAGCGCCACAGCACCGCGCGGTTCGATCTCTTCAGCGGTGCGAACGCCTCCCTCGGCGCGATGTCGGACTCCCTTTCCTATCTGCACGGGATCGTCCGTAAACAGCGTGAGACGCCCGGCGACGGGCTGCTCGGCATGCTGGTGAAGGAGCACGGCGATGAAGTCGACGACCAGGAGCTGGCCGGGCTCGCCGACGGAGTGCTGACCGGCGGTCTGGAGACGACCGCGAGCATGCTGGCGCTCGGCACGCTGGTGCTGCTCCAGGACCCCGAGCACTTCGCCGCCATACGTGATCACGACGATGCCGTGGACCCGTTCGTGGAAGAGCTGCTGCGCTATCTCACGGTGGTGCAGGTGGCCTTCCCGCGGTTCGCCCGCGAGGACATGGAGATCGCGGGCACGCGCATTTCCGCCGGCGATCTGGTGCTGTGCTCACTGAGCGGGGCCAACCGCGACGAGAAACTGGGCCCGGACATGGAGCGGGTCGATCCGCACCGGCAGGCCCCCTCGCATCTGGCCTTCGGATACGGCATCCACCGCTGCATCGGCGCCGAGCTGGCCAAGATGGAACTCCGGGCCGCCTATCCCGCGCTCATACGGCGGTTCCCGGAGATGCGACTCGCCACACCGGCGGAGAAGCTCTCCTTCCGGAAGCTCTCCATCGTCTATGGCGTGGACGAGCTGCCGGTGCTGCTGGGGTAGCGGAGCCCGGGGACCCGAGGACCCGGGGAGGGGACGGGGTGAACGGGAGGGACAGGGGCTGGGGCCGGTGAAGTGGGGGCCGGAGGGGTGGGAACCGGAGGGGTAGGGACCGAAGGGGTGGGACCCGGGGGAAGGGGCGGAATCGCGCGCGTAGGGGCTACGGACGGTTGCGGACGGAAGAGTTCAAGCTGCTGCCCGGCATCGCCTGCGAGCAGTCGGAAACGTCCAGAAGCACTCAGAAGCGCTCGACCATTTGCTCGCGCTCACGCGGAGGCTCGTACGGCGCCGGCCAGAAGTCGGTGATGGTCTGGATCCTGCCGTCCGCCGAGGCGGTGAAGAAGCTGATCGCCTGCGTCTCCTCCTCGTCCTCGCTGAAGCGCACCCAGGAGACCGCCTGCGCGCCGTCGGCGATGACGCGCTCGACCTCCAGACTCCACTCGCCCAGGTACTCGGCGTTGAAGCGGACCACACCGTCCCGGCCGAGCACCCGCTCGCGGGTCTGCGGCAGTTCGTAGCGGACGTCGTCGGCGAGCGTGGCACCGAACGCCCGCCAGTCCCTGGCCTGGGCCGTTGCCCAGTATGTCTCCACTGTCGCGGCTATGTCGGCCATCAGCTCCCCCTCGGTGTACGGGCCCCCGTCCATCCCGCCGCGAACGTTATCCACAGGCGCGGGGCGACGCCAGCGCGCATGTCGGGGTGCGGCGCAGAATGGTGAGCATGACTGAGAGCACGGAGTCCATGCCGGACTGGGAAAAGCGCTTCCGGGCGCCGCGAGTGGGGCTGCCCGACTGGGCGGAAGAAGCCCCGGACCACTCACTGTTCGTCTCGAACGCCACGGGCACATACGAGCTGTACGCATGGGATCGGGCGACCGGTGCGCAGCGGCAGGTCACGGACCGGCCGAACGGGACGACCGACGGGGTGCTGTCGCCGGACGGCCGGTGGATCTGGTGGTTCTCGGACACCGATGGCGATGAGTTCGGGGTCTGGCTGCGTCAGCCGTTCAGCGGCGGCGAGGGGGACGGGGGCCCGGCCGACGAGCCCGCGACCCCCGGCCTGGAGCCCTCCTATCCCGCGGGGCTCGCGCTGGGCCGCGACGGCACGGCGATCGTCGGGCGGTCCACCGACGAGGACGGCTCGACCATCCATGTGGTGCGGCCGGGTGGCGAGCCCGAGGAGATCTACCGGCATCGCGAGTCCGCGGGAGTGGGCGATCTCTCCCATGACGGGACGCTGATCGCGATCGAGCACACCGAGCACGGCGACGCGATGCACTCGGCGATCCGGGTCCTGCGGCTGGACGGGACGGCCGTCGCGGAGCTGGACGACACCAAGGGCGGCACCGAGGAGCTGGGCCTGTCCGTGATGGGCTTCGCGCCCGTCGAGGGGGACACCCGGCTGCTGGTCGGGCACCAGCGGCGCGGCCGGTGGGAGCCCATGGTGTGGGATCCGGTCACCGGTGTGGAGACCGCGCTGGCGATCGATCTGCCCGGCGACGTCGGGGCGGACTGGTTCCCGGACGGATCGGCGCTGCTGGTCGAGCACAGCCATCAGGCGCGCAGCGAGCTGCTGCGGTACGACCTCGGCTCCGGCGAGCTGACCCGCCTGGAGACCCCGGCGGGCACGATCTCGGGCGCCACGGCGCGGCCGGACGGCACGGTGGAGTTCCTGTGGTCGTCGGCCGAGAAGCCGCCCCAGGTGCGCTCGACGAGCGGGCGGACGGTGCTGGACCCGCCCGGTTTCGCGGCCCCGGAGTCGGTACGGGTCAGCGACGCGTGGGTGGACGGCCCCGGCGGGCGAGTGCACGCGCTGGTGCAGAAGCCCGCGGGCGAGGGCCCCTTCCCGACGGTCTTCGACATCCACGGCGGGCCGACCTGGCATGACAGCGACGCCTTCGCGGCGGGCCCCGCGGCCTGGGTGGACCACGGCTTCGCCGTGGTGCGGGTCAACTACCGCGGCTCCACTGGGTACGGGCGGGCGTGGACGGACGCGCTCAAGCACCGGGTCGGGCTGATCGAGCTGGAGGACATCGCGGCCGTGCGGGAGTGGGCGGTGGCCTCCGGGCTCGCCGACCCCGAGCGGCTGGTGCTGGCCGGCGGTTCCTGGGGCGGCTATCTCACGCTGCTGGGGGTCGGGACGCAGCCGGATTCCTGGGCGCTGGGGCTGGCCGCGGTCCCGGTCGCCGACTATGTGGCGGCCTACCACGACGAGATGGAGGCCCTGAAGTCGATGGACCGCACCCTGCTGGGCGGCACCCCGGAGGAGGTGCCGGAGCGGTTCGAGGCGTCGTCCCCGCTGACCTATGTGGATCAGGTGCGGGCGCCGGTCTATATCTCGGCGGGGCTGAACGACCCCCGCTGCCCCATACGGCAGATCGACAACTATGTGGAGCGGCTCGAGCAGCGCGGCACCCCGCATGAGGTCTACCGCTATGACGCGGGGCACGGCTCGCTGGTCGTCGAGGAGCGGATCAAGCAGTTGCGCTTGGAGATCGAGTTCGCTCGGCGTCATCTGGGGTCCGGTCCGCACCCGGCGCCGTCGGAGCCGTCGGCTCGGGCGGTGTGATGCCGAGGGCCAGATCGCGGGCCGTCTCGGCCTCGCGGCGGAACAGCCGGAACCACATGAAGATCACGAAGCCCGCGAAGACGAACCACTCACCGGTGTAGCCCAGATTCTGGAACGCCTTGATGTCGAGCCCGGTGCCCTCCGCCGCCGTGGGCGGCACCGGCTTCAGGGCCCCGGGAGCCTGGGCGGAGGTCACCCAGGCGTCGTACACCTGGTACGGCACCAGGTTGACCAGGGAGGCGGCGCTGATCATGCCGAGCTGACCGCGGGGGAGGCCACCGGCCGCGCTCACCCCGTCGCCGCCCTGGTGCTCGGACGCCTGGAGGGCCCCTGTGACGGTCACCTCACCGGAGGGGGGTGCGGGCACCTTGGCGGCGGCCGCGGGATCGTCGGCGTTGCCGGGGAGCCAGCCACGGACGACGGGCAGCGCCTTGGCCCCGGCTCCGCCCTTGCCGTCGGGCTCGGCCTTGCCGTCGGCCGCGCCCTTGCCTCCGCCGACGTCCCCGTCCGCGTCCATGCGGAGCAGGGTCAGCACATAGAAGCCGTCGCGGCCGTCCAGCCGCCTGTCGGGCACGAGGAGTTGATGTGTGGTGTCGTATCGGCCGGTGGCGGTCGCCCGCTCCCCGGAGGTCTGCGCGGTGACCGGCAGCAGGTCGCTCAGCGGCCGGGCCGCGGCCTTCCGCTCGCGGGACGCGTCGTCCTGCTGCTGGTTATGCGTGTCGACGCGGGTCTCGAAGCGGCTGAGCTGCCAGCTCCCCATGAAGAGGCAGACCGGGATCGCCAGCAGGGTGAACACGTTGATCACCCACCAGCGGGGTGTCAGCAGAAACCGATACACACCACCACGGTACGGGCCTCGCGTCGGGGTCCCGGCGGCGGGGCCGCCCCACAGACCCCCGCGCGTCGGCCCCGGGATCCCGCCGCGGCGCGTCGGGAGCGCCGCAGTGGCCTCCCTGGGGCGGCTCCTCGGACTGCCGCTGCCCCATAGCTCCAGAGGGACGCCGACAGGTCTAGAGGGACGCCAGCAGGCCGGTGCGGTAGATCGTTCCGGCGCAGGCGCCGCTGATCGTCACACTCGCCGCGGCCGGGTCGCCCGCCTCCGGTGTGTGGCTGACCAGGACGCTCGCGTCCTGCGGCTCACCGCCGCCACCGCCGCCGCCCGGCTCGCCCGAGCTGGGGTTGTCCTGCGGCCCGTCCTGGGCCGGGTCGGTGGACGGATCGGGGGTCGGTGTGCCGGTGGTGGAGCAGCCGCTGGTGCCGCCACCCGCCGCCGGGATCCAGGCGAACTTGACCTCGTACGCCTGGCCGGGCTTGAGGATGAGCGTGCCCGGCTGGAGGGAGGGATCGGGCAGCCCTGCCGCCGCGTCGCCCGCCGTGTGGTCGACGACGAGGATCCGCGCGGCGTCCGCACCGCCCTGGGCGCTCGCGCCCACCGAGCCGCTGCCCTCGACCGTGCAGGCGCTGTCCGAGATGTTCGCGACGCGGAACGAGCCGTAGACCCGCCCCTCGGCGTCGGCCGTCCCGACCGATCCGGCGCCACCGCTGGTGAGCTGGGCGCGGCTACAGGTGGGGGAGGTGGCGTTCAGCGTGTTGGAGGGATCGGGGGCTGTACCGCCGCCGGGGCCGTCCTCCTCCTCGCCCTTCGGCGGCTTGCCCTTCCCCTTGTCCTTGTCCTTGTCGCCCTTGTCCTGCTCGACCGTGTCGGCGGGCCCGTCGGAGCCCTTGCCGCCACTGCCCCCGCCGTGCCGGCCGCCGCTGGTCTCAGGGGTGCGGTGGCTGCTGGCGGCATTGGCCGGGCGTTCGTCCGCGCCGTTGCTGGTGGTCGCGACGTGTACCAGCGCCGGTACGGCCGCGCAGCCGAGCACCGCCGCGGCCGCGGCCCCGACCAGAGCCTGACGCCGCCGCGCGCGGCGGGCGGGCACGGCGCGCCGCAGATGGTCGAGGGAGTCGGAGGACGGTTCGAGATCGGCGACGGCGCGGTGCAGCAGCCGCCGCAGCGCCCCCTCGTCCTCACCGCCGGGCCCGTCGTCGTCGAGCTGAATACGGATGGGCGTCAGGGGCGTCACCCGCCCCTGCCCGGACGGGGCGGACGTGGCGGCCCCGGCCGACCCGCCGGACTTCCCGGCCGCCGCAGACCCGCCGGACTCCTTGGCTCCCGTGGAATCCGCAGACTCCGTGGACTCACCGGCCTCCGCGGACTCACCGGCCTCCGCGGACTCACCGGCCTCCGCGGACTCACCGGCCTCCGCGGACTCACCGGCCTCCGTGGACTCACCGGCCTCCGCAGACTCACTGGCCTCCGCAGACTCCGTCGGCTTCACCGACTCCATCGGCCGCGTGGACTCCGTCGGCTCCGTCGGCTCCACCGACTCCACTGGTTCTCGGGATTCGGGCTCATGGCCCGTCCGCCGCCCGGGTTCGTCCGGGTCCGGCGTATGTGTGTTGTGGTTCATGCCGGAGCCTCCATGGCGACGCGGAGCGCCGCGATGCCACGCGAGCCGTACGCCTTGACCGAGCCGAGCGATATGCCCAGCGTCTCGGCCACCTGGGCCTCGGTCATATCGGCGAAGTAGCGCAGCACGAGGACCTCGCGCTGACGGCGCTGAAGTCCCCTCATCGCCTTGATCAGTTGATCGCGTTCAAGCTGTTCGTACGCCCCTTCCTCGGCACTTGCCATATCGGGCATCGGCTTGGAGAGCAGCTTCAGCCCGAGGATGCGCCGGCGCAGCGCGGAGCGGGAGAGATTGACGACCGTCTGCCGCAGATAGGCAAGGGTCTTCTCGGGATCCCGGACTCTCTTGCGCGCCGAGTGCACACGGATGAACGCTTCCTGCACGACGTCCTCGCAGGACGCGGTGTCGTCGAGAAGGAGCGCGGCGAGACCGAGCAGCGACCGGTAATGGGCGCGGTAGGTCTCGGTGAGGTGATCGACTGTGGTGCCCGCTGCCATCGCGTCGTCAGTGTCCTCGCGCCCTGTTGTGATGTGCGCGGGGCGGGCCGTCGGCCATGGCGCGATCACCGGCATGCCACTTGGCGTACGCGGGGGGCGTACCGCCGCGCCGCCGCGCCCTGGAACTGTTGCGATGCCGAATACCTCTGCCACGCCTGTTGGACACGCCGCCCCCTGTCAGGGTTGTACGCGCGAGGCACCGCTTTTGACGATGCGTTCAATGCCCCCATGCGCATCAAATCTTCCCCAATGCCCCAGTTGTCCCCGCGCCCACTAAGGGGCGGCTGGAAAGACGCTCCCCGCCTACTGCCGGTTGCAGCGGGCGGGGAGCGAATACGTCGATCAGGTCAACGGCCCAGCTCAGCTCGTCCAGGCCAGTGACAGGCACACAGGATATTCACATCTGCCGGTCAACGCACTGGTGAAACGTCACTTTAAGACGGTCGCTCACCTTAGGACAGCCCAAGCCCCTCACTTCACCATGGATCGTGACCCGGCGGCGAGCCCTGCTTCACGGCGAGCCCTGCTTCGCGTTGGGTCCTGCTTCGCGTTGGGTCCTGCTTCGCGTTGGGTCCTGCTTCGCGTTGGGTCCTGCTTCGCGTTGGGTCCTGCTTCGCGTTGGGTCCTGCTTCGCGTTGGGTCCTGCTTCGTATGGGGTCCTGCTTCGTATGGGGTCCTGCTTGGTGGCCGGTCCTGCCTCGTGGTGGCGTGACGGGCCCTGCGGCCCTCTCACCTCGCGGCGGCCCCGCCCGCCAGCTCCGCCGCGACGACCTCCGCGATCTGCGCGGTGTTCAGCGCCGCGCCCTTGCGCAGGTTGTCGCCGCAGACGAACAGCTCCAGCGCCCTCGGGTCGTCCAGCGACCGCCGCACCCGGCCCACCCAGGTGGGGTCGGTGCCCACGGCATCGGCGGGGGTGGGGAATTCGCCCTCCGCCGGGTTGTCGCAGAGCACCACACCGGGGGCGCCCGCCAGGATCTCGTGCGCCGCCTCGACCGTCACCTCGTTCTCGAACCGCGCGTGCACGGCCAGCGAATGCGTGGTGATCACGGGCACCCGGACACAGGTCGCGGTGACCCTCAGCTCCGGCAGCCCCAGGATCTTGCGGGACTCGTCGCGCACCTTGAGCTCCTCGGAGGACCAGCCGTCCTCCTTGAGCGAACCGGCGAACGGCACCACATTGAGCGCCATCGGCGCCGGGAACGGCCCGGTGTCGCCCACCGCCCGCCGTACGTCCCCGGGGTGGGTGCCCAACTCCGTACCGGCGACCAGCGCGAGCTGCTCGCGCAGGGCGTCGATGCCTTCCTGGCCCGCACCGGAGACCGCCTGGTACGAGGAGACGATCAGCTCGCTCAGCCCGAACTCGGCGTGCAGCGCGCCCATCGCGACGATCATCGACAGGGTGGTGCAGTTGGGGTTGGAGATGATGCCGCGCGGCCGGACCCGGGCCGCGTGCGCGTTCACCTCCGGCACCACCAGGGGGACATCGGGGTCCATCCGGAAGGCGCCGGAGTTGTCGACGGCCACCGCGCCCTTGCTCGCCGCGATGGGCGCCCACCGCGCCGAGATCTCGTCCGGTACGTCGAACATCGCGACGTCGACGCCCTCGAACGCCTCCTCGCTCAGCGCGATGACCTCGACCTGCTCACCCCGGACGGTCAGCTTCCGGCCGGCCGAGCGGGGCGAGGCGATCAGCCGGATCTCGCCCCAGATGTCGGCACGCTCCGAGAGGATCGAGAGCATGACGGTGCCGACGGCGCCGGTGGCACCGACGACCGCGAGGGTGGGCTTGTCGCCCCCGGCGGCACCGCCATGACCGGTCATCGGCCGGTCCCTCCGTAAACCACCGCTTCGTCGCTGTCGCTGTCCAGGCCGAAGGCGCTGTGCACGGCCACCACCGCGTCCTTCACATCGTCGGCGCGGGTGACGACCGAGATGCGGATCTCGGAGGTCGAGATCAGCTCGATGTTGACCCCGGCGTTCGACAGCGCCTCGAAGAAGGTCGCGGTGACCCCCGGGTTGGTGCGCATTCCGGCACCGATCAGGGAGATCTTCGCGATCTGGTCGTCGTAGCGCAGCGAGTCGAAGCCGATCAGCGACTTCGACTTGGTCAGCGCCTCCATCGCCCGGTGGCCGTCCGTCTTCGGCAGCGTGAAGGAGATGTCGGTCAGCCCGGTCGACGCGGCGGAGACGTTCTGCACCACCATGTCGATGTTGATCTCGGCGTCGGAGATGGTACGGAAGATGGCCGCGGCCTCACCCGGCTTGTCCGGCACCCCGACGACCGTGACCTTGGCCTCGGACGTGTCGTGCGCGACCCCGGAGATGATCGCCTGCTCCATGCCTTCTTCTCCTTCTCCCGCTTCCGGCCGGTTGCGCACCCAGGTGCCCTGGTGGCCGGAGAAAGACGACCGTACGTGGATGGGGATGTTGTACCGGCGTGCGTACTCCACGCAGCGCAGGTGCAACACCTTGGAACCGCTCGCGGCGAGCTCCAGCATGTCCTCGTACGGAATCTCGTTGATCTTGCGAGCCTTCTTCACCACGCGCGGATCGGCGGTGAACACGCCGTCCACATCGGTGTAGATCTCGCACACCTCGGCGTCCAGGGCCGCGGCCAGCGCGACCGCGGTGGTGTCCGAACCACCCCGGCCGAGGGTGGTGATGTCCTTGCTCTTCTGGGACACGCCCTGGAAGCCCGCGACGATCGCGACCGCGCCGAGCTCCAGCGCGTCGCGGATGCGGCCCGGCGTGACGTCGATGATCCGTGCTTTGTTGTGAACCGCGTCGGTGATGACTCCCGCCTGGCTGCCGGTGAACGACAGCGCCTCGTGACCGAGGTTTTTGATCGCCATCGCCAGCAAGGCCATGGAGATCCGCTCTCCCGCGGTCAGCAGCATGTCGAACTCGCGCCCAGTAGGAATCGGGGATACCTGCTCGGCGAGATCGATCAGCTCGTCCGTCGTGTCGCCCATCGCGGAGACCACGACGACCACCTGGTGGCCGTTCTTCTTGGCTTCCACGATTCGCTTGGCGACCCGCTTGATGCCTTCGGCATCGGCAACGGAGGAGCCTCCGTACTTCTGCACGACAAGGCCCACGTGCGCTCCTCGCAGCTCTCAATAATGCGGTCGGCTCAGTTTAACGAGCGGCCGGAATTTACCCTCCCAATATCACATAGCGAGACGAATGCCTCACAAAGTGATCAAGGAGGGCAAGGAGACAGGGGGCATCACGCGCCGCATACGTCCATGCGTCCGCGAGATTCCCCGCATCCCTCCCACCCGCTCAGCGACGAACCCTTCCCGCTCGCCGCCGAAGCACACGGGAACGTAACCCAGCTCACAGGCTCGGACGGGTTCGGACCGAACCCTGCGGGCCAACTCGGATCTTCCCGCTGACCGCCCCGGGCACCGGTCAGCGCCGCCCCGGGCACCGGTCAGCGCGGCCCCGAGCGCAGACCGAGCGGTCCCGCGATCTCCGCCGCCATGACCCGGCCGGCCTCCTCCGCGAGCTCCTCGTCACCGCCCGCGTTGCTGTCCGTGTCCAGGCCGTCCAGCTCGTCCAGCGGGCTGTCCAGCCGTACGTGCGCGACCAGCGACTGCAACGCGCGCAGGGCCGCCGACGCGGTCGTCCCCCAGTTGGAGAGGTACGAGAACTGCCACCACCACAGCGCCTCGCTGATCCGGCC
The DNA here is from genome assembly GCF_018883605.1 of Streptomyces niphimycinicus. Classification (GTDB taxonomy): domain Bacteria; phylum Actinomycetota; class Actinomycetes; order Streptomycetales; family Streptomycetaceae; genus Streptomyces; species Streptomyces niphimycinicus. Next base: position 2,023 of record NZ_JAHLEM010000392.1, on the reverse strand, counting down.
CTCGCGGTAGTGCGCCATTCCGTGCCGCAGATCGGTGACGATCCCGGCGAGATCGTCGGAGATCCGGCAGGCGACGGGCTGGCTGCGCGGCACGTACGGGTCGAAGACCTCCGAGTAGATGTCCACCGGCTCCAGCAGCACGGCGAAGCGCTCACGCAGCTCGTCGACGTCCGGCTCCGGGCCGACGTCCGGTTCGTACCGCTCGTCCGGAACGAAGTCCTCGTGCGCGCCGAGCCGGCCGCCCGCGAGGAGCAACTGGGACAGCTCGAGGAGCAGAAACGGTACAGCGCTGTCCGGCTCGTCCCCCTTGGCGACTTCGGTGACCGCGACGATGAAGCTCTCGATCTGGTCGGAGATCTGGACCGCGAAGTCGTCCGGGTCCGGGTGGGCGTCGTGCAGCGTTGCGTCAGACATCGAGAAGTCTTCTCCCTTCGAAGGCACGACCCAGCGTGACCTCGTCGGCGTACTCCAGGTCTCCACCGACAGGGAGGCCGCTGGCCAGGCGAGTGACCTTCAAACCCATGGGCTTGATCATGCGCGCGAGGTACGTGGCGGTGGCTTCGCCCTCCAGATTCGGATCGGTGGCCAGGATCAGCTCCGTGACCGTCCCGTCCGCGAGCCGCCCCAGCAGTTCCCTGATCCGCAGATCGTCCGGGCCCACGCCCTCGATGGGGCTGATCGCCCCGCCGAGCACGTGATAGCGGCCTCGGAACTCACGCGTCCGCTCGATCGCGACGACGTCCTTCGGCTCCTCGACCACGCAGATGATCGCGGGGTCGCGGCGGGGGTCCTGGCAGACGCGGCACTGCTCGGCCTCGGCGACGTTCCCGCACACCGCGCAGAACCGCACCTTCTCCTTGACCTGGGTCAACGCATGCGCGAGGCGGCGGACATCGGTGGGCTCGGACTGGAGGATGTGGAAGGCGATCCGCTGCGCGCTCTTGGGACCGACGCCGGGCAGCCTGCCCAACTCGTCGATGAGGTCCTGGACCACGCCCTCGTACACGCCTTCATCCAATCTCGCGCCGCCGCGCGGTGGCTGTACTGCATATGAATATTCGGTTGCGCCGCACCCTCACTGCCGGGGCCGCCGTGGTCCCGTGGCCGGGCCCCGGGAGCCGGGTGGGCCCCGGGGAGCCCGGGGGACCCTGGGGACCCTGGGGACCCGGTGGGATTACGGAACCCTATGAGATTGGAGAGCCCGGGGACCCGAAAACCCAAGGAACCGAGAAACCGAGGATCCGGAATCCCGAGGACCAGGGGACCCGGGAGACCCCCGGAATCCGGGAGACCCACGGAACCCAGGAGACCCGAGGGACCCAGAAGACCCGAGGGACCCGAGGATCAGAACGGGAGCCCGGGCATACCGCCCAGCCCCTGGGCCAGCGGGCCGAGCTTCTGCTGCTGGAGCTCCTGCGCGGCGTTATTGGCGTCGCGGACGGCCGCGACGACCAGATCCGCGAGGGTCTCCGTGTCCTCAGGATCCACGGCCTTGGGGTCGATGACCAGGCCCTGCAACTCACCGGAACCGGTCACGGTCGCCTTCACCAGGCCACCGCCCGCGGAACCCTCGACATGAGTCCGGGCCAGCTCCTCCTGGGCCGCGGCGAGGTCCTGCTGCATCTTCTGAGCCTGTTGCAGCAACTGCTGCATATTCGGCTGGCCACCACCGGGGATCACGGCTTCGCTCCTGGCGCTCGACAGTCGTTCTCTTCGATAGCCCGAGCCTACGTGCTCCCCGAGCGCCCTGCTCTACGCCGTACGGAGGAGACACGGCTACATAGGGCATGGGTGCGGGGCCCACGCCTCCTACTCGTTGACGATCTCTTCGATCACCGTGGCACCGAGCTCGCGAACGATCAGGTCGTGCCCGCTCAGCGCGGTGTCGTCCAGGTCCGGGTCGTCCTCGGCCGGCATGTCGTCCTCCAGCGCGACCCGCGGAGGCTCGGGCTCCCGGTACGCCGCCGCCTCGGGGGGCGGGCCCGCGTCCGCGGCTCCGGACGGCGCGGCGGGGGCGGCCGAG